>USBN01000004.1 GCA_900552935.1 uncultured Coriobacteriaceae bacterium | reverse complement strand
ACAGGAGGCCACTTAATGTGGCCTCCGTCGTGAGCAGGACTGTAGAGCAGGAAACCTAAGCCGGTGTCCCCGCTCTCCCGGGGCCGGCGGAATTTAGTTGTTCAGCATGCGGTCGAAGCTTCCCGAGTCGCCATCCCGATAGTCGGCGGTCATCAGGATCTCCTGCGGAATGCGCCCGCCCTCGCGTAGCACATTGCGGAACTGCACGCGCGTGACCATGGGCAGATCCTTGATCGTCGCCGCCAAGTTCTGCGGCACGCCCTGGTTGGCAGCCGCGGGCTCGCACTCGCCGCCGGCCTTCACGCGACGCTTATGCTCGGCGAGCATGGCGCGGTACATGCCGGCATGCAGGCGAATCTCAACCACATTGGCATTGCGAGCCTGCTCGACGATGCGCGCGCCCTCGCGGTCGATATCGCCCACGTAGTAGACGTAGTTAAAGCGATAGCCGATCTCAGCCAGATAATCGTCCAGGGCATGCGAGACGCTCGCCTTGCATCCGCCGCCAAAAATCACGCCGCCCACCTTGATGCCAAAGAGCTTGGCGTGCTTGCGGCCACGCAGCAGCCTGACGATCTCGTCATAGGTGTCCAGGTTCTCGACCATAATGAACGGCTTATCGGCGCCCAGCGTAAAGAAACCCGTAAAGTGCACGGGGCGGTTGGGGGCGACCTTGATCGCCTGCATGCTGATGCCCTTTTCGGTCATGCGCCTTATCAGGCGCTCACCGTGCTTGCCGTCAAAAGCCTTCTCGTCGTTAAAAATCTGGTAGGCACGCTGGCGGCGCGAGGCAACCGGCGTATCGGCACCTCGGTTTTGCTCGATCCAAGCCTGGATGATTGCGATTTCCTCGGCAATCTTGCGGTTGGACATCTCGTTGTGCTGAGTGCGCTGCGGCGCCTTTTTGCCGTCCTTGCCCTCGACCTTAACAATTTGAGTCTGCTGCTCCTTGATCTTAGAGAGCGCCGTAGGCGTAGGGACAACTTTGAGCAGCTGCCTGCCCAAAACGCGGGCAAGGGCAAACGCCGATACCTCGCCGTGGACGGCCGACTCGGGCTGCTGGGTAGCACTATCAGCCGCGGCAGGCTCAGCCTGTGCATGAGGCTTACGCTTGGAATCTGCCCGGGTATTACGTTCCTGCTTGGGCGCAGACGAGCGCTTTTGCGGACGATCGGACTTGGCCTCCTTCGCCGGCTGGCGCTTGACCTGATCCACCGGAGTCTCGGCCTTCTCATCTCCGTTTTGTGTCGCTGTCTTCTCGGCCGCGGCCTCGGCATTTGAGCCACGACCGCCGCGGTGACGACGACGGCGGGGCTTGCCTGAGGCGCTCTCCCCCGCCTGCTTATCAGCGGTCTGTTGAGCTTTGACCTCAGTGTCAGCCGCAGGCTGCGACTCGGAAGGTTGCTGCTCGCGAGCCGCCGGCTCAACGGTTTTCTCGGTTTGTTCGGCTTTCTCGGCCTGAGCGGTCGAAGCCGGCTCGCCCTTCTCCTGACGCCTTACGGGATACGCGCGCCTCGCAAAACCACGCCCGGGACGGCATGAACCCGGAGCCTTCTTGGCAGACTCCTCAACATCGTCTGCAGCCTCGGAAGGCTCTTCAACCTCATGCGCGACATCCTGCTGCGCAGCCTTAAAGTGGGCACCACGGCGACGCTGGGGCTCCTGGGCCTCCACGGGCTTTTGCTCCTTCGCGGGCCTCTGCGACTCGGCAGCAACCTCGTTCTCAACAGCCTCGGCATCCGTCTCACCCTTTTGAGCAACGGCACGACGGAAGCGCTCCTGCTGGGCGCGGCGCTGCGCATCGCGCTTGCCACCCCCGCCAAAACCGCCGCGTCCTGCCTTGGCCGTAAAGGCACGCACGACGTTCTCATCGAGCAACTCATCGGTATCGACATGCTCACGCGGAGCAGCTTCTTCCACAGCAGGCACGTCAGCGGAATCCTCGACGACAAAATCTTCGACGGACTCGGCAGGCTGCTCCTGGGTATCGCGGATCTCGACATTGATGGTATAGAACGCCGGGCGCCCGTTAATGCCGCTGCCCTCGATCTTGGTCACGATATTTGCCGCGATAAGCTCATCGCGCATCGCCTTGGTGTCGCATTCCTTATCGACGGAGCGGAAAATCTGCGCCAGCGCGCTCGACTTAATCTTGAGTGCCTTGCGGCAGAGCAGGTCGTAGGCAACCAGCTTGGCGCGCTCGGCAGAAAGCGATGTCTGGCTGCTCAGACGCTCAGCCAGAGCATCGACATTGTTTTGATTATCGGAATATACCGTCTTGGCCACGGGGCCCCTTTCATATGCACACATATACGTCCATATGGTACAACGCACGAGCCTATCCACGCAAAACATCTGCGAGAACGCCCTTGCACCACCTGTTCTCACAAGAAAAAAGACCGGGTCCGCTTGATTGCGGACCCGGTCTTTCCGAGTCAAATAGATGGGAGATTCAACCCGTCCGACCGACTAGGCCTTGGCGGCCTCGGCGTCGGCAGGAACTTCAGCGGCAGCGGCGCGACCGTACTCGGCCTTGCCCATCTCGGACCACTCGGGCTCCTCGTCGGGCATGGAGCCGGCCTCCTTGCCGAAGAACTCCTTGAGGCAGTTGACGGCGACGATGAGGCCCAGGACCATCAGCAGGACGGCGAAAACGAGCTGCAAGCCCTTGGTGGCGGCGACGGAGACGGCGGCCGTGGTGGCGGTAGCCGGGATGGTGCCGAAGAAGCCGTAAGTCTGGACAGCGGTCATGCAGCCCATGGCGCTCTGGACCAGCGAGGTGAAGGTGCAGCAGAGCAGGAAGGCGACGGGCACGTAGAGCATCCAGCCCTTGCGGCCGGTGCACTTGCAGAACACGGCAAGCGTGATCATCGTCATGCCGCCGAGCAGCTGGTTAGAAGCACCGAAGAGCGGCCAGATGTTGAGGTAGCCACCGAAGGTGAGGGCCAGGCCCGGAACCAGCGTGACGACCGTGGCGAACCAGGGGTTGCCGAGGACCTTCATGGCGCCGCTCTTGGAGTCGATGGCCAGAGCGTCGTTGGAGGAGGCGAAGAACTCGGAGAAGGAGGTGCGCGCGATGCGGGCAACGGCATCAAGCGAGGTCAGGCAGAGGGCGGAAACGTTCATCTGCATGAACACGGTGGCGACGATGCTATCGACGCCGAAGGCGGTCATGCCCTTGGCGACGCCGCGGGCGAAGACCTGGAAGGCCGTACCCACCTCAGCGCCATCGGCACCAAGGGTGTTGACCGTAGACCACATGATGCCAGCGATGACGATGGCGAGGATGCCGACGAAGGACTCGAGGACCATCGCGCCATAGCCAACCTTCACGGCGTCGGCCTCGTTAGAGACCTGCTTGGAGGAGGTGCCAGAGGAGACGAGGCTGTGGAAGCCAGAGAGGGCGCCGCAAGCGACGGAGACGAACAGGACGGGGAACATCATTCCGGACTTCGTGGAGAAGCCAGTGAACATCGGGGCGGTCATCGTAGCCTGACCGTTGACGCCGAGGACGACGATGCCGAAGACGGCGCAGACGATCATGGTGAGCATCATGATGGTCGTGAGGTAATCACGCGGCTGCTTGAGCGTCTGGATGGGCATGGCGCCGGCAAAGACCAGGTAGACCATGACGATGGCGATCCAGGTGTTGGTGCCGAGACGCAGCGGGGCAACCATGCCGACGGCGAACATGGCAACGACCATGACGACGGCGACGACGAACTCGGCAGCACCCGTGAGGTTGAACTTGTTACGGGCCCAGCCAAAGGCGATAGCGACGAACGTGAACAGGATCGAGATCGTGCCCGTGGAGGCGGCGGCGTAGTTCACGGCGTCGGAAGCCTTGGCGGACTGGGCAAACGTGCCGCAGACCATCGAGGTGAAGGCAGCGATGACGATGATGCAGAAGAGCCAGCAGAAGAGCAGGAACAGGCGGCGGCCAGTCTTGCCGATGTACTTGTCAACGAGCTGGGCGAGCGACTTGCCATTGTTCTTCATCGAGGCATAGAGGGCGCCAAAGTCGTGGACGGCGCCGAAGAAGATGCCGCCGACGAGAACCCACAGGACGACGGGCAGCCAGCCGAAGGCCATGGCGACGATGGTGCCCGTAACAGGGCCAGCGCCACAGATCGAGCTGAACTGGTGCGAAAAGACGGTGAAGGCAGAGGCCGGGGAGAAGGCGTTGCCATCCTCCATACGACGAGCCGGGGTGACGGCGCTCACATCGACGCCCCACTTATTGGCCAGCCAGCGACCATAAAGCATGTAGCCGGCAAAGAGCACGGCCGCACAAACGACCATAACAGCGATTCCGTTCACAAATAGCTCCTTCCGTACCAAGAGATAATCGCGAGACAAGAAAAGGGGCCGCTGGGTTTTTATCACCCTGCGGCCCCTCATAAGGCCGCCCGAAGATTCGGGCGGCTCGCATTCAGCCACCCGTCTTAGATAATGACGACCTCAATAATGGATAGCTGCTTGTTCATTGCGATGTGCTCCTGATTCACCTTGGCGCGTATCCCCACGCGCCATCCCCAGTGGATGGTTCTGCATCTTCGTCGCGTGGCACGACAGTGTCAACAAAAAGATGCTTACTGAATAACATTGGAAACAGACGCGTAACATTATGCAGAAGTTATGTAGTTTCACGCGCTCTCAAGACTATCCCGCGCGAGTCATGCGACTCGAGCGACCACTCTTGTCGCTCGGCGGGCGGCGACGCCGAGACAAGTGCTGCCAAGGCCGCGCGGCAAAGGCGGGAGAAACGCCCGTCCCGCCGCAGGTCAAACGTTCTCCTTGCTACCATAAGATTCAAAGGAGGAGAGCATGTCCATCGACCCACATTTTGAAGACTACCAGCGCCTGAGCGTGCGCTTTGCCCGCGATCTCGACCCTCGAGATCCCTTTGGCGCCGCGCGCGCCGCGGCGGATTTCGCTCGTCGCTATCGCTCCAACAGGGACTCACTTCCGCAAACGGACGCAGACCGCGCCTTCCACCTCGTGGTCAAGGCGAGTGACCTCGTTGACTACCAGTTGCCCTTCGCCACGGATGATTCCGTCGCGCAGAAGATCATCCTCGAAGCACGCAAATGCCTCAACGAGGCGCTCGACCTAGACCCCTCGTGCCATGACGCACGCCGCATGCTTGCCGCCGCGTCAAGCGGATCTCCCACCGCCTACCACCGTTACCTCGCAGACAACGCCGCCGGCGTTCGCGAGGCATGTGAACGCGACGCGGCTTCATACGAGCTTCCCGAGGGCAACCTCAAGGATGTCGCCACGTTGCTTGCCTTCCGCCCCTATCTCCGTTGGATTGCCATCGAAGCATCCAACGCGCTCGTCTGCGGCCGCTACCGTCTTGGCATACGGCTCGCCAACGAGGCGCTCGAGCTCGACCCGAGCGACCCTGTTGGCGTGCGCCTCACACTCGCCATCGCATACGCAAAGCTCGAGGACGAAGAGGCGTTCGCGTCGCTTTACGCCGATGCCCGCAAGGCCGCCGGCAACGGCCCCCTGCCCGGTGCCGCCTGGTATTCCCTCGCGCGCATGGCCCTCGCCTTCAAGCGGGAGGACCGTGATGCCGCCGAGGAGGAGATTCGCGCGATCATAGCGGCATATCCCAACGCGGGGACCACGCTCACTCGCCAGGATGACCTACCGGACGGCATCTTCTGCCGCATCTGCGTCGCACCCGGGAGCGAAGACGAGCTCATCCTCGCTACCTCCGAGGCGACGGTCCTACTGCAGGAAGGCTTCGACGCCAATGAGCGTGGCACGCTCGGCTCATGGGTCTCTTCGAGGCCCGATGTCGCCGAGGCCTACGCTCGCGAGGTCGCAATCGACCCGACGCTCAAGGAGGGCCAGTCATGAAATACGCAGACGAGCTGATTGACCGCCTGTCATGGCGACGCGCTGAAAAACTCGGCAAGCTCTCGGAAGACGCCTTCGACGAGCTCAGGCTTGCCGTCACGAGAGACCCCGATTCGTTCCTCGAACACAAGGGAGACGTCGCGTTCAAACACCTTGCCGACGCACTCGCCGCCAATGACCTCACCCAGGCGGAGGAGGAGTTTCTCGACGACGAGGGATACGAATCCTCCCGCAATCGCAGGCTCGACAAGCTTCGTGCGGCATGCGCGGAGGCGATCTCCATGGACGGGGATTGCCTCGACGCTCGCACGATCGCTGCCATGCTTGGCGCCAAGGACCCCGATGCCTCGCTGGCGGCGCTCCTGGAGCTCGCTAATGAGATCGAACTTGATACAGAGCCGAGGGAGAAGGAAGGCGACACCTCCCCGTCCGCGCCGGGGGCAGATGATCCCATGTCAGACGGTGACGAGGCCTCTCTCGCCACCGTCTCCGAGTGGAACGACGTCTTTGCACGCCCTCGCCTGCGCCTGCTAAGCTCCATCGCTCGCGCGAGGCTCGAGACCGCCCGCTACAAGAACGCCTGTAAAACGTGCGAGCGCCTCATCGAGCTCGACCCCACAGACCAGCTCGGCGCTCGATATACCTGGGCAATCGCACTCGCGCGCCTTGAGGACGAGAAGGGCTTCGATGCCCTCGACGCACGATTCGGCAGGCAAGGCAACGCGTGGAACCACCTCGCACGCACGCTGCTCATGTTTAAACTCGACCGCATGCCCGCCGCTCGCCGCGCCCTTCGTGGGTACACGAGCCTGTGCCGAGGCGGCGCCTACGCCCTTCTTCGGCCGACCTTCGTCGAAGGGTACCTCCCCGATCGCCCCGCTTTTGAACCGGGCAGCTTTGAGGAAGCGGTGCTCGCCGTTCACGAGTGCGATTCCGTCGTGATGGACACGCCCGACTTCCTCGCGTGGGCGACCGCGCAGGACGGCTTCGCCGCGCAGGCAGAGAAATTCGCACGCGATAACGACCTCGACTGGTAGGTGGAGCACCGAATTCGCAGCGGAATCCTTCGACGCACGCCAAAGCCGGGTCTCATTGCGAATTGCGTAAAGCGCGGCATAACAAGCCGCATGCTCTGATATACTCTCGTTCGCCGTCCCCATCGTCTAGCGGCCCAGGACGCCACCCTTTCAAGGTGGATATCGCGGGTTCGAATCCCGCTGGGGGCACCAGACATTGCAGCAGGCCAGAGGAATTCGAGCCTCTGGCCTGCTTCTTTTTTACGCGGTACGCCGCATGGAGCTGCAGGACGGTGCGTCGCATGGACATTTACGCGTCACGCCGCATGGACTTGCGGAGCGTTACGCCGTACCCGCAGATGCAAAACCCGCCCGTTGACTCCCCCGTCACCAAAGCTATACTTCTCTGTTGTTAGATGTTTGTCTAACTATCTAATTGCCGAGAGGAATACGAACACCTCACCAAGGAGGCGTTATGGCAGGAGAGGGATTCAAGGCGCTCGCCGACCCGACGCGCAGACGCATTCTCGAGCTACTCAAGTCGGGCAACCTCACGGCGGGTGAGCTCGCCAATAACTTTGACGTTAGCAAGCCAACACTCAGCCACCACCTGGCAACGCTCAAGGCTGCCGGCCTCGTCACAGACGAGCGCCACGACCAGAACATCGTCTATAGCCTCAACACCACCGTCATGCAGGACCTGATTGGTTGGTTCCTTGGCTTCACGGAGGACTCTCATGAATAGCGCCAACAACGACAGCACCCACGGCCTCATCTCACGCAACTGCCTCATCGCGCTCGCCGTACTTTCCGGCGCGAACGTCATCGCGCACCTCATCGCGCTCCCAAGCTTGCCCGCACAAATTCCCACCCATTGGGGTGCGAGCGGCGAGGTCAACGGCTGGGGGCCAAGCTGGACGGCAGCCGCCTTGGGCGCACTGCCCCTCGGGATGCTCGTCCTCTTCTACGTGATTCCACGCATCGATCCCAGAGGCAATGGCTATGCCCGCGCCGGGAAGTTCTACCAGCGCTTCGTTGTCGGCTTTACCCTGCTCACGATCGTCATCAGCTGGCTTCCCGAGCTTACCGTCTGGGGCGCGATAGCGGCCAAGGGCTCCACGAACGTCATCGTCTCCGTGCTGATTGGCGCTCTGCTCGTCGGCATCGGCAACTACATGCCCCGTATCGGCCAGAACTACACGATGGGCGCGAAGACTCCCTGGGCCCTCAAGGACCCGGAGAACTGGCGCCGTACCCAGCGCTTTGGTGGCAAGTGTTTCGTGCTTATGGGAATTGCCGTCGCAGCATTTGGCTTCGCGGGACCCTACCTCACGGACGCTGTTGCTGCAGCGGCGATCAGCGTGGTCTGCCTTGGGGGATGCATCGCGATGTACGCCTATTCCTACCTGCTGTTTGTTGGCAAGATTCGCTAAGAGCTCATCCGCGCTCGACCCACCAGGCCCAGACATTGGTCTTTCCGTCCTCGCACGATTCGGCGAACGGCAGCGGCCCGCGCAAATAAACCCCTACACAAACGGGAGAGAAACGGCTAAAGTACGCGCTTGTCGAATTGTATTTACGCCTGTGCGCACGTGCCACGCCATAAACGAACTCGCAATCACACCTCCACGAGTCGCCAGGTATCTGTCGTTTTAGAAGGACGGCAATGAAGCACATCCTCATGGCCTGCGGCACGGGCATTTGCACCTCGTCTGCGGTACGCGATCGCGTCTGCCAGATTCTCGATTCTCACGGGTTCGCCGGCACCTATGACGTCACCCCGTGCAAGATGGCCGATGTCCCGGCGCTCGCCGAGTCGCACGACTTCCTCATCGCCGTCACGCTCATCCCCGGCACCCTCGATATCCCGTACGTGAACGGCACGCCGTTCCTCACGGGAGGCGACGCCAGCGCGTCAGAGCGCTCCCTGCTCGCGCTCATGCGCGCACCCAGCCGCGCTCGCACGTCGGTTTGCTCTTAGCCCGCGCCCGGCGCTGACAACGGGAGCGCGGCGCCCACACCAGAGCCAGCAAGCGCGCGTTCCCAAGACTCGCTCCTCATGGAAAGCGGGACGACAGCCACAGAGCCGTCGTCCCGCTTTTTTCATCTGGTAGGGGCGGTGGGGTTCGAACCCACAAGCCTTCCGGCGAGGGCTTTTAAGGCCCCTGCGTCTGCCAATTCCGCCACGCCCCCATATCATGTGGCACCATCGTCACGTGAGAGTGCTTGGCACCCTTATCGCGCCGTCACGCGTCATGCCGCAAAGTCGCGCGCTGACTACCTTAGCGCAAAGAGAAGAGTTGCGGCGTCCAAGAAACTGGGGCGGCAATCCCATCCGCCGCCGCAGCCGCGGAGAGCGACAGGCCGTAGAGCAAGTCGCTCTCGCTCACGGTGAGCTCGCGGGCATGGCACGCGCGCATGAGCTCGCTCACGCAAACGGCACCCGCCAAAATCACGCCGGCGCGCTTGGGCTGCAGGCCCACGACCCCGCGGCGCTGCTCCAGAGGAAGCGAGGCAAGCCGCCCGACCAGCTCATCCACCTCGTCAAGCGTAAGCGTTTGAAGATGGACGAACGCCGGGTCATAGGGGTCGAGTCTCGCGTCGATGGCGACAAGCGTCGTGACCGTACCGCCCACGCAGACAAGGCGCTCCGGATCGCGCGCCTCGCCGGGGAGGCCGGATTCGAAAGCCTCGCGACAGAACGCGCGAGCCTCCTCCAGCGCAGTGGCCAAGGGTGGATCCTCGCGAGAGAGGAAGAGGTCCGTCACGCGGCGACAGCCCACATCCAGCGAACGCACGGCCTCAAGCGTCACACCGGGTCGCACGCCATCGAGCACCCCCACGGCCACCTCGGTCGACCCGCCGCCGTTATCCGCAACGACGATGCGCGACGCCCGAAAGTCCTGGGCCACGCCGAGGAACGTGAGCGATCCCTCCACCTCGCCGGGAATGACCTGAGCGACGATACCGCGCTCCGCGAGGCCATCAAGCAGCACATTCGAATTCGCGGCGTCTCGCGCGGCGCTCGTGAGCGTGCAGCACGCCACCTCGGCACCAGACTCGCGAGCCTGGGCCAGATAGCCATCAACGCACGAAAGCACGCGCGCGCACGCATCCTCGCGAAGCATGCCCGTCTCGGCAACGCCCTCGCCAAGGCTGCAGATGGCCGACGTCTTGGCGCAGCGCTCGACGCGCGAGGCCGCGACGTCAGCGACGCCAAGACGCGCCGTCACGGTGCCTATATCGATAACGGCAACGCGGCTCACTGGGAAACCCCCTGATCGGCGGGGTTGTATCCAAAGATGAAGTCAAGGGCGGAGACGTACCAGGGGTCGCTTGCCGCCGGGGCGGACTCGTCCGTCGAGACGGTCGAATCACTCGAAGCACCGCCGGAATCCTCGACACCCGACATGTCTACCGGCGTATCGCCCTCCGCCACATAGCCGCGACGACGAGCCTCGTCCTCGATGCCCTCGCGGGTCATGAGGTTATCGACCTCTCCCTGGAGGGTGTCGTTGGTGGCGGTGATGGAACTGAGCTGGGTCGAGAGAAGCGCGTTGGTGCGCGATGCTCCATAGAGAGCCTTGATCGGCGGATAGAGCATGAGCACAAGCGCCACGATGACAACGAGCGCGATGGAAAGGGCACGATGCTCCATCGCCCAGGCGAGTATTCCCTGTGCCCGCGAGACGACGTTCGCGGCGCGGCGACCGCCCTCGCCCTCCCCCGCGGTGCGCCGACGGGCCTCGGACGCGGCGTGGCCGGACACCGAACGGCCACGAGAGGAGGCCTCGCGGGACGGCTTGTTCGCGGCGACGACACCGCGAGCGCGCTCTCGACGCGGTGCGTCGCGATACGCTGCGGAGGTGCCGCTGGAGGACGCGCGACGGCTCTCTCGCGAGCCGGAGCCCGCCGATTCACGCGAGCGGCGACCCTCGTAAGAGCTGAAGCTCGGGTTCGACGCACTTGAGGAGCGCCCGTAGCCAGAGGAGGCACGGGTGTTCGTGCGGTTATAACGTCCTAGGACAATGGAATTACTTGCACTCATGTGGCGTCTGCTTCGTTTCTGCTGTGTTTGGGCACATGTTGCGGTTATGGTCGCGCCTACGCGTTCTATCGATTATGACAGATTAGGAGTCAGACCTACCCGCCCTCTTCGCTTCGGCCCAGAGCTGCTCAAGCTCTTCACGAGAGACGTCGGCGAGCGACTGGTCCTTCTCGGCGGCGGCCTTCTCCATAGCGGCCCAACGCTCGCGGAACTTCTCGCAGCTACGCCTCAGCGCCGTCTCGGCATCGATGTGCTCCTTGCGGGCAACGTTCACGACGGAGAACAGCACGTCGCCGAACTCCTCGAGCGCACCCTCGGAACCCGTCTCCTCAGCGGCGAACTCCGCGCGCTCCTCATCGACCTTGGCCCAGACGTCGGCCGTGGTCTCCCAGTCAAAGCCGCAGTTGGCAGCCTTCTTCGAGATCTTCTGCGCCTGCATGAGGGCGGGAAGCGCGCGAGGGACGGCGTCGAGCAGGCTCGAGGTCGAGCCGGACTGCTCCGCGTCGCGGCGCTCGTCAAGCTTCACCTTGCTCCAGATGTCGAGCACCTCGGCGGAGTCATGCGCGGCCACGCCGGAGCCAAACACGTGCGGATGCCTGCGGACGAGCTTGTCGTCGAGGTCGCGGCAGACATCGGCAAAGGTGAACTCGCCGGCATCCTCGGCAATCTGGGCGTGGAGGAGGACTTGCATGAGCACGTCGCCAAGCTCCTCGCGCAGGTGCGCGGCGTCACCGGCTTCAATCGCGTCGACCGCCTCGTAGGCCTCCTCGATCATGTTCTTCGCGATACTCGCGTGGGTCTGTTCCCTATCCCAAGGGCAGCCATCGTTCTGGCGAAGGCGCCAGATCGTCCTCACAGCCTGCTCGAGTTCGCGCTGGTCGCGCGGAGCGTCCGAGCGGAGCAGTGTCTGGGCATCCGCAAGCTCGCGAGGCTCATCGTGGCGGCCGCCAAGAGCGACGACGAGCCCACGCTCCTCGAGGGCGCGAAGGATGCCCTCGGCCATGAGATGGGCGCCATCGGCGTTGGGGTGGAGCCTGCCGTCCGCATAGAGCGCGGGATCCGCGGCGACAAGCTCCGCACCATCGATGTACTCGATGCCAAGACGCGCGCACTCGTCGCACATGACGCTGCGCACCCACGCGAGGGTGCGGCCGTGAGGTTGCTCGCTGCCGACGTCCGCGCGCCAGATGGGGCTCACGGCGAAGATGGGCGTATCGGGGAACTTGTCGACGAGCCTCTGGAGATACTTGGTCATATTCTCCACGAGGTCGCGCTCTCGCTCGGTATGGGCCCAATCGTTGGTGCCATAGGCGACGATGATCGCCGCAGGCGGGTTCTCGCGGAAGGCCTTCATGCCGCGCAGGGTGCGGTCGTCGAAGTGATGGCCCGCGATGGCCTGGTTCATGAGGTCAAGGCCAAGGGCGCGGGAGACCTCCGCCGGCCAGGACGCGCTCGGCCTACCCACGACGTAGCCCTGGGTGATCGAGTCTCCGAGCACAAGGAAGTAGCCGCGCTCGGCAGGCTGCTCGAGGCTGCCGTTGGTGGAGAGGTTGCCCACCGCGACGTTCATGAGGCAGGGCAGGTAGATCGTGACCGAAGCGGGCGCATGGGAGGGATTCTCGAACTCGAGCGTGACCGTGCCCTCACGGACGGGGGCGGTCTTCACGTAGGCGCCGTCGACGACGAGGTCGATGCCGTCGACCACACCCTCCTCGGGAGCGCGGTCATCGCCGGCGGCGCGAGCGAGCTCGATGGTCTCGCGCACCGAGTTGCTCTCGAAGTGGATGCCCTCGATGATGGATAGGTCGAACGAGACTTCGTCCCCCGTGGTCACGAGGTTGATCGTGGCACCAGCGGTATAGCTCGCGGCTCGCTCGCGACCGGCGGCTGCCGCGGCCTCCGCCTGCTTGTTCGACATACGCGACGGCCTCACGAGGCCATCGGGACGGTAGATGAGGTGGCGGGCGCCTCGAATGAACGACGCGATATTAGCAGCAGTCATGTTTCTTCTTTCTCTCCCTTGGTTTTGCCCAAGTGTAGCGCTCGAGTCTGAAAAGACGCCGACTCCTGACAGAGCGCTTACGCCCCACCATGCCAAAGAAGCGACGGCGGCAAAGCGCGTGCGGCCGCCGCTCGCGGAGCTGTTTTACGCCCGCTCTTCCTCGGGGTAGCGAATGCCCCACTGGCGACGGAGCATCGTCATGATGGCCATGACGTCAACGGTGTAGGCAATCATATTCTGCTCGACCTGGTCTCCGGCCACGGCGCGCTCGAGGTTCGCGGCCTCGTAACACAGCGCGTAGGCCTCCTCACCCGCACGAATCTCCTCGCGGCGGCCATCGGCCGTCCAGACGATGGTGGCGCGGCATGCGCGCGGGTAGTCCGTGACCTCGATGTAGCAGTCGTCAAACGAGAGGACGGCGCGCTTGGGCTGCTTCGAGTGGAGCGACAGCGTGATGGTGGCCATCTGCATGTCGGGATTGCGCAGCACGATGCCGCTCGTGACGTCGACGCCCGTGGAGCAGGCATTGGCAATCGAGAGCACGTCCTCCGGCAGGCTCATCATGAACAGGCGCGCGAGGGTAATCGCATAGACGCCGATGTCGAGCAGGGCGCCGCCCGCGAGATCGCGGTTGTAGAAGCGCGATTTGGGATCGAACTCCTTGTAGGAGCCGAAGTTAATCTGTGCCAGGTTCATCTGGCCGAACTCGCCCGCCATGGCGCGGCGGATGATCTCGCGGTAGAGGGGCATGTGCAGGATGGTGGTGGCATCGACGAGCTGAACGTGGTTGGCGTCCGCGATCGTCAGCGCCTCAGCGAGCTCCTCGGAGTTCAGCGTGATGGACTTCTCGCACAACACGTGCTTGCCCGAGCCAAGGGCGCCGCGGAGATACTTGGTATGCGTGTTATGGGGCGTCGTGATGTAGATGGCGTCGATGTCAGGGTCGGCATAGAGCTCCTCCGGCGTGTCATAGACGCGCGCGACGCCCCAGCGCTCGGCGAACTCCTCCGCCTTGACCCGCGTGCGATTCTGGACGCCGGCGAGCTTGCGGCCCGCGAGTGCGAACGACTTCGCCATCTGGTTCGCGATGACACCGCAACCGATGACGGCCCAGCGCAGCTCGGGCGCGGTAAAGACATCCGAGGGGAAGGGCTTGCCGGCGACCTCGACAAAGGCGGCCTCCGCAGCGGCAGCCGCATCGATTGGGGTGTTCGAACTGTTCTCGGCCATGATCTTCTCCGTTCGTTCGAAGGGATGGGTCTTGGCGAGGCCTTGGCATGGTGCCAGAGTCCTCACCAGCGATTATTCTTCTGGCTCGTCATCGCCACCGGCCTCCTCGAGCACGGCCAGGGCGCAGGCGACGAGATCCTCGGCACCGCGCTTGAAGGGGTAGGCGACCTTCTCGGTCTTGGGATAGATGATCGCCCCACGTGCCTTGAACTTGAGCGTAAGGTCG
The DNA here is from genome assembly GCA_900552935.1 of uncultured Coriobacteriaceae bacterium. Taxonomy (GTDB): domain Bacteria; phylum Actinomycetota; class Coriobacteriia; order Coriobacteriales; family Atopobiaceae; genus Parolsenella. Next base: position 54,662 of record USBN01000004.1, on the reverse strand, counting down.
CGAGAGCACTTGAGGCCCAGGTAGATGATGCGGCCACTCGTGAGCGTGACGCTCGTGACGCCCAGGCGCTGGGAGCGGATGCGGATGCGCGCGCGGTCGAAGAGGTTCTTCGCGGCGGCAGGCATCGCGCCGAAGTCGCGCTCGCACACTTGCTCGAGCGCGTCGACCTCGGCAAGCTCCACGGCGCCAGCGAGCTTGCGGTACACCAGGACGCGCTTGTCGACCTCAGGCAGGTACTCCTCTGCGAGGTAGAAGTCCGCAGACAGGTTGATGTTGACCTCGCTCTGCGCGAGCTCGCCACCTGCCTCGCCCTTCGCCTCGGCGACGGCCTCGCCAAGCATCTGGGTGAACAGGTCGAAGCCGACGCTCGAGAGGTTGCCGTGCTGCTCCGCTCCCACGAGCGAGCCGGCGCCGCGAATCTCGAGGTCGCGCATGGCGACGCGCATGCCGCTGCCAAGCTCCTGGTACTCGTTGATCGCCATGAGGCGATCCGTCGCCTCAGGCGTGAGCGGACGCTCGCCGGGGAACATGAAGTAGGCGTACGCCTGGATGCGGCCACGGCCGACGCGCCCCTTGAGCTGGTAGAGCTGTGCCAGGCCCAAGCGCTGGGAGTCCTCGATGATGAGGGTGTTGCTGTGGGGGTTGTCGATGCCGCTCTCGATGATGGTGGTCGCCACCAGCACGTCGATCTCGCCGCGCTGGAACTTCATCATCATGTCCTCGACCTGCTTGGCGCTCATCTTGCCGTGCGCCACGCCCACGCGGGCCTCGGGCGCGGCCTCGAGCACGCGAGCCTCGGCCTCATCGATGGTCTTCACGCGGTTGGAGACGTAGTAGACCTGGCCATCACGGGCGAGCTCCGCACGGATGGCCGCGGAGACGACGTCTGGGTCGTACTCCCCCACCGTCACCTTGACGGGGAGGCGCCCCGGCGGCGGCGTCATGATCAGGCTCATGTCGCGCACGCCGCTCATCGCCATCTGCATGGTGCGCGGGATGGGCGTGGCGGAGAGTGTGAGCACGTCGACCTGCTCGCGCATGTTCTTGAGCTGCTCCTTGTGCTGGACGCCGAAACGCTGCTCCTCGTCGATGATGACGAGGCCCAGGTCGTGCGGATTCACGTCCGCGGAAAGCAGGCGGTGGGTGCCCACGAGGACGCTCACCTTGCCGCTCGCAAAGCCCTCGAGGGCAAGCTTCTGCTGCTTGGGCGTGCGGAAGCGCGAGAGCACGTCGACCTCGAAGTCGAACGGTGCGAAGCGGTTAAAAAACGTCTCGAAGTGCTGCTGGGCGAGAATCGTAGTGGGGCAAAGCACCATGACCTGACGGCCCTCGGCGACGCACTTGAAGGCGGCGCGCAGGGCTACCTCGGTCTTGCCGAAGCCCACGTCACCGCAGAGCAGGCGGTCCATCGGACGGGCGGTCTCCATGTCGGACTTGATGTCCGCCACGGCAGAGGCCTGATCCTGCGTGAGCTGGTAGGGGAACTCCGCCTCCATGTCTTGCTGCTCGGGCGTGTCCGGCGCGAAGGCAAAACCCTGGACGCTCGCACGACGCGTATAGAGGTCAACGAGGTCGAAGGCGAGGCGGCGGGCGTTCTTGCGAGCCTTGCCGGTGGCACGGCTCCAGTCCGCGGTGTTGAGGCGCGTGAGGCGCGGCGCGGATCCGTCCGGGCCAACATAGCGCGTGATGCGATCGACCTGCTCAAGCGGTACGAAGAGCTTGTCTCCGCCGGAGTATTCGAGCAGGAAGTAGTCGCGTTCCTTGCCGGCAACCTCCTGGCGCACGATGTCGGAGAAGAGCGCGATGCCGTGCGTGGCGTGGACGACGTAGTCTCCGGGCTTGAACGGGAAGGTCACGCTCGTGGGATCGACGCGGCGGCGCGTCTTGCGCTTGGCGGAGCGAATCGCGAGGTCGCCCACGGAGAGAATCGCGAGGCGCGCCGACGGCACGATGACGCCGGCAGGCACGGGAAGGTCAGTGAAGGTCACCTGGCCGCGCGGGAGGTCCGGCGCGCTCGCAAGGTCGTTCGCGGTCGGGTCCATCACCGGCACGCTATTCTCCGGAGCGGAGCCCAGCGCCTCGCCAAAGGTGACGCGCTCGTCACCAAAGGTGAGTTCGAGGTGCTCGCGCGCCGCGCGGTCAGGCACGGCGAACAGCACGGAAGCGCCGTCGTTCAGAAGCTGGCGGACGCGACCGAGCAGGCGCGTGTCGGAGCCGGCGACGCTCGGCTGCCTCACGGGCAGCTCCGCAGTGACCTGGGAGCCCACGCGCAACATGCTGGCGAACGAAAGCCGCTGCTGGCGGCCGAAGTCGAGGTCACGGGGAGCAGTGTAGAGCCCCGCCGTCTCCTCGCCGGCGTTGGCCGCAAGCTGGGTAACCTCGTCCGACGCGCGCACACAGTCGTCAAAGAGGGCACGCGGCTCGGCAAAGCACATGAGGGCGCCCTCACAGACGTGCTCGAGAGGACTCGCCGTCTTGCCATAGAAGGCGGCGAGATAGCGCTCGAGTGTGGGGTCCGCGCTTCGCGCCTCGATGAGCTCGAGGTCAGCGGCGACCTTGGTGCTCGTCTGGGCGTCCGCCCAGAGCGCCTTGCGCGCGCGGGCAACCGTCTCGTCCGTGAGCGCCAGCTCTCGGCAAGGGCGCACGGTCACGCTGTCGAGGTCGCCGATGGTCTGGCCAGTGGAGGCGACCATACGCCTCACGCGATCGACCTCGTCGCCGAAGAACTCGATGCGCACCGGTGTGCCCATCTGGGCAGGGTGGATGTCAACCGAGTCGCCGTGGATGTGGAAGGTGCCGGGGCCGTCGAGTTCGCCCGAATCGGAGTAGCCGAGGCCCACGAGCAGGGACCCGACCTCCTCGAAGGGTACCTCGTCACCCACCGAGAAGGTGCTGCTCGCCCAGTAGCCAGACCCCACGGGCGGCACGCGGCGAAGCAGCGAGCGAGCGCTCGCCACAACGAGGCAGGGGTCGCCGGTCGCCAGGCGCCCGATCGCCTCGCAACGAGCTCCGACGACGGACCAGTCCGGCGTCTCCGCCTTCCAGGGGAGGTCACGACGCTCGGGGTAGCGACAGACGACGTCTCCGCCGAGCCATGCCGAGAGAGCCTTAGCTGCGCGGTCCGCCGCCTCCTCGCCGGAGACCACGAACAGGCACGGACGCGGATCAGCCGCCCAGACACTCGCCAGCACGAGCGGACGAGCGCTCTGGGAGACTGCCAGCGTGGCATCGCTTCCGGCCCGGAGCTCGGAGAGCGCCGGGAGAAGTTCCGGCGCGGAAAGCAGCTGTCGAGAGACTCGGTTGATAAGCACTAGCGACCATCCTCCTGGCGCTCGGGACGCAGGGAAGCGAGCTCGCGAAGGTGCGGCGCGGCGGCGTCGAGATCCGCCTCGGTGGCGCGCCAGCTCCAGTTGCCGCCCGCGACGCCGGGCACGTTCATGCGAGCCTCGTCGCCGAGCAGCGCCGCATCCTGCAGCGTGCACATGACCACGCGAGAGGAACTCGAGTAGGCGTCACGCATGAGACGACTGGCGAGTTCGCGAGCGTCACCCTCGGCAAGGCCAAACCTCTGCCCGCACCAACCCACGAGCGTGGAGGTGTCATGCGTGGAGGTATAGGCGACCTTGTCCGCGTGCGGATGCCACCCGTCTCTCACGTCGCCGTCAGCGAAGAGGAGAACGTCCATGCCCGGACAACCCACCTGCGCAAGAAGGGCGCGCGTGGCGGGCGTGATCGAGCCGAGGTCCTCGGCGAGAATCGGCAACGGCCCCAGCAGCGAGCTGGCGTGGGCGAAGAGGTCAACGCCCGGGCCCGCGAGCCACGAGCCGCTACGGGCCCCCTTGCCAGCGGGCACGCCGTAGTAGTTCTCGAAGCCCAGGAAGTGGTCGAGGCGCGTCACGTCATAGAGGCCGAAGGTGCGCGCGAGGCGGCGCATCCACCAGGCGTAGCCGTCGGCGCGCATCGCATCCCAGCGGTAACAGGGGTTGCCCCAGAGTTGGCCCTCCTCGGCGAACTGGTCCGGCGGGGTGCCGGCCTGGAGCTCCGCCGCGCCGTCCGCGTCGAGACGGAACTGCTCGGGATGCGCCCAGACGTCAGCGGAGGAGGAGGCGACGTACATGGGAATGTCACCGATGACCTCGATGCCTCGGGCGTTCGCGTAGGCGCGCAGATCCATCCACTCCCACTCGAACTCCCACTGCGCAAAACGATGGAATGCGACGCCGGCACTGAAGCGCGGGTCATCCGCAAGCTCCGGCGTATAGTGGCGCAGCTCCTCCGGCCAGGTCTGCCACTCCTCCGTGCCAAGCACCTCGGCGATGGCGGCGAAGCAGCAGTAGGGCTCGAGCCAGTCATTGTTGATCTGCACGAACTCGCGGAACGCGGCATCGGGCTCGAACGCCTCGAAGCGACGCCTGAGCTCGTCCTCATCCGGTTCGAGCAAGCGCTCGTTTCCGGCGAAGACCGAGGACCCCGCATAGGGCGAGCCGTACATGTCCGTGGGGTTCACGGGGAGGATCTGCCAATAGCGCTGCCCGCAGGACGCAAGCCAATCGACGAAGGCGCGAGCGGGGGCGCCCAGCGTACCGGGCTTGTCGCCGTTGGGGATGCTCGTGACGTGGCAAACCACGCCGCAGCCGGCGTCCATAGGCCTAGCCAAGGTCTTCTCGTCATCAAAATAGACCACGGCACTGCCAAGGGGCGGCAACGTAAACGAGACCGCCTCGCCCTCACGCCTGAGCTCCATGCCGCCGATAAGGTCGACGGCACGCTCGCCACGGCTGGGAATGGAGGCGTACCTTGACTCAGAAAGGCTCCTGTTCACGAGGACGCAAACGCTCGGGCCATCGGACGCATCATGCGGAGCGAGGCTCGCGCCAGCAGGCAGACGCCACCAGCCAAGAACATCGTCGCCGCAGTTGATGGGCCTCACGATGCCATCCGTGAGCACGGGCAGGGCGCGCCTCAGCTGGGTGGTGTTGCGATACATCACCTGGCAGTCCGCGTCGCCACCGTCCCACGGATAGGGACCGCGGTTGCACGGGTCGCAGAGACCTTCCATGCCGCGCTCGTCGCCGTAGTAGATGCTAGGGACGCCCTGGTAGGTCATCTGGAGGAGCGTCGCGAGCCAGAAGCGGCCCTTGGCGAGGCCGCGGCGCGCCTCCGTGAGGCGTCCGGGGAAGTCGTCGGGCCAAGGCTGCCAGTCGGGATGGTCGAGGGCTCCGCCCAGCACGCTCATGAGACGCGGGCGATCATGGCTCGAGAGCAGGTTCAGCGCGGCAGCCATGGCCTCGGGCGGATAGTTCTCCGCGATCTGCATGAGGCTCTCCGCCGCATCCGCCGCGCTGACGTTGCCGAGAAGGAAGTCGAGCACCGCCGTGCGGAACGGATAGTTCATCGCACTGTCGAGTTCGGAACCCAGCAGATAGCGACGCAGCTTGCCATAGCTTATCTTGTTCGACGCGTCTTCCCAGACCTCGCCCAGGACGAGTGCGTCTGGGCGCTCCGCGAGGGCGGCCGTCTTGATATCCTCGATGAACTCGTCCGGCAACTCGTCCGCCACGTCGAGGCGCCAGCCGCGCGCGCCAGCGGCGAGCCAGTGGCGCACGACGCCCTCGGGCCCCGTGATGAAGTTCTGGTAGCCAGGGTTCGTCTCGTTCACGGCAGGCAGGTCGTCGACGCCCCACCAAGCCTCGTAGGTACCGTCGTCGTTGAAGTTGAACCAGTCCGCATAGGGAGAGGTGGCTTCGCCCGCCTCCGGGCTGCCAGTGGCGACCTCCGCCTCGTGGGCCTGCCAGGCGCCAGGCTCGGGGTAGGTCTCGTAGCGGTTGAAGTAGCGGCTGTCCGCGCCCACATGGTTGAAGACACCGTCAAGGACTATCGAGATGCCGAGCTCTCCCGCCTCGCGGCAGAGCCTGGAGAATCCCTCCTCGTCACCAAGCATCGCGTCAACACGCATGAAGTCGGCCGTGTCATAGCGATGGCTGCTGCGAGCCTCGAAGATCGGGTTCAGATAAATGACGGTCACGCCCATGTCGGCGAGACGGCGTAGGTCTCCCCTGATGCCCTCGAGCGTGCCGCCGTAGAAGTCCCACGCCACGACGCGGCCATCGGCGTCCTTCTCGTAGGACGGGTCCGTGTCCCAGTCCTCGACCACGCGGCGCCTGGGGCCGGGGATGCCATCCGCGGAGTCATTTCCGTGGAGATGGCAGGCGGCCTGTGTGCGTTCACGCCAGTCGTCCCCGCGGCGATAGCGGTCCGGGAAGATTTGGTAGACGATGCCCGAGGTAAACCATTCCGGCTTGACCTCGCGCGGGCGATAGACCGTGAGCTGGAAGGAGGAGGGCTGCCACTCGCAGAGCATGCCCTCACCGCCGGTGTGACCATCGCGCGCGCCATAGCGCAGCACCCTGCCGTCAGAGCGCTCGATCACGAAGGAGTACCACACGATCGCAGGGCTCTCACGCGTGAACTCGCACGAAAAGCGCAGGTGATCGCCCTCGGGCTCGCCCGTCATGGGGACGAAGGCCTCCCCCTCGCCGTCGACCCACGTGCGCAGGGCCACATGCGCGCCAGAGTCTCCGCCGATGGAGAGGCCAAGCGTGACGGTGCCGCCCGCGGGGGCGGCACCGAACGGAATCCTATAGCGGCTGTCACGACTGTCGTGATGTGCCCACATGTCTCTATCCCATCCGTCCTGCGGTCACCGGGAGCTCCGCAGGCGACGGGCTCTACCGGTTCCGCTTCTTGTTGTAAGGAATCACCTCGGGATGGAGGTCATGGTAGGCATCCAGATACTGGTTGGCAGCGCGGCGCCAGCCGAAATCGGCCCCCATGGCATTGCGCATGAGGCCCTCCCAGGCATCCTTGTCAGTCCAGAATACCTCACAGGCGTTCAAAACCGTCGCAGCGAACTCGTCGCCATTGAAGTTCGCGAACGAAAAACCGGTCCCCTCGCCCGTGAACTTGTTGTACGGCACGACGGAATCCTTGAGGCCGCCGGTCTCGCGAACCACCGGCAGGGTGCCGTAGCGCATCGAGATCATCTGCGACAGGCCGCACGGCTCGAACTGGCTGGGCATCAGGAACAGGTCCGCACCCGCATACATGCGATGCGACAGCTTCGAGTCGAAGTCGATGCGAGCGCACATCTGTCCCTTGTACTTCCAGTCGAAGTAGCGGAGGGAATCCTCGTACTGGCTCTCGCCGGTGCCGAGCACGGCAACTTGGACCGAGCGGTCGAGCAGCTGACCCAGTGCGTACTGGACCAGGTCGCAGCCCTTCTGCTTGGTGAGGCGACTCACCATGACGGCGAGAGGGCGGCTCGGATCGACCTCGAGGCCGAGCTCCTCCTGCAGCGCCGCCTTGCAAGCGGCCTTGCCGGAGAGGTCGTCCACGGAGTAGTGACTGGCAATGCCAGAGTCAGTCCTGGGGTCGTACTCCTGCGTGTCGATACCGTTCAAGATGCCATGCAACTTCCAGGCGCGATCGCGGAAGATGTCGTCGAGGCCCTCGCCATAGAACGGGGTCTTGAGCTCCTCGGCGTAAGTCGGGCTTACCGTGGTGATGGTGTCCGCGTAGAGGAGCGCCCCCTTCATGAAGTTGATGGTCTTCGGGGCCGTATACATCTGGCCGGCGGCAGCGGTGTCCGCAAGGCCGCAGATGTCGCTCATGACCTCGTCGCCATACTGGCCCTGGAACTTCACGTTATGGATAGAGAACACCGTCTTGACGTTGTCGTATCCGGGAAGGCCCTTGTAGAACTCGCGGAGGAACACGCACGAGAGCGCCGTCTGCCAGTCGTTGCAGTGGAGGATGTCGGTCCCGGCAAGCTCCGGCACGCGACCCAGGCACTCCGTAATGGCCTTCGAGAAGAACGCGAAGCGCTCTCCATCGTCAAAGTCGCCGTAGATGGTGTCGCGGCCGAAGTAGTCCTCGTTATCAATGAAGTAGTAGTCGATGCTGTGATAGTTGAGGTGGTCGACGCCGCACCAGACGTTGCGCCAGCCCAGGTTCATCCAGAAATCGGCCACGTGGTTCATCTTGTCGCGGTACTCCGCCGGGATACGGCGGTACTTGGGCAGGATCACGCTGACCTTGCTACCGCAGCGACGGAGCTCGTGGGGGAGCGAGCCGGCGACGTCGCCCAGGCCGCCCGTCTTCACGAACGGGGCGGCCTCGGAGGCGCAGAAGACCACGCGAAGCTTCCTGCGGGTTCGGCCACTCACTACCTCTCGCCGCCCTTCTCCTTCACGAGAACGGTCTCAGGCGTGCCGCGAAGCTCGGTGCCAGCCGTGATGACGTTTCCACGGTCGATGATCGCGTGCTCGAGGCGAGCGCCGCGCTTGATGACGCAGTCATTCATGATGACGCAGTCGCGCACGGAGGCGCCGGGCTCGACGACGACGTGACGAGACAGAATCGAGTCCGCGACGGTGCCCTGGATGCGGCAACCTCCCGAGACAATGGAGTTGGTGACGCGGGCGCCGCTCTCATACTTCGCGGGCGGGTTATCGTGAGCCTTCGTCATGATCGGACGATCAGGCGGGAAGAGCTCGGCGGTGACGTTGGAGTCGAGCATCTCGTGGCTACGCTTGGCATACATGCGCGCGTCGAAAACCGTGCCCGTGTACATGTCGACCCTGTGCGCACGAACGTCAAGCTGCGGGAGATCCGGCTCGATGGCCTCGAACAGGTCGAGATAGTCGACGTTGGCATAGCGCTCGATGAGCTCGATGAGCTTCTCGCGCTTAACCACGAAGCAGTCAAGGAAGCCCTCGTCGCCGTAGCGCGTGCCATAGGTGAAGCCACGGACATGGCCGTCCTCGGTGTAGACGCTCGAGACGTCCTCGGCCTCGCAGCTGTAGGTCTTCGTGAGCAGCGTGATGTCTGCGCCGCTCTCGTTGTGAACGCGGATGAGCTCGCGATAGTCGTAGTTATAGATGATGTTCGCCGCAGAGACGACCACATTGCTGGCCTTGTCGCGGTCGAGGAACACGCGGTTGGCGATGAGGTCGCGCAACAGGAAGCGCGGGCCCTTGCGGCTCGTGCCGAACGCGGAGCCCGGCATGAGGAAGAGGCCACCCTTCTTGCGATCGAGGCCCCAGTCCTTACCGGTGCAGAGGTGGTCGACGACCGAACGATAGTTATAGGGCATGATCACACCGACGGTCTCGATGCCGGAGTTGACCATGTTCGAGAGCGGGAAGTCGACGAGGCGGTAACGGCCGAGGAACGGCACGGACGCCGCCGGGCGCGGCTTCGTGAGGGCGCTCGGGTGCTTGACGGAATAGTTTGTGGTGATGAGTCCGACCGCGGTCTCCATGGCCTACTCCTCCCCCTTCCCCACGACGACCTCGTCGCCGATAACTGCCGTGTCCTTCGTCACATCAACGCTGCCGAGCTCGACGCCCGCCTCAACGACGGCCTTCTCGCCCAGAATCGCGCGAACGACACGCGCGCCCTCCTTGACGACAGCGCCCGGGAACAGCACCGAGTCCTCGACGACTGCGCGCGGGCCAACCTGCGCGTCCGTGGAGATGATCGAGTGGCGGACGGTGCCCTCGATACGGCAGCCGTTGGCGATAATCGCATCGTCGATGACGGCATCTGGGCCCACGTAGTGCGGCGGGCGCACCGGGGCGTTCGTCATGAACGGGAATTCCTTGCCATACAGGTCGAACGCCGGGTTCGGGCCGAGGAGCTCCATCGAGGTCTCGTGATAGCTCGAGATGGTGCCGACGTCGCGCCAGAAGCCGTGGAACTCGTAGCAGAAGATGCGAGCCTGCTCGACGAGGAGCTTCGGGATGATGTTGTTGCCGAAGTCGTGCTCGGACTGCGGGTCCTGCGCGTCCTCACGGAGCGAACGGAGCAGGACGTCGGTGCTGAAGACATAGATGCCCATCGAGGCGAGGTTGGAGTCCGGCTTCTTGGGCTTCTCGGTGAACTTGGCGACCGAGTCATCCTCGTTCTTGGTGATGATGCCGAAGCGCGAGGCCTCCGCCCAGTCGACCGGCATGACCGAGATCGTGAGGTCGGCGTTGTTGGCCTTATGGCTCTCGACCATCTTGCTGTAGTCCATGCGATACAGGTGGTCGCCGGACAGGATCACGACGTACTCGGGGTCATAGCTCTCGATGTAGCCGAGGTTCTGGTAGATGGCGTCTGCCGTGCCGGCATACCAGTTACCGCCCGTCTCGGTGGCGTAGGGCGGCAGAATCGAGACGCCGCCGTCGCGCGCATCGAGGTTCCACGCGGCACCCGTGCCGATGTAGGAGTGCAGCAGATAGGGGCGATACTGCGTCAGCACGCCCACCGTGTCGATTCCCGAGTTCGCGCAGTTGGAAAGCGCGAAGTCGATAATGCGGTACTTGCCTCCGAACGAGACCGCGGGCTTGGCGATATTGCGCGTGAGCGCAAGAAGCCTGCTTCCCTGTCCACCGGCAAGCAGCATCGCGATGCTTTCCTTCTTGCCCATGTGTCCTTCCCCCTTCACGCCGTAATTGGTATGCCTGGCCCTTCGCCCGCGGAAGGTTGTGCGGGCGATTGGGGCCGTATATCCCTAGAGCCCCCAGATTTCTGAGGCGTATTCCCTGATGGTGCGGTCGCTCGAGAACTGACCGGAGTTCGCGATGTTGTGGAGGGCCCTACGCTGCCAGGAGCGCTGGTCGTCGTAGGTGGCGGTCAGCTCCTCCCAAGCCTGGACGTAGCTCGCGAAGTCCGCGATCACGAAGTCGTAGTCGTTGTTGCCCATGAGCTCGGAGCTGATCTGCTCGAAGTTGCCCGAGAGGCGAGCGAACGTGCCGTCCGTCAGCTGGCGCACACAGCGGCCGATGCCGTTCGGGTCCGCGTTGAGGATGTCCTGCGCGAAGTAGGTACCGCTTGCGCGCAGGGCCTCGACCTCATCGACCTTCATGCCGAAGATCTTCTCGTTCTCCATGCCCGCGAGCTCGGCGATTTCAACGTTGGCGCCATCGAGGGTGCCGAGCGTCAAGGCGCCGTTCATCATGAGCTTCATGTTCGAGGTGCCCGAGGCCTCCTTGCCGGCGGTGCTGATCTGCTCGGAGATGTCGGCCGCGGGGTAGATGAGCTGGGCGTTCGAGACCGCGAAGTTGGGGATGAAAGCGACCTTGATGTACTCGTTGACGCGCTCATCGTTGTTGATGACGTCTGCGACCGAGTTGATCAGGCGGATGACCTCCTTGGCGAAGGTGTAGGCGCTCGCCGCCTTGCCGGAGATGATGAAGGTCGTCTTGTGCGGCTTGTAGCTCGGGTCATCGAGCATGTGGTTGTAGATGCTCATGACCTTGAAGATGTTGAGCAACTGACGCTTGTAGGCGTGGAAGCGCTTGACCTGGACGTCGTAGATGGAATCCGGGTCAATCTCGACGCCGGTCTGCTCGAGGACATACTTGGCGAGACGAACCTTGTTCTCGCGCTTGCTCGCGCTCATGGCGTCGAGGAAGTCGACGTCGTCATAGTAGGCGGAGAGCTTTGAGAGCTCGGCGGCGTCCGCCAGCCAGCCGTCACCGATCTTCGAGGTGATGAGGGCAGAAAGGCTCGGGTTGGCGTTGCCGAGGAAGCGACGCGGCGAGATGCCGTTGGTCTTGTTGTTGAACTTCTCGGGCATGAGCTCGTAGAAGTCATGCAGAGTCTCGCGCTTGAGAATCTCCGTGTGGAGCGCGGCCACGCCGTTGACGCTGTGGCTGCAGATCACCGAGAGGTTCGCCATGCGGACCTGGCCGTCCCACAGGATGGCGGTGTTGCGCAGCTTCTCCTGCCAGTTGTCGATGTCGCGCGGGAAGCTCTCCATGTAGCGGCGGTTGATTTCGTCGACGTACATGTAGAGGCGCGGGAGCAGGCGCTGGAAGGTGTCGATCGGCCACTTCTCGAGGGCCTCGGGAAGTACGGTGTGGTTGGTGTAGGAGATGGAGCGCGTGGTGATGTCCCACGCGGTATCCCAGTCGAGGCCCTCCTCGTCAACGAGCAGACGCATGAGCTCGGCGCCGCACATGGCGGGGTGGGTGTCGTTCGTGTGGATGGCGACGAAATCCGGGAAGCGCTCCCAGCCGGCATCCGCGTGGTCGTACTTGTAGTTACGCAGGATCGAGGCGAGGCCCGCGGCCACGAACAGGTACTCCTGCTTGAGACGCAGGATGCGGCCGTGCTCGCCGGCGTCATTGGGGTAGAGGATTTCGGAGATGGCCTCGGCGTCCGTACGGAACTTCGCAGCCTTGGCATAGTCGCCGGCGTTGAAGGCGTCGAGGTCGAAGTCCTCGTGCGCGGGCTCGGCGCTCCAAAGGCGGAGACGGTTCACGGTCTTGCCGCCATAGCCGATGACCGGCACGTCATACGGGACGGCCTTGATGAGCTCGCCGCCCTCCTGCGTGAACCAGAACTTGCCGCTCTCGTCCTCGTGGCGGACGACCTCGCCGCCAAAGCGCACGAGTACGGCGCTCTCCGGGTGCTTCGTCTCCCACGGATAACCCTTGTCGAGCCAGTTGTCCGTCACCTCGACCTGGCGACCATCGACAATCTTCTGGCGGAAGAGGCCGTAGTGGTAGCGCATGCCGTTGCCAAAGCCCAGGATGCCCTCGGCGGCCATGGAATCGAGGAAGCACGCGGCAAGACGGCCGAGGCCACCGTTGCCAAGGCCCGGGTCGACCTCCTGGGCGATGAGCTCATCGAGGTCGATGCCCATGTTGGCAAGACCGTCCTTGACCAGGTCGCGGACGCCATAGTTGAGCAGGTAGTTATCGAGCAGGGGGCCAAGCAGGAACTCGAGGCAGAAGTAGTAGACCTTCTTCTTGTTGCTCTTCTTGTTCTCGGAATCCGAGGTGGCGAACTCGATGTTCGCCTTCATCGCGATGAGCTGGGCCAGGGCCTGGTACTGCTCAAGCGTGGTGCAGTCCTTGAAGTCCTTGCCCACGAGGGACTCGAGCATGGAACGATACTCGGTGACAAAAACCTCGGAATTCTCGAAGATACGGTCGGTCATGTACGTGCTCCTAACGATCTAGCTCTTCTTTGGTGCTGTTACGCGTCTGTCAGCCCAGCTTGGCCTCGACAGACACTTGTTAGCAGGCGTTTACTTGATGGTAGCGCCCTTTGCGGACTTGGCAGGGGCGTCTGCCTTATTTGCTTTCACAGACTTGCCCTTCCTCTTACCTGATGCCTTTGGGGCGGTTGCGCGCTTCTTGGTCTTAGCGCTCTTCTGCGTGGCCGTGCGCTTGCCCTTGACGGGCAGCGGACCGTTGGCGCGACGAGCGCGCTTGGTGGCAGGCTTGACCTCGGCGGCCTCCTTGGGCTTCGGCACGAAGGTGCTCGGCCCGATGCGGCGCAAAATCATGCCGCCCAGCGGGGGCACGTTCACAATCACGGAATCCGGGCGTCCGTCGCAGTCCTCCGGACGGCTCTGGATGGTACCGCCGTTGAGCTGGCCCGATCCGCCGAATTCCTCGGCGTCTGAGTTGAAAAGCTCGACGTAATCGCCTTCACGCGGCACGGGGACACGCCAGCTTGGACGGAAGTTGACGTCGAAGTTGATGATGACGACGAGCTCCTCGCCCTCGTCGCCGCGACGGACGAAGGAGATGATCGAGTGCTCGGCATCGTCCGCCGAGAGCCACTCGAAGCCCTGCCACTCGTACGCCTCACGCCAGAGCGCCGGCTGCTCGAGGTAGAGCTTGTTGAGGGCGGCGATGAAGTGCTGGTGCTTCGCGTGGGGCTCATACTCCTTGGCGAGGAACCACTGGATGGACTCGTAGTAGCGCCACTCGATGTACTGGCCGATCTCGTTGCCCATGAAGCTTAGTTTCGCGCCGGGATGAGTCATCTGGTAGAACGCGAGCGTCCTCAGGCCGGCGAACTGCCTCCACTGGTCACCCGGCTGACGCGTGATCAGCGAGCACTTACCGTGGACGACCTCGTCGTGCGAGAGCGGGCAGATGAAGTTCTCGTTGAAGGCATACATGAGGGAGAACGTCAGCTTGCCGTGGGCGCCGGGACGCCAGGGGAAGTCCGTCTGCATATAGCTCAGGGTGTCGTTCATCCAGCCCATATCCCACTTGTAGTGGAAGCCCAGGCCACCGTCCTCGGGCGGGTAGGTCACGAGGGGCCACGCGGTGGACTCCTCCGCCATCATCATCGTACCGGGGAAGTAGTCGCCCACCGCGGTGTTGACCTGGCGAATGAAGGCGGAGGCATCGAGGTCCTCCTCCGTGCCCTTCTCGTTCAGGCGCTTCTCCGCGGGATTGTCGATACCGAAGTTGAGGTAGAGCATGCTGGAGACACCATCCATGCGGATGCCGTCCGCGTGGAAGCGCTCGAGCCAGAAAAGCGCGTTGGAGACGAGGAAGCTGCGTACCTCGCCGCGAGCGAAGTCGAACTTGTGCGTGCCCCAGTTGGGGTGGATCTCGCGCTCGTAGAGCATCCCGCCGTTGAACATCGCGAGGCCATGGGCGTCCGCGCAGAAGCCGCCGGGCACCCAGTCGAGGATCACGCCGATGCCCGCCTGATGGAAGGCGTCGACGAGGCGCATGAAGCCCTCCGGGGAACCGAAGCGCGAGGTAGGGGCATAGTAGCCGGTGACCTGATAGCCCCATGAGCCATCGAAGGGATGCTCCATCACAGGGAGGAGCTCGACGTGGGAGTAGCCCATCTCCTTGACGTAGGGCACGAGCTCGGCAGCCATGTCGTCATAAGAGTAGTAGGCACCGCGCTGGGCGGGGAACTCGTCCATAGGGCCAGGCCAGGTGCCATCCTCGCGAGGCTCGCCCTGGGGCTCGTCGCCATGGCGCTTCCAGCTACCGAGATGCACCTCATAGATGTTGAGGGGCTCATGCATGTGGCCATTCTGGGAGCGGTGAGCGAGCCACTCCTCGTCGCCCCAGGCATATGCGGGATTCGCCACCGTAATCGAGGCGGTGCCCGGCACAAGCTCCGCAGCGAAGGCGTAGGGATCGGCCTTATAGAGCAGCTCGCCAGACATCGTCTCGAGGACGAACTTGTATAGCTCGCCCTCGCCGACACCAGGCACGAAACCGCACCATACGCCGCCCGTAGGCAAGGACGAAAGCGGATTTGCCAAGGTATCCCAGCCGTTGAAGTCACCCACGACGTGGACCGATCGCACGCCGGGGGCCCAAACGGCAAAGCGGTAGCCTGAGACACCATTCTCGCAAGTAGGGTGAGCGCCCATCTTGTCATAACTGCGATACCAGGTACCAGCAGCCATCAAATACAAGTCGTCAGACGTTATGTCGAGGCTTGCGCCAGCCACCGGATCAACGGCGGCTTTGGTTGCCTTCATTCGAATCCCCCTTCTTCAACCCTCTCCCACACGCCAGCGAAGCCAGGCGATATCGCAAGTGCAGCCCCGGCGTAAAACCGGTTGATTCGCGAACGTATGACCCCAGGCTCGGTGGGACACCTCCACTTTATGCCCGCCCGCATCCCTAGGAGCGCCGGCGAATGAAAAGCTTCGGTAAGCGGGCGTGGTTCAATGATGGGCGGTTCACATTTCGTGCACATTTTTAAGGTGTAGCACAAAGCAGGCCTGCGAGCTGCCGTTATATGAAATAGGTTTTGCTTTGTTTTAGACCTAAACATTTAGCTCCCGCTTTCGGAAGTGAGGTGCGGATCCTCTCGAGAAAGGCCGCGACTCGAAAAAGTCGCCAAGTAGGGGGCTAAATCGCCCGAGCTCGAGTAAGGCCACTCAAGAGCTCTCAGCGACCTCGGCTTTTGCGGGACAAAAAAGGCGTCTACTCGGCAGGAAGCCGATTAGCCCCCTACTTGGCGCACAAAAAAGAGGAGCGCCCCAATTGGGACGCTCCTCCGCGCGATCGAGCTATGCGAATCTTGACTTTTCGCGCGTTTCTTCGTTGATCGCGAGCGGATATGCCGGCCACGCCTCGATTTCACTTGTGTGTTTTCGTGACATCACTCGAGGCTGCTCGGATATGTACTCGGCCTTGGCCACGCGCCCAGTAGTTGGTCGCCTGCTCCTCGAAGTAGGCCTGTGGATGCTTGCAAACCGGGCAGACCTTGGGCGCGGCGTCACCCTCATACAGATAGCCGCAGTTGGAGCACTTCCAGACCTTAACGCCCTCGCGCTTGAACACCTCGCCGTTCTCGACGCGATCGGCGAGCTTGCGATAGCGCTCCTCGTGCGTACGCTCGATACCAGCGACGCTTTCGAAACGATCGGCGATCTCGTCGAAGCCCTCCTCGCGAGCGACCTTCGCAAACTCGGGATACATGCTCGTCCACTCGCCGTTCTCGCCCTCGGCGGCATCCTTCAAGTTAGTGAGCGTGTCGGGTACATCACCATCGTGCAGGTACTTGAACCACAACTTGGCATGCTCGGCTTCGTTGCCGGCCGTCTCGGAGAAAATCTGACCGATCTGGACGTAGCCCTCCTTCTTGGCGGCCTTGGCATAGTAGCCATACTTCATCGATGCCTGAGACTCACCAGCAAAAGCGGCCTCGAGGTTCTTCTTGGTCTTCGAATCGGCAAAGTTGGTAGCCATGGCGACTTCCTCTCTCTTGCGCGCCGCAATCCCAGGCGACGCCCCAATCGAACCACAGCTCTTCTACCCCAGGCGTGGGAGCAATACGCACGGTCGAGCAATCAACACGTCACGCGCATCACGCGAAAGCGCCAGCCGGCCGCGCACGCAGGCGGCAAGCGCTCGCATGTGAAAACGCAAACGCCCGCACACCGCCAGGGCAACGCGGCACCAGCGGTAAGACCCCTGTTTGCGATGGCAAGATCGCAGCTAAACGACCCAACACTCCGAAGCCACCTCATGGCAGAAGCCCTCGGCGGCAAGCTCCTCGAGAATGCCCGAGGCGGCAGCCTCAGTAACGGCGGCACGCCCCGCCTTGGCCTCGAATTCCGTAAGCTCGAGAGCGGCGTCGGCGACAGAGACCCCCTCAATGCCCGCGGCAAGCAACAGCCTCACGAGGACGGCGCGCTTCTGGCGATGCGACCCCTCAAAACGCGACTGCCTCACGTTCTCGCGGGAGCGGCGGGATGGGTTGGGTAAGGTTCGCTTGAGGTGCGCGCCATAGTCGAGCAGCGCGTAATACCAGGTACGTGGCGAACACGGCACGTCAGCACCGGCGATTGCCAGCGGGTCGTCGGGACACGCCTCGGCCACAAGCGGCCGAAGGGCAGAATCCGGCACGCCCTCGGCGTCGGGAAAGAGCTCATGGAGAAAGACCGCGCGCACGTTTGTCTCGAGGTAGACGCCGGACAAGTCGAACGCGAAGGCACGAATGCCGGCAGCCGTCGCGGGACCAATCCCCGGGAGCGCCTTGAGGGCGGCCTCGTCGTAGGGCATAACGCCCGCGTGGCGCTCGCAAATCTCCCGCGCAGCGCGCCAGAGCGCGAGGGCGCGACGGTTATAGCCCAAGCCCTGCCACTCGGCAAGCACGTCTGCCGAGGTAGCGGCGGCAAGCGCGTCGACCGAGGGGAATCGGTCGAGCCAGGACTGCCATCTCCCGTCAACGCGAGAGACCTGCGTTTGCTGAAGCATTGCCTCGGAGACCCAAATCTCATAGGGGTCATGTGTGCGACGCCAGGGGAGATCACGATACAACTCGCGACCCGCAAGATAGACGCGTTCGCGGAAGGCTTCGATACCCTCGCTCATCGATGTGCCACGCCAGACTCGCCGGGATGGGTGAAGCGGACGTCCACGACGGGACGCGCGCGGCCGGAAACCGCCTCGGCAAGCGTCACCGACGAAAGATAGCTATCGAGCAGCTCCTGTGCGCCCCTCCAAATGGGATTGTATCCGCAGGCGATGGCGCGCGGGCACTCTCCCCCATCCGGACCAGCCGCAGCACAGCCGGAAATCGCAAGCGGGCCCTGCACGGCCTCGACGACATCGAGCAGGGTGACGGTCGACGGGTCAGCTACGAGACGCATGCCACCGCGAGAACCGCGAATGCTTTCTATGACGCCAGCCTGAACGAGATCGCGCTGAATCGAGCGCGCGAAGGAGTAAGGCACGTTGTTCTGGTCTGCCGCGGAACGAACGGAAACGACCCCGGAAGGCTCGCGGACGAGCTCTGCGAGCATGCGCAGGGCATAATCCGTCTTTCTCGAGATATCCAAGGCTACCTCCAGTTCAAACTCTGCCAGCCGCGCCTCTTCGCAATGCGCGAGAGCGTGGTCCCCGGGCAGACCGCGTAAGGCATGTCTGCCAGCTCAAGCAGAGGCTCGTCAGTGAAGTGATCGCCATAGGCGTAGGCGATCGACCAGTCGTGGCCGAAGCGCTCCTCTGCCCAAGCGACGACAGCCCGGACCTTCCCCGCACCCGCGACGACCTCGCCCTCAACCTTGCCGGTATAAGCACCATCGGCGTCGCGCTCCATGCGCGTGGCGGCAACGCCGTCAATACCCAGGCGTTCTGCCGCAAGACGGGCGATCTCGAAGAACGTCGCGGAGACAAGCACGGTGGCGCAGCCCTCGTCGGCTCGACGACGAATCTCCGCCTTGGCGGCAGCCCGCTCGCGCGGCTTGAGAACCTCATGCGAGAAATCCCGCATGACCCGCGTGGCGTAATCGTAGCCATGGGCCCCGAGGTCGCGGAAGATCAGCTCGCGAGCTTCATCCTGACGAAACGGCAGATGAAGCTTATAGCGCACCCCCCACCAGAACAGGCGCAGCGCGGTACGTTTCGTCACAAGCCCGTTCGAAAGCAGATAGCGCGAAAAGAGAGCACCCGACTGACCGCCCAGAATCGTCCCGTCATAGTCAAAGACGGCGAGGCGAGCTGGGCCCATTGTTTGCGTCGGCGCAGTCACCATTAATCACCCCCGTGAAATGTGAGTGCGACCTAGCAATTTTAGCAAATGCGACCAGTCGCATGACGTTTTGTGGGCCCTTGGTAACGGCGGCGCAACTAAGGGAGTGGTCTCGCCCTCGAGGGACAGCAGGTTTAGCAAGCAGCTCGGTTCCAGCGACAGAGGCGGAATGGCACAGGGTCATCCAGGCAAAGAGACGCGCGGCCCGAGCGACTCGACGAATGAGAGGCTCACTCAGCCAACAAAGGGGCACGCGGCCGGGCAGGGAGGGCACGCGGCCGGGCAGAGGGACACGCGGCCTGAATGGCCTACCGAATGAGAGGTCCACTCGGCCAACAAAGAGGCACGCGGCCCGGGCGGCTCGCCACATGAGGAGGCCCGCTCGCCCAAAACAAAAAGGGCCCTGGCGTGAACCAGGACCCTTCGAACATCCAATGGCGGGATATGCGGGGCTCGAACCCGCGACCTCCGACGTGACAGGCCGGCGCTCTAACCAGCTGAGCTAATACCCCGTGTCAGGTGCGAGAGCTATAGTACAGGAAACTCTCTAGCCCTGTCTAGTAGCTTTTTCAAATTTCTTTGCCAGTTTTTGACAAAGACGCAACATACTCCAGCGCAAGCAATCTGCCAGGGATATCGCTCGCTTCTTCTAGCTAAGAGGCACGGATTGCGAGACGCCATCGCCGGAAAGCGCAAGCGACCCGCCCTGAACCACGGCGCTTGTCACCGTGCCCGAGCCAACGACGGGTTGGCCGTCGTCGCCAAGCAGCTGGGAAGCGGTCGAGCCATCAGCGGGAAGATAGCAAATGATGTCCCACGTGCCGTCGGGCAGGTTCTCCGGAATATAAAGCGTGCCCTGATATAGGCAGACGGAGGCGGGGGTGCCCGAAAGCGCCGCTACCACCGCGGTCTCCCCGCTGCTCGAGCTGCGGACAAGCTCCCAGCCCTGATCGCCCTGGCTCGTGGAATAGGTGTAAGCACCAAGCTCGATGCCCTCCTGCGCAGAAACGACCGTCTCGGCGGGAGCGGTCGTGGCGTCACCAGAAGCCTGTTTGGAGGAGCCACCCAGGAGCGACGTGACGAGCATGACGAGAAGGACGACTACCACGAGCGCGGCAACGCCAATACCGACAAGAACCGGAAGCGGGGCCTTTGCCGAGCGCTGGCGCGTGCCCTGACCGCGTCGCGCCTCCTTGGGAAGAGACCTGCGAGCGGCAGCGGCAGCACGACCTGCGGTCTCGCGCGTAGAGACGACGGCACCCTGACCGCGACGGATCGTATTAAAGGAGCCCGTTGCCGCGGGGTCGACGTCAATGGGACGCGGCGCGTCGTCGCCCGAATAGGAGCCGGCCCCGTCGTCAGACACGGTGACGGGAACCTGACCGGCGGCAACGCCAAGGTCCGTAGTGCCCCCGAGATGGGCGAACTGGTGGGAAGAGGCGGTCGCGCGGGTTGCGTCCGCAAAGCGGGAGCCCCTGGCGCGAGCCGGCGCAGAGCCCTGACGATGGGCCGCGGCGGGCGCGGATGCAGCCTGAGTACGTACAGGCGTGGAATACCCCGACACCGGAGGAACCCGATCCGCCGGTCGCGGCGTGGCGGCATGCGCGCCCATGTGGTGTCCAGAAACGGGGCGCTGGCCAGGCGCGGACGCGGCCCGCTGGGGCTGACCCTGATCTGGCTGTTTGAAGCGCTTTGCTGACATCGCCATTCCCCCTTTGTCGCGCGCGGCAGACGGGCGAAACGTCCGCCTCCGCTGACGACGAAATTCTACAGCTCTCTGCGGGCCTCAATCGCACGCCCCAGCGTGACCTCGTCCGCATACTCAAGGTCTCCACCAACCGGAAGACCACTCGCGAGGCGCGTCACGTGCACGCCGAGCGGCTTGATCGTACGCGACAAGTACGTAGCCGTGGTCTCGCCCTCGACGTCCGGATTCGTCGCGAGGATGACCTCGGTGACGGTGCCATCAGCCAGGCGCGAGAGAAGCTCACGCACATGAAGCTGCTCTGGCCCGATCTTATCCATGGGCGAAATAACGCCGCCGAGGACGTGATACAGGCCATGGAACGCGCCGGTCCTTTCGATGGCCGAAACGTCACGGGGCTCCGAGACCACGCAAATCGAGGTCTGGTCGCGACCCGGGTCCTCGCAGACGTCGCAGCGCTCGCGCGTCGCGTAGCTGAAGCAGACCGGGCAGAAGTGAACCTGCTGCTTGACATCGAGGATCGCCTGCGCAAGCCTACGAGCATCCTCGGCATCAGCGCCGAGGATGTGATAGGCAATGCGCTGGGCGCTCTTAGGTCCAATGCCCGGCAGGCGACCAAGCTCGTCGAGCAGGCGACGCAAGGCGCGGCCATCATTGCGCGAGGCGCCGAAGGGCTCTCCCTGGGCGCCGATTTGGTCGTAGGGCATAG
Source organism: uncultured Coriobacteriaceae bacterium (assembly GCA_900552935.1). Classification (GTDB taxonomy): domain Bacteria; phylum Actinomycetota; class Coriobacteriia; order Coriobacteriales; family Atopobiaceae; genus Parolsenella. Next base: position 33,435 of record USBN01000004.1, on the reverse strand, counting down.
GTTAGAAGAGCCCCGGAATGTTCATGCCGCCAAGACCGGTGGCGGCACTCATCTGAGAGCCGGCAGCCTCCTGGGCGCTGGAAAGGGCCTCATTAACGGCAGCGAGGACCATATCCTGGAGAAGCTCGACGTCCTCGGGATCGCAGGCGTCGGGGCTGATCTCGATGGACTTAATCTGCATCTCGCCAGTGGCGACGACCTTAACCATGCCGCCACCGGTGGAGGAGGAGACCTCGAGGTCCTTGAGCTTCTCCTGCGCGGCAGCAAGCTGCTCCTGCATCTTGCGTGCCTGCTTCATCATCTGCTGCATATTCATCTGGGCCATGGGGGCTCCTTCGTCTATCGCCGAAAAACGGCTTTGGTAACTCTTCTACTTTACCCGCTGAGGGCCCGGCGTGCCATCCGGCCTAGGCGTCGCTCTCAACATGGTCGATCTTGGTTCCGGCTCCGAAGATGTCCATCATCGCGGAGCGAAGCTCTGCCTCGGAGGTGATGGGGTCAGACGATCCCGCGGCAGCGGAAGCCGCGGGAGGAACGGAAAGCGAGGGTGCGGAAGCCGCGGGAGCCGACTCGGCAGTCGCGGACGCGGGGGCAGCGGGCGCCTCGGGCTCGCTCGGGTCGGCGCCAAGATCCGCGGGCACGGAATCCTTGTCGCCAGGAGCGAAGGCATCCTCGTCGTCATAGGGAACGTAGTCGTCATAGGGCGGCTCGTCTTCCTCGAACGCGGACGCCGAGGCTGGCGCCGGCGCGGGCGCGGGGGCCGGCGCGGCGGGCGCCGGCGCAGGGGCTGGTGTGGAGACTGGCACGGGGTTCTCCGCGGGCGCCGGTTCGGGCGCGGGGGCTGGCGTGGCGGACACCGGCGCGGGGACTGCAACGGTGGCAGGAGCCGGAGCGGGCTTGGGCGCGACAACGGCGGCCGGGGCAGGTTTGGGCTCAGACGCGGCAGGTGCCTCGGAGCCGACGAGCGCAATCTGGCGAGAGCCAAAGGCGGCCGTCACGGCGGCATCGAGAATCGCCTTCACGTCTGCGCGGCCGAGCATCAGACGGACGAAAGAACCGCCCGCGGGCAGGCCAAGCGTCAAGGTCGAGCCGTCATCAGACAGCGCGGTCACGTTAAGCAGCAACCCACCGCACGAGGGGTTGCTCTTGACGATGCCATCAACGACGCCCTTCCACGTGCGCTGGAGATTGCCAGCAGCGACCGACGAAGTGGGCGCGGGAGCCGGGGCAGGCGCGGGAGCCGGGGCAGTCACGGACTTCGGCGCGGGCGCCGGGGGGGTCACGGGCTTGGACGCGGGAGCCGGGGCCGCCGCGGGCTTGGCAGCGGAAGTCGCCGCGGGCTTGCGGCGAGGCAGGGGTGGCGGCGTAAACGGCTTCGGTGCCGCAGCCGTAGCCGCAGGCGCAGCCGCGGGGGCGGGCATCGGCGCAGCCACAGACGCTGCCGCGGGCGTGGACGCACCGACGGCGGGGGCCACCGCCACTCCCCCGCGCTCGAGGCGCTCGATGCGCTCGGCCAGAGCTTCGAGCGTGAGGTCACTCTCGGGCCTCGCGCAGCGAGTTAGGGCAATCTCGAGAACAAGGCGCTGGTTGACGGCGGTGCGCATCTCGCTCGCCGCATCGCCGAGCACGGTAAGCACGCGCGCGAGGCGGTCACTGCTGCCATACGCCGCCGCCTCCTCCGCAAGCTCGGCCAAGGCCTCGTCGGACGCGTTCACCACGCCCGGCTTGGCACCGGCAACACTCACCACGTAGTCATCGCGCACGCGGCTCGCGAGCTCGCGCGTGAACTGCAGGAGGTCTCCGCCGTTGTTGACGAGCTCCGCCACCTCGGAGAAGAGCGCGGGGACGTCGCGGTTCGCAAGCGCCAGGGACACGCCGGAGAGCGCGGAGCCGCTTGCCTCGCCGAGAAGATCGCGCGCGGCCTCGGCACTCACATCTCCCGCGCCAAAGACAGAAAGTTGCTCGAGCGCGGAGAGCGCATCACGCATGCCTCCGCGAGCATGACGCACGACGATGTCGAGCGCTTCGTCATCGAAGGTGAAGCCCTCCTTCTCGCACACGTCAACGAGGTGGTCGTGCATCTCGTCCGGCGCGATGGAGTGGAAGTCGAAGCGTTGCACGCGCGAGAGAATGGTGGCGAGGATCTTCTGCGGATCCGTCGTGCACATGATGAAGGCGACGTGCGCCGGCGGCTCCTCGAGCGTCTTGAGCAGCGCGTTAAACGCCGCGGGCGTCAGCATGTGGACCTCGTCGATGATGTAGACCTTGTAGCGGCCACGCACCGGCGCATAGTCGACGCGGTTGATGATCTCCTCGCGCACGTTGTCGACGCCCGTGCGGCTTGCCGCGTCGAGCTCGTAGACATCCGGGTGCTCGCCGGCGGCGATGAGGCGGCACTCCTCGCAGGTGCCATCCGGCAGGTGGCCCTCGCCCTGCTCGCACATGAGGGCCTTCGCAAGGATGCGGGCCATGGTAGTCTTGCCAGTGCCGCGCGGGCCGCAGAAGAGGTACGCATGGCTCGTGCGGCCCTCGCACACGGCGCGCTCGAGCGTAGAGACCACGTGCGCCTGGCCGACTACCTGCTCAAACGTCTGCGGACGATATTTGCGATACAGCGATTCCATGGGACCTCCGGCAATCCTAGCGGCACGACCGAGACGGGCCACGCCAGACCAGACCAGTATACCCGGGCCACCTGACGCGCTCGTGTCTGACACCGCGCGGACATCCATGGCGACGGCACTCGGCCAGCGGCCCGCACCGCCAGCAGGGCCTTTTTCGATACCCAACGCCATCCCCAGCACATCGGGGACAACCCCGGCCTCCTTCTCCCGCGCTACCGTCCGCCTAATACGCGCACCCCGCCCGCGCCGCAAGGCGTACGCTTTCGAAAGTGCGCAGAGACCGAGGGGGAAACCATGACAAATATTGATGACGCGCTCGATGCAGCTACGGCAAGCAACACGGACGAGGCAGTTCTCGGCCTCGACATCGGCGGTACGAGCATCAAGATGGGCGTCGTGACGAGGGGCGGGAAAATCCTCGCCACGGCGAAGGTCCCAACCGGCGAGCTTGATAATGCCGAGGCGTTTGATAGGGTCTCAACCTCCGCAGTCGCCCTCGTTCGCGAGGCGGGGAAGGACCCCGAGACGCTCGGCGCCATCGGCATCGATGTTCCCGGCGTCGTCCTCGAGGACGGCACGCTTGCCATGGCCCCCAACATCGTTCTTGATCTCGCCGGTCTGACCGCAACCCTCAAGGCCGCCTTCCCCATCGCCCGCACCCACGCGCTCAACGACGCGAACGCCGCGGCGCTTGGAGAGGCCTGGCTCGGAGCGGGCGACGGCGTCAGGAGCGCCGTCATGCTTACGCTCGGCACGGGCGTGGGCGCCGGCGTCATCGTTGACGGAAAGGTTGTCGTTGGAGCGCACGGCGCGGGCGGGGAAGCCGGCCACATCAACGTAAACCCCGACGAACCCGAAGCCTGCGGCTGCGGCTGCCACGGCTGCCTCGAGCAATATGCGAGCGCCCGCGGCCTCATCCGCCTCTATCGCGAGGAGTGCGCGGCGTCCGGCGCCGTCGAGGTCCCGATCGCCCACGCGACCGACGCGCTCGCCGTCTTCGAGGCCGCGCGCGTGGACAATCCCGAGGCCTTGCGCGCCTGCGACCGCCTCGCCGACTACCTCGCACGCGCCATGTCGATCATCGCCGCCCTCGTCGACCCGGAAATGTTCATCCTGGGCGGTGGCATGTGCGGAGGCTGGGATACGTTTGGTGACGTTTGCCTGGAGAAATACCGCGCCTATGCCATCCCCGGTTGCCGCGACACCCTCATTCGCGTTGCCACGCTGGGAAACGACGCCGGCTTCCTCGGCGCAGCGCGCCAGGCGATCGCGCTGTTGTAAGCAGGCTCCTCACCATAGGCGGGCGACTTCATGAAGCGACGCAGGTCCACGCCACGCCGGGCTCCTCGATCGCCCGACGAGCCCGGCACCTTGTAACCATCGACCCGCGAGGCCCACAGGCTCAGAATCCCAGGCACAAAAAAGCGCCCCGATCATCCGGGGCGCTTGCCGGGCCATGGCAGCCAAAGACTCCTCTTCCCGCTTAGCGGGCGGCCCGAATCTTCCAATCGGCGCGCGCCCTCCCAGAGAACAGGGGGTTGGAAGAATCTCTGAAGAACTAAATGGGCGTGCCGTTGAATGCGCCCAGCATGCTACCCGACGACCGGAGGGGAGACGAGCGTTCAGGAGGGCGCGCGCTTTACTCATATTGTGTACAACCGAGCCCGACTTGAATCACTGCCAGGGTTTTTACCGCCGCGAACGGTACTCATGGCCTGGCGAAAGGTATGTCGGCAACATCGGTAAAAGCGGGCGGAATTAGTGTTCTAGCTGCGGTATCGATTTCCGCGGTGGGCGAGATTCGAGCGTGATGCCGGGATGCCCGGGCACGCAGGACCGAGGCGCACGCGTGGGCGATGCGGACGCGCGGCAGCCACGAGACACGTAAAAAGGCCGCGGGAGCACCTGCATCCCGCGGCCTTCGCCGTCACTATGAGGGGCGTCCGCCCCGCGGCGCACGTCCCGCGCTACTCGGCCTTCTTGGCGAGCTTCGCCTTCACGAGGCCGACGACCGTGGGGACGATCGACACGAGCACGATGCCCACGATGAGCAGCTCGAAGTGCTCCTGAACGAAGGGGATACCACCGAAGAAGTAGCCAAGGAGCGTAAAGAGCGTCGACCAGACGATGCCGCCCAGGATGTTGTAGATGCCGAAGTTGCGCCAGTGCATGCCGCCCATGCCCGCGATGAAGGGCACGAAGGTGCGGATGAACGGGAAGAAGCGGCCGAGGAAGATAGCGAGGTGGCCCCACTTCTCGAGGAACTTCTCGGACTTCTCGAGACGCTCCGGCGTCATGGCCTTGACCTTGCCCGAGGCGATGATCTTCTTGCCGAAGAAGTGGCCGATCATGAAGTTGCACTGGTCACCCAGGATTGCGGCGGCCCAGGCAACGCCGAGAAGGGCCACGATGTTGAAGCCGCCGTTGTGCGCGAAGAAGCCCGACGCGAACAGTAGCGAGTCGCCCGGAAGGAACGGGAAGAACACGACGCCCGTCTCGATGAAGATGATGAGGAAGACGCAGCCGTAGGCCATGAGGGGGCCAGCGGCGATCCAGCTGGCGATGGCCGTGCGCGGATCCTGCAGAAGCTCGACGATGAAGTTGATGAAGCCCATGGTCCCTCCCGTCCGGCATACGACGCGCCAGACTGCGCAGCGATGCCGAGTCAGAAAAACGCCCCTCGGATGCAGCCATCGCATTCCTCGGGGCGTCGCTTTGCTGGTCAATAAGTGAGCTCGATGGGAACGGGTGCCCGCCAGAGGCCCCTTATGGCTGCTGCCTTCCGGCCCTGACCAGGTTCGAGGTGTGACGTCACCCGAACCCATCGAACTCACTCGGACACTCAGTATACAGGAGACGGGCGCCCGGCCGCAAAGGCAAGGCGCCCGCTATCAAAGCTACACGAGTGGAATTCGCAAAAGCCGGCGAGACAACGAGACGTCCCCCGCCATCCGTAAGTTGACAAGGGGACTGTCCCCTTGTCAACTTACGCGCTGTCACCTGCAAAAGGGACTGTCCCTTTTGCAGGTTTCAGGTCTTACTCGTTGGAGCGGCTTACGACAAAGGCGAGAGCGAGCGCAAGAATACCGCCAAGAACAAAGACCGCAACCGCGATAGACGAATTGGAGTCGCCGGTCTGGGGAAGGGCCTTCTCCTCCGTCGTCGTCGCAGCGCCCTGCGTAACGGCCGGAGTCGCAGGCGTCGTCGGAACACCCGGCGTCACCGGAGCCTCGGTCGCGGGCGGCTCGGTCGTCGCGGGCGGCTCGGGAGCAACCGGAGCGTCGGGCCTGATGACGACCTTCCTCGAGACGCACGCAAACGCATCGTTAGAGTAGTCAGGCGCCTCGAATTCGCCACGGACGTCACCAGCTCCGATGAACTGACCCCTCACCACTGGCATACCGTAGTCATAGTTCGTGAAGTCGAGGGAGATATCGCAAACGCGACCATCAGTCGGCTCGACGATCTTGCAGCCGTCGATAGTGATTGTTGCGCGATCAGCGGTCTCGGCATCCGTGAGCTGATACTGGGCCATAATCGCGGGGCCAGAAGGCGAGTCAACGGTGACCGTGGAGCGAGCAATGGAAATCTCGTTATCAGGAACAGTAGACATAGCCACGATGCCGCTCGGGGCCACGGTACTAGCGGTAGAGTTCACGGCAATATCAACCACGGAGTCGGCGATTGCGACAGACGGACCATCCCAGCTAGCAGTCTTGGTAACGCTGAATCCGATAGCCGCATAGCCGTCAAGCCCAACGCGTACGGCCGAGCCATTCTTAATGGCAAGAGAGCCGCCGCACATCACACCATATTCCTGATGAGGGACCTCGTCCTCCGGAAAGCTGCCGGTAAAGTTGGCAGATGCGGCATCGATGGTCACCCCACCGATCGCGATTATCCCCGCATAGCAATCGTTAGCCGTAAAGGTGGCACCCTTATCGATACTGACGCTTCCGTTCGTCATGATACCAATGGCATTGCCAAGGTCCACAGACGTAACGCTCACAGCTACACCGTCGGTCAGGGCAATGTTACCCTCAGCGGAAATGGCCTTGATGTCGTAGAATCCACCAGTGGCAGCGACGGAAAGCGATCCGGAACCCTTAACAGTGAGCGTACCGTCACCCTCCTGCCATAGAACGGACCCCTCACCATCGGCGTTCTTTACAGAGTTCTTGCCCTCGCAGACGATATCGAGATTGCCACCAGCGCCAATGGCACCACCGTCGTAGTCCTTGAGCGTGAGCGTGCTGTCGCCGTCCCACTCCCAGGAGCCGCCGGCGGGGTCACTCTGGGATGCGCCGGCCTCATACCTTTCGCCATTGATCTCAATCCAGTCGGCTGCCATAGCAGGCGTCGGTGTGAACAGAGCGGCTACGAGCACGGCACAGATCGCGCCAAAGCCGAGGCCCACCCTCTCAAAATGGCCAAGGTTGCCCCTCTGGCCAATACAACGCTTCGTCTTCACGAATACGCTCCAATCCATCTTGTCCCCGGTCTTAGAAGCGATTCCTTAGCAGACAAGGTGGCCGATGAAACGCTCTCATCGACCACCCCGCCTCAAATCCTCTGCATATGATAGTTGAAGTGGGCCCTTAAAGTCCTCTGAAAACATGATTGTTGATTTTCGCTCAGATGCGGCTCGGCCACCGAGATGGCAAAGCGTGCAAAAGGGCTATTCCTCGAGCAGCCGTCTCCCGTCACCCTCAAAGCTGACAAAGGGACTGTCCCTTTGTCACTCCCCCGTCAATCCGCGCGGCACCACCTGAAAAAGGGACTGTCCCTTCTGCAGGTTTAGAAGAGCGCGCCGGAGACGATGAGGGCGGCGGCGATGAGGAGTGCTGCGTAGTCGGCGGCGGCGAACGGATAGCGCTTGTAGCTGCTCTCGCGCGTGCGCAGGTAGAAGCCACGTTGTTCGGCGGCGAGGGCGGTGGCGTCGGTCTTGCCCACCGAGCTCACGAGCAAAGGGATGCACAGAGGCAGCATGAGCTGGACCTTCTTGAAGGGGTTCTTCGTGTCGTACTCCACGCCGCGCGCGGTCTGGGCCTCCATGATCGCGTTCATCTCCTGGCTGAACACGGGCACGAAGCGCAGCGCCGTCGTAAAGGTGAAAGCGTAGCGATAGGGCACGTGGAGAATCTCGACGCAGGCGTTCGCGAGGTCGTTCAGCTTGGTGACGGTGAGCATGAGGATGAGCGGCAGCGCCACGCCGAGGAGGCGCAGGCACGCCTTCGAGCCCGTGACCAGACCGTCAACCGTCATCCACAGCGCGACGACATCGCCCGTGCGCACGAAGGCGGTCTGGAGCGCGAGCGTCACCACGGCGAGCGGGACGAGCAGCTTGAGCAGCGAGAGCAGGTTCTTGAAAACACCCGCATAGGCACCCAGCACGAGCGTGAGGGCGAGCAGGCCCAGAAGCATCGGGTAGGTGTCGCCGAGGAAGGTCGCGATGATGATGCCCGACGCGAGCGCGAGCTTGGCGACGGGGTTCAGGCGGTGCAGGACGGTGTCGCCCGGGACGTAGTCGATGACGTTAACCACGAGAGATCATCTCCTCGGTGACGCGGACGATGTCGGAAACCTCACTCATGCCGCTGAACTCGGGCGACACGTCTCGCGCGAGGCGCGCGGAGAGCTCGACGGCCTGGGGCGGCGCAACGTAGGCACGCCTCATGAGGTCCTCGTTCGCGAAGATCTCGGCGGCAGGGCCGCGGCCGAGCATCTCGCCGTTCGCCATGACCACGAGGCGCTCGGCGAAGTCGCTTACGACCTCCATGTCGTGACAGACCATGATGACGGCGCAGCCGCGCTCGGCCATCTCGCGGACGGTCTCCATGACGGTCATGCACTCGCGGTAGTCGAGGCCGCTCGTAGGCTCGTCGAGCAGGACCACGTCCGGATCGGTGACGACGACGCTCGCGAGCGCCACCATCTGGCGCTGGCCGCGCGAGAGCGAGAAGGGCGCCTCGTCGAGGAGCAGCCCGAAGCGCAGGGCGACCTTCTCGGCACGCCTCCTCGCCTCCCCCGCCTCGACACCCTGGAGCCCGAGGCCGAAGGCGACCTCCTCGAGGACCGTGTCCTTGCAGAGCTGGCGATCCGGATTCTGGAAGAGGGTCGCGCAGCGGGCGGCAATGGCACTCGTCGGCACCTCGCGCGTGTCGAGGCCAGCCACGCGGACACTGCCCGACGACGGCTTGAGCAGGCCATTCAGAAGTTTGGTGAGCGTGGTCTTGCCCGCGCCGTTCTGACCCACGACACCCACGAGTTCGCCCGGGTAGACGCGCATCTCGAGGTCTCGCACGGAGGCCCCGCCATGCGGATAGGAGAAGTTCACGCCCTGGAGCAGGACGACGGGCTCGGCGCCGTCCGCGTGGGGACGCGGCCCGGGAACATGGGGCGACGCGGCAGGACGGGTAGCCGGCAACTTGCCGTCCGCCCCAGCATCGCCCGCCCCGGGAACACCAACGAGACCGGCGATGAGTGCCTCTGCCTCGGGAACGTTCAGGCAGGGCTCGCCCGCCGCGATGAAGCCGTCCCTGACGAGGCAGTTGGAGATGCGGGCGACGCGCGGGCTGTCAACGCCGATCGCGCGGAGCTCCTCGGAATGGCAGAAAACCTCGTGCGGCGTGCCGGAGAAGGCGATGTGGCCGCGATCCATCACGACGATGCGGCCGCAATGCTCGGAGAGAAGCGCGACCTTCTGCTCGATGACGATGACGGTCACGCCCAGGCGCTCGTTCGCCTCGCGCAGTGTCTCGAAGACGAGGCGCGAGCTGGCGGGGTCAAGCGCCGCCGTCGGCTCGTCGAGAACGAGGACGCGCGGCTCGAGCGCGAGGATGGCGGCGATGGCGACCTTCTGCTTCTGACCGCCGGAGAGCGTCGCGATCTCGCGGTAGCGCAGGTCGGAGATTCCCACGGTCTCGAGCGTAGCCGCGATGCGCCCCTCGATCTGATCGTGCGGCACGCCGAAGTTCTCGAGGCCAAAGAGCATCTCGTCCTCGACGACGGACGCAACCATCTGAGCGTCGATGTCCTGGAGCACGCTGCCGACAACGCTCGAGATGTCGGTCAGGGTGACGTCGCAGGTGTCCTTGCCGTCGACGAGGGCCGCGCCAAAGAGCTGGCCGGTGAAGTGGTGCGGGATGGCACCGCTCATGACGGCGGCGAGAGTGGACTTGCCGGCTCCGGAGGGGCCGATGACACCCACGAAGTCACCTTCGCGAATCGAGAGGGACACCTGGTCAAGCGCCCTCTCCCTCGTAGGCTCGCCGGATCTGTCATAGGAGAAGCTGACGTCGGCGAGCTCGATGATTGGTTTGCCCGTGGTCATGATGGGTGGGGCCTTTCGAAGCGGTCGGGTTTTGTATGGGCATGCGCGCGGAACGTGGGCGGTGCGAAACACGCACGAGGCGCGGCCCCGCGAGGCCTTGGCGCACGAAAAGGCACCGGCCCGCATGAGAGCCGGCGCCAACATGGTATCTAAGTTACTTGCCGAGAACCTTGACGAGCGGGATGTAGAGCGCCTGGACGACAGCCGCGTTGAAGACGGCGGTACCGAGGACGAGCGGGACCTTGACTATGGCGCTGGCGATCGGCGCGTCCATCATCACGGTGCCGATGGCGGCGAAGAGGGCACCGGAGACGAGCGTCGTCAGGAAGGTGGCGACGAGCAGAATCGCCAGCAGGGCGAGGGACTTGATGTCGACGAGGCCGTTGGACTTGGCGGAGGCGGAGACGGTGCGGGCTTCGGTGCTGGCCATGGTGGAATCCCTTCGGGCGAGCTTTGCGTGAGGTGGTGCCGGCGTGCTGAGTCGAGGTGGCGTCGGCGGGGTAACGCTTTCCGAGTCGTGTCTGGCGGAGGGCGCAAGCGGCGCCCGGAGCCGGGAGGCTAGTCGTTGAGCTTGAGGGCCTTCTTGATGGGGATGTAGAGCGCAGCAACGAGGATTGCGTTGAAGACGGCAGTGAGCATGATGACGGGGAGCATCGCGGCGGCGAGCTGCTCGGCGGCGCCGACCATCGCGATCTTGATGACCATGAAGATGACGCCGGAGACCGCGGTGGTCACGAAGGTGGCGACGGCGGCGGCAACCGGGCTGACGGAGCCCTTCTTAGCGGCGGCGGACACGATGCCGGCCATGAGCATGGCGGAGATACCCTCGGCAGCGAAGTCAATGAAGGGCGAGGTCGTGGTGAGCTGGATCACGGCGGCGGAGATGAGGCCGATGACGAGCGCCTGGGGGATGTTCGGGCGGACGACGAGGATCGTGATGCAGAAGGCCGAGATGATGAACTCGGGAGAAATCATGCCGCCCGACATCGTGGAGATAGCCTTGCCGAGGGTGAAGTTCAGGATGAAGCCGGCGGCGAGCAGGATGGCGAGCAGGACGAGAGCTTTGAGGTCGAGGGCGTCGGTGGACTTGGCGGAGACGGTGCGGGCCTGCTGGGTGTTCTCGGACATTTTTGGATTCCTTCCTTTGTTCCCGGTTGCTCGTCGGGATTGTTTGACTTGCTATGGCTTGTGTTTTGCGGACTGTTGCCGCGATACGAAAAAGGGCCCCCGGTCGCCCGGGAGCCCTTCTAATCGCAAAAAATATGGCGCGACAAGACTCACCATCGACCGAGAGAGATCGAGTTGCGCCACCACCAGTTGTTGTTCTGGGACTTGAACATGTTGGCACTCCTCTCTGCTCTCTCGACTTCGATTCGATGCGCTCTTGCGCGTTGCCGGTGACTATACGCGCATCCCCCGCGCAGAAGCAAGGGCCATTTCTGTAAACGATACGTTACGTTGCGTATGTGCAGGTAAATGACCCGTTTTTGCAAATCGGCGAATGGCTGCAAGGGGACAAGGGTGGGAGATCCTGGCACGCTGCTTAGTTAAGAATTAGGCTGCTGCTCTCGGGATAAGTCTCAAGCAGTCGCTCGGCATTCTCACGAAGGGAGTTTAGGCATTCAATAACCTCGCGCTCCTTCTCGGCAGTAAGCCTGAACTTAAGCACCGAGATACTTACGGCGGCAACGATCTCATCCGCACGACGCAACGGAACCGAGAAACAAATCACGTTCTCGCTAGACTCCTCGTTCTCGCGGAAAATCCCCGTCTCTCTCTGCGCCGCGATCTGCGAAACAACCTCGTCGACAGAGTCCAATGTGTGCGAGGTAAACGCATCGAGCGGCTCGGGGAACAACTCGGCAATGGCCTCCGCGGGCATTTCGCTCAACAAGGCCTTTCCCAACGCGGTGCAATATGCAGGAATACGCTTACCAATTGACGAGATCAGGCGAATCGACTGGGTCGAATCAACCTTGGCTATATAGAGGACATCTGGTCCGTCAAGAACGCCGAGCTGACACGTCTCTTGGCACACGCTCACGGCGTGTTCCATCTCCGCACGCAGCATCGCAACAACGGGAACCTTCTCAACAAATGACGAGCCCACCGAAAACGCTTTAATTCCCACGGTGTAGCTCTTATCCACGGGATCCATCGCGATGAAATTATGTCGCTCCATAGTACGGAGAATAGGGACCATGGTGCTTTTGGAAATCCCGGCTGCCTGTGATAGATCCGTAAGCGTAGAGCCCTCTGGATGTTGAGCTAGAACTTCTAGAACCTCAAGAACGCGCAGAGTCGGGCGATGGTCTGGCTGCTGGTCAACGGCCGTCGAACTCTCGTTTCTCATTGAAGCCCATCCTTTTAATTCTTAGCCGCAAGGGGAGCAGCTTCCTGAAGAGCCGCTCCCCCGATTGTATTCGCGAATCACTTCCAAAGTGCAGACTTAATTAACGAACCGAGCTTTCTACTCGGCGTCAGCCTCCGTAAGGTCCTCGTCCGCAACATCCTCGAAGCCGACAATAGCCGTAAGGACGAAGCCCACCACGAAGCTCACACCGAGCGAGACGAGGAAGGCCGGGAACGCAACGTTCCAGAAAACGGGAAGGGTCGTCAGAGCCGGGAACGCGAAGCCAGACGCCTGGACACCAAACGCACCCGCAATGGCGCCACCCACGGCACCTCCCACGCAAGCGCAAACCATCGGCTTCTTGAGGCGAAGGTTCACTCCGTAAACAGCGGGCTCGGTAATGCCAAACATGGTCGCGACGACAGCGGAAATGGCAGTAGTGCGAAGCTTCTTGTTCTTGGTACGCAGGGCCACCGCTAGCGCAGCACCGCCCTGGGCAAATGTGGAGCCGCCCATCATGGGGAGAATCGTGTCAAAGCCAAACACGGCAATATTGTTCAGCATGATGGGGAAGATGCCCCAGTTGAAGCCAAAAATAACCATGACTTGGAAGAACGCACCGATAACTAGTCCGGCCACGATCGGAGACAGGCTATAGATGGCCTCGTATCCAGCGGCAAGCCAAGAGCCAATGACGGTACCCAAGGGTCCGAACACCATAAGCGAAATAGGAATAGCGATGATGAGGCATACGGGCGGGGTCAGGAGGTCGCGCACCATCTCGGGAAGGATCTTCTGACAAAGCACCTGACACCACTTGAGCAGATACACCGTAAGAAGAATCGGGATAACCGAGGACGAGTACGTAACCGCCTTCACCGGCAGCACGCCAAAGAGTGCGAAGTCATTCCCGGCGCCCATGACGGCAGTCACGTCGGGATGAAGCAGGATGCACGCCGCAAGAAGAGCCACGAACTTGTTAACCCCGAAGCGTTCTGCCGAAGTGAGCGCCAGGAACGCGGGAATGAAGTAGAACAGGGCGTCACCCATCGCGTTAACAACTGCATACGTCTCGCTGCCTTCGACAATGGCGCCCGTAGTGGCGAGGAGGGCAACAATGCCCTTCATGATGCCCGCGGCGGCGAGCAGGCCAATGAACGGAAGGAAGAACGAGCTCAGCAAATCGCAGACGGCATCAACCGCGCGAAGCGCCGCATTCTTCTCCTTGGACTGGTTGTCAGCCATTTGCTTCCTCCTAGGCGTTCTTATCAACAAGCGCGAGAACGCGCGTGGTGGAGCCGGAACCATTCTTGACCTTCATGGGCAGAGCAACGACATAGAACACTGGCGGAAGCTGCGTAAGGTTGGCGAGGCCCTCGATAATCGTCATGCCGGCGCCAAGAATAACGTCATGCGCGTCACACTGGTCAAGCGGGGCGGGAGCGTAGTCGAGCGCCAGGGTGTCCGTACCTACGGTCACGACGCCGCGGTCGCGCAGATACTCGGCGCACTCGCGATCAATGCCAGGCCAGTCGTGCTCGAACGGGCGGCACTCAGGGTGAACACCCCAGAACTTATCCCAGCCAGTGTGGAAGAAGACAAAATCGCCCTCCCGAATGGGGCCGTTGGCCTCCTCCCAGTCCTTGATGGCTTCAATGCCGATCTGGCTGTTTGCCTCAGCGCCATCGCACTCAATCCAAACGCCGCGACCAAACAGGCGCGGGAGGTCGATCTTATCAATCGTGTGATCGCAGTTGGGAATGTGGTGGTTCGGCGAGTCCATGTGGGTGCCCGTGTGCTCGCCCAAGACAAGCGCGGCGTGAGTGAACTGATCGCCCCACTCGATGGACTCGTGGAGGATTCGTCCGAAGCGAGCATGCGTGCCACAGCTTGGAATGCCCTCCTCAAGATCATGGGTAAGGTCGACGATCTCGAAATCCTCGTGGACGAGCTTGTTGAGCAGATCGATGTTTGCAGACATGGTATTTCCCTTCTCCTCTTAGATAATTTCCAGAGACTCAAGCAGGGCCCTGGTCTTTGCCTTCTGTTCCTCATCAATAGCAAGGAATGGAGCGCGACAGTTTTCGCTCATGTCGAACCCAACGAGATGCAGCGCATAGCGGAACGTGCTCATAAACGGCTGAGAGATGTCGTAGAGAGCCATGAGCCTGTCAATGATTCGCTGGTAACGAGCAACTTCGCTCCAGTCCCCCGCGTTAATAGAGGCTGCCCAGGCGACACAAGTTTCGGGAACAAGGTTCGACAAGGCCCCGATGGTTCCGGCTCCACCGGCCAGAATGTTGTGCGCAAGATTCTCGTCAAAACCGGAATAAGCGAGGAACTCAGATCGAATCGGTGACACCGCGTCGATGACTCTCCGGGTGTGGGCGACGTCGACCACGGTGTCCTTGTAGCCCACAATGTTCTCGTGCTTACCCACAAGGCGAGCCGTGAGCTCCGGCGTAACGTCATTCCCCGTAAGCGAAGGGAAGTTATAAAGCAGGATGTCCCCGTCACTGGAGGAAGCGACCGCACTAAAGAACTCCTCCATGCTCTGTTCGGCAAGCTTGAAATAGAACGGGGGGACGACAAGTGCGGCATCAGCGCCGGCCTCATGTGCATAGCGCGTGAGCTTAATTGTCTGTTCCTGGCTCATGCTCCCTGTACCCACATAAAGCTTGGCGCGGTGGTCGATCACCTCTACCGCGGCGTCCACCAGCCGACACCGCTCCTCGTCTGTGAGGTGGAAGAACTCACCGTTACTGCCGTTCAGCACAACGCCGTCGATGCCAGCACTTACAACGCGATCGATAATGCGGGCGCAACCGTCGTAATCAACATTGCCCTCATCGTCAAAGGCGCAGATAGCCGGTGTGATGTACTCTGCCTTCACGCTTTGACCCCCCTTTTCGTCTCTTTCTTTTCCCGCCCGCCGCCACTCGACCCGGCACAAGGCCAGGCGATGGCCAACGAGTTATACGTAGTTGCAAACACGCGCAATTGCCGTTTCAACAAAGCCGTACGACTCTGCCCGAGTTGGAACACCGTTAATCGTGTCAAGCACCACCTGCACGGCATGCTCAAGAAGCGCGTCCTTATCTTTGGGTTGATAAATCAGCGGACTAGCATCGATGTCGATGTTGTCGGCCATCCTTGCGTATGTCTCGCGATTTCCCGTGAGCTTAATCACAGGAGCAATGGGGTGTCCCGTTGGCGTGCCGCGCCCCGTAGTGAAGATGACGACCTGGGCTCCGCCGGCAACCATACCTGCAACGGACGAAGGGTCGTTTCCCGGGGTATCCATAACCACAAGTCCGCTCTTATCCACTTGTTTGGCGTAGTCATACACAGCCTGAATCGTCGAATGACCGCTCTTATGGATGCAGCCAAGCGACTTTTCCTCAAGCGTTGTGATGCCGCCGGCCTTGTTACCGGGACTGGGGTTACCCTCGCGAATCTTCTCCCCCACACGCGCCATGGCCTCTTCATAGCGGTAGATGATGTCGTAGATCTGCCGGCCAACCTCTTCGGAGGCAGCACGTCGAGCAAGAATATGTTCGGCGCCGATGAGCTCGGGGGTCTCAGAAAGAATCGAGGTCGCTCCTCGCTCGACAAGCCAATCAGACACCATGCCAACAAGCGGGTTTGCAGCAAGACCGCTCGTCGGATCAGAGCCGCCGCACTCAGTACCTAGGATGATGCTAGAAAGGTCACAAGGAACACGGACCTCTCGAGAAGCTCTCTCCACCATTTCTCGAGCCATGCGCACGCCCTGCTCTACCGCCTTGAGCGTTCCGCCCGCCCCCTGAATGATGAGCTGCTCAACAGGCTTATCGGTTCGTGCGCGAATCGCCTCAACCACGAGGTCCATCTGGCAGTTCTCGCAACCCAGCGAGACAACGAGCGTGCCCCAGACGTTGGGATTGGCTGCATAGCCCGCCATGATATCCATCGTGAGCTGCTGGTCACTGGGAACCTGTGAACAACCATTCTGGTTGTGGAAGGAGACGGTTCCTGAAACGCGGCGGCTAATCATGTCTGCGGTATCGGATGCACAAACACTCGCAGGAAGAACAAGAACGTGGTTGCGGACACCGACCCTACCGTCAGATCGCTTCCATCCCATAAACTCCATGTTTTCGCCCTCCCTAGCTTAAATCCTGCACGTTGTGCGTGTGTACGTGAGAGCCGCGAGCGATATCCACAGCGGCACGACCGATTACCTCTCCGTACTTAACGATGTCTTCGCCAGCCTCGATATCGCGAACTGCGACCTTGTGGTAGATAGGCACGCCACCTACGCAAGGAAACTCGGACTCGGTTCCGTCATGACGAACGAAATGAACGTTCTCCCCGTCAGCAACCGCGGCTGTAGCAACCGCAACGTTGTCGACGTCCTCAACAATCAGCGCGTTCATTCATCCTCCCGTCCGTTAACTATTGTTCGTATATTCGAATTAGTTCTTATATTCGAATTGCTGGTTTGAATTATTAGTTGCAAAGCCTTGAGTTCAAGGGTCGAAGGCCGTTAAACACCGTGAGCGGTCAGCATTTCTCCGCAAACGGCAGGAGGGCCGACCGAAACAAATCGGCCGACCCTCCAAATAGCTGCATTGAAGAATCCATCTACCTACAACTATGCCGCACGGACACGCATTTCCGCGCGGCCCCGCCGCGCCCCGGCGGCGCGCGGCGGCTCACGCGTCCGGCTCGACGCCAGCACGCGCCGCCCGCCGTCCTCGCACGCCTCCTACTTCGTCATCTTCTCGCGCCAACCGTCGAGACGATCGAGGGCGGCCTTCAGCACCTCGTCGGACTTGGCAAAGTGGAAGCGGACGAAACGGTTCTCCGGCGCGTCGTAGAAGCAGCTCGCGGGAACCGTGCCCACGCCCACCTTCTTGATGAGGTCCACCGCGCAGTCATAATCACTCTCGTAGCCCAGGCTCGAGACGTCGGCCATGACGTAGTAGGCACCCTGCGGCTCGATGAAGTCGAAGCCGAGGCTGCGCAAGCCGTCGCAGAACAGGTCGCGCTTGTGGGTGTAGAGCGCCGTGAGCTCGTCGTAGTAGGACTGCGGCAGCCCGAGGCCCGCAACGGCCGCCTCCATGAGAGGAGCCGCGGCGCCCACGGTAAGGAAGTCATGCACCTTGCGCGCACGGT
Organism: uncultured Coriobacteriaceae bacterium; assembly: GCA_900552935.1. GTDB lineage: Bacteria > Actinomycetota > Coriobacteriia > Coriobacteriales > Atopobiaceae > Parolsenella. The sequence continues at coordinate 15,965 of USBN01000004.1, read as the reverse complement.
CGATGACATCTGCCGGCGCGATGACGTAGCCCAGGCGCCAGCCGGTCATGCTGTAGGTCTTCGAGAGCGAGCTGCAGGAGAGCGTGCGCTTCTCCATGCCCGGCAGGCTCGCAAAGTAGATGTGCTCGTACGGCGCGTACACGATGTGCTCGTAGACCTCGTCCGTGATGACCCAGAGGTCGTACTTCTCGGCCATCTTGGCAATAAACTCGAGCTCGGAGCGCAAGAAAACGTGGCCGCAGGGGTTAGACGGGTTGCACAGGATCAACGCCTTCGTGCCCGGCACGGCGCACGCCGCCTCGAGCTCGGTCTCGTCAAAGGTGAACGTGGGTGCGTGAAGCTCCACGTACGTGGGGTCGGCGCCGCACAGGATCGTATCCGCTCCGTAGTTCTCGTAGAACGGCGAGAAAATCACGACGCGGTCACCGGGGTTGGTGACTGTCATGACGGAGCACATCATGGCCTCGGTCGACCCGCAGGTGACGACGATCTGGGTCTCGGGGTCGATATCGATGCCCATGCGCGGGCCCTGCTTGGCAGCAAGCGCCGCGCGGAAGTTGGGCGCTCCCCAGGTGATGGCGTACTGGTGCGGCCCCTTGTGGGCGACCTCGGCAAGGCGGTCGGTGATTTCCGCAGGGGGATCGAAATCAGGGAAGCCCTGTGACAGGTTGATCGCGTCGTACTTCATGGAAACGCGGGTCATGCGGCGAATCACGGAATCCGTGAACTGCGACGTGCGCTGGCTGAGCTCTTGCATGCTTGCCTCCCGTAGTGGCGAATAGTCCTCGAGCCACGCTACCACCGTAACGTTGCGCTTCGATAACGGGAGGAGATTGGTTTTTGCCTTGCTGGCGCGACATCGCACGCGACGGTCCCGCCATCGAGCCCGCTACACGTCGATCGTGATGTCGCCGCCAATGACCTCGCGTGTCTTGTCTATGAGCCAGGCATGCGGGTCATCGAGGGTCGAGAGGAGCTCGTTCGCGCGGGCGTCCTCGTCCGAGTAGCCCTTCACGAAGCGAACCACGTCAGTATCGCCCACCATGTGCTCGACAAGCGGGTGCCACACGACGTTCTCGACGGCGATGCCACCGGGCCCGACGTTGTCCCCCGCCTCGTCCGTGCGGACGAAGTCTAAGGTGATCATGCCACTCATGATGCAATCCGGGTTGCCGCCATAGCCGGCGAGGAAGTCTCCCAGGCCGTAGGCGCAGAGCATCTTGCCGCCATCCGAGCGGCTCACCCACTCGACCGGCTGAATCACGTGAACATGGCTGCCAATCACCACGTCAACGCCGGCGTCGGCGCACACCTGCGCCATCTCGCGCTGCTCGTCGCTCGGCTCGTTCTTGTACTCCGCGCCCCAGTGCATGTAGACGAGGACGACGTCCGCCACCTTGCGCGCCTGAGCAACCTCCTCCTTGAGCCTATCCGCGTCATAGGGAACGGCATAGTAGTCATTGGGGAGGTCACTCTGCTCGTAACCGTTCTGGCCATAGCTATACGAAAGCGCGGCGACCTTGATGCCGTTGCACTCGACGACGCGGACTGTCGCGCGGTCCTCCTCGCTCGCATAACTGCCGATAGTGACGAGGCCCGGCTTGCTGTTCCAGACCTCCTGGGCATGCTCGATCGAGGGCGTCCAAGTGTCATAGGTGTGGTTCGAGTTGGTCGCGACGATTCGCCAGCCGGTGTCAGCCACGGCGTCTGCCATGGAGTCCGGCGTGTTGTAGCTGGGATAGCCCATGTAATCGAAGCGGTCCGTGCCACCAAGCGTCGTCTCCTGGTTCACGAAGGAGACATCGCACTGGTCTTGGATGAACGGCTTCACCTCGCGGTAGAAGGGCGTGAAGTCATACTCGCCGTCACCGGTGGAGCCCGCCCAGGAATCCGCGAGCTCGAGGAGGTTCTCGTTGATGAGGTTGTCCCCCACGGCAGAGAAGCTCATGCGTCCCTCGCCGCTTGCGGTCCTGCGCCCAGCGTCGAGCACCTTGGTCGCGGGAGCCGTCGGGTCTACGGAGGCGGGCTCGGTCGTTGCCGCGACGGAAGTGGTCGCAGCCGCGGGTTCAGGCTCCTCCTGAGGCCTGACCAGGCCGGCGACACATCCGGAAATACCACGCACGATAAGGACGAGAAGGACGACGGCAAGAACGCCCGCCGCGATGAAGCCCCACTTCGGCCCCGCCGAGCGCCTGGGCTTGAGGGACTTAAAGCCCCAGCCACCATTGCTCGCGATGGTCTTGTGCATCTGGGGAACGTTCTGCGCGCTCCAACCCAAGGGACGCTGCTGCTGCGGGCGCCTGCGAGGGCGCGGAGCGCGGTCATCGGGAATTGTCGAGCGGCCATAGGACGAGTACTCCGCCGAGCCATATTCACTACGGCGAGCAGGGCCCGAGCGATGGTAGCTTCCGCGCTCCCCCGGACGCTCGCCGGAGACGGAGCGGCGGCGCGCGTTGGGAAGCGATGCCGCAGCGCTTCTACCCTCGGTGGGATCGATGCGGCGACCATCCTTGCGCTGGCGCGAAGGGCGCGCGCCATAGCCTCCCGAGGCGGGCTCTCGCGCGGAGCCGCGTCGCGCGGGCTGTGCACCGGCATGCGGATAGGACGCCCGACGCTCGTTTACGTCAGGCTCGTCATGCTGCCACCAGGCGCCGTCTGACGGCTCCCCCATCGCGCATCCCCCCGGCTCGGTTGCGTTCGAATTGCGAATTTGTCCGCGAAATCCCTCGTTAGCACATAAGCGTAACCCCTTTGAGCTGCGCGATAAGCATACTTCCGCTACAGTGTTCTCGTCTAATCGATAATCGGTATACCAACGGCCGCGAGCGTAGCAACCCGCCGCCCGCCTAGCCGCAGACGAGGAGCCGGGGCAAACCTCCGCCCCAAGCCCTCCCCACAGATAGGAACGAACTACATGACCCAGAGCACCACCCCGGGCGACGCCGTCGCCTTCTCCGGCCTCGGCCTTTCCGAGCCGGTCCTCGCCGCTGTCGACGCCCTTGGCTACACGGAGCCCACGCCCGTCCAAGCGCACGCCATCCCCTATGTTCTCGAGGGGCGCGACCTGCTTGCTGCCGCCCAGACGGGCACCGGCAAGACCGCGGCCTTCGTCCTTCCCTCCATGAGCCGTCTCACCCACGTCGCGCGCCATCATGGCCCCGCCATGCTCGTCGTGACTCCCACCCGCGAGCTCGCCCAGCAGATCGCCGACGTCTGCACCACCGTCGAGGCATACACGCATCACCGCAGCGTCACCATCGTGGGTGGCGTTGGCTACGAACCGCAGAAGCAGGCCCTTCGCCGCGGCTGTGACATCCTCGTCGCCACGCCTGGTCGCCTCGTCGACCTCATCGAGCAGGGTGAGGCTCATCTTGACGAGGTCGAGGTGCTTGTCCTCGACGAGGCCGATCGCATGCTCGACATGGGCTTCCTGCCCCAGATGCGCAAGATCGTGTCCGAGACGCCTTCCACGCGTCAGACGCTGCTCTTCTCCGCCACGCTCGACGAGACCGCCATCGGCGGCATTCGCGACCTCGTACATGACCCCGCCACCGTCGAGATCGCCCACAAGGGCACTGTCGCCGAGACGATCGACCAGTACGTTCTCCCCGTCTCCCTTGACGAGAAGAGCGGCCTGCTCACCAAGGTCCTCAAGAGCGAGGGCACGGACCGCGTGATCGTCTTCACCCGCACCAAGCACCGCGCGGACGCCTGTTGCCGTCGCCTGCGCCGCGCCGGCATCGCCTGCGCGCCCATCCACGGCGACCGCAGCCAGAACCAGCGCGAGCGCGCACTTCGCGACTTCCGCGACGGCAAGGTCGACATCCTCGTCGCCACGGACGTCCTCGCTCGAGGCATCGACGTCTCCGACGTTCGATACGTCGTCAACTTCGACGTCCCGGAGGATCCCGAGGACTACATCCACCGCATTGGCCGCACGGGTCGTGCCGGCGAGACGGGCTGGGCGCTCACCTTCGTGACCGTCAACGACGCCGAGGACCTCTTTGACATCGAGCGCCTCATGGGCCAGGTCGTCCCTCCCTACGAGGCAAAGGTCGAGCTCGAGCTGGGCGAGGAGCTCCCCGAGCTCGACCCCAACCGCACCGCGGATGCTCCCGCACGCGGCGCCGGCAAGAAACGCAGGAAGCGCGGCGGTAAGGGTAGGTCTGGGCGCGGCGGCGAGGGTCGCGAAGGCGGCAGGTCCGAGGGCCGCAAGCGTGAGGGCCGTAAGGATCGCGAGACGGGCGACCGCAAAGAGCGCGCCGACCGTGACGCCCAGACGGACCGCGACCCCCGAGAGAACACCCCTCACGGTAGGCGCAAGATCGACGCGACCGGCGCCCTCCTCAGCCGCGGTGAGATTGCAGAACTCGAAGCCGAGGCCAGCGGCAAGAAGCGTAGGCGCAAGGGCAAGGGTTCCGGCGTTCGCACCCAGGTTCCGAATGCCGCTCGCAAGGGGTCGAGCCAGCGCCAGGGCGACGCCGCGAGGCGTCAGAAGGCTGCCGGCGGAATCTCGAAGTCTGGCAAGCCCGCCTCGAAACACGCGCCCAAGCCGACCGGCAAGCCGCGTCGTCGCGTGGGCGGCCGCCAGGGCCGCGAGCGCGGAATCTACTAGTCAAAAGCCGGACCGCAGGGTCGGCAGGCACAGGAGTCATCATGGCAAAGAAGAGCACCTCGAAGAAGTCCCCGGACAACCACCTTTTCTCGTTCAGCTATGACGTGAACCACACCCTCCTCGAGGATGCCTCTCTCGCCATGATGGGCAATCGTCTCCGCAACCCGTCGAACATCGCGAGCGTCCTTCTGCTCATCGTGATTGTCTTCATCGCGATGTCGCCCAGCGGAAGGCAGGTGACGCTCCTCCTCGCCTCGCTCGTCTGCGTCGAGGTTGTCCTCTGGTTCGTCTCTGACCACTGGAATCAGTTCCACCTCAGGCGCCTCAAGAAGGCTGGCCTCGACATCACCGGGCTCCCCAAGGAGAGCCGCCGCGTCAAGGTCGAGGTCTACCCCGATTACCTCGTCGCCAACGTCCCCGGCAAAGAGGCCGAGGAGCTTCCGCTCTCGACCGTTCATAAGCTGCACCTCGGCCGCGAGGTCAGCGTAGTCGAGTTCGTGGGCCCGCGCTACGTCATCGTGCCCAAGCGCGCCCTCAGCGAACAGCGTCACCGCGACCTGATTCAGCTCGTTACGCCCGCAAAGTAACTCACACTTTCGGCATGCTTAGCCCGCCTAAGCATGCCGTTTTTGTTTGCCCGTGGCATCGACCGGTGACGCCACGGGCAGGCGCCGGAAACAGGCGACACTTCGGCACGTATAGCAAGCTTAAACGCGCACCCTTAATGCATGTTAGGCGTTAAGCGTGCACCTTTGATGCATGTTAGGCGCACCCTTGCACCCCCCTAGCCGCCTACGAAGGCGCAGCAAAAAGCGGGCCACACCCAAACGATGTGGCCCGCTTCGTTATCAATTCAAGTTTGCACCCGCGCAACAGCCCGCGCACGTACAACAGCTCGCCCGCGCAACAGCCCGCCACGTCACCGACGTGGCAGCCCTACTTGCGGCGAGCGCGGTAGTAGGCGATGAGCGCCTGGGTGCTCGCGTCCTGCTCAGCGAGCGCGGCGTCGTCGTGGAATGCCGGGGTAATCTGCTTGGCGAGCTGCTTGCCAAGCTCGACGCCCCACTGGTCGTAGGAGTCAAGGCCCCAGACGGTGCCCTCGACGAAGGTGATGTGCTCGTACAGCGCGATGAGCTCGCCCAGCGCGTGCGGCGTGAGCGCCTCGCCAAAGATCGAGGTGGTCGGGCGATTACCAGTGAAGACGCGGGCGGGCACGATCTGCTCGGGCGTGCCCTCGGCGCGGACCTCGTCGGCCGTCTTACCAAAGGCGAGGGCCTTGGTCTGGGCGAGGAAGTTGCCCAGGAAGAGCTCGTGGACGTCCTGGCCGCCGTCGGTAAACGGGTTGGGCGTGTTCACGAAGGCGATGAAGTCCGCGGGGATCATGCGGGTGCCCTGGTGAATCAGCTGGTAGAAGGCGTGCTGGCCGTTGGTGCCCGGCTCGCCCCAGAAAATCTCGCCCGTGGCGCTCGTCACCGGAGTGCCGTCCCAACGCACGCTCTTGCCATTCGACTCCATCGTGAGCTGCTGGAGATAGGCCGGGAAGCGGTGCAGGTACTGGTTGTAGGGCAGCACGGCGTGGCTCTCGGCGCCATAGAAGTTGACGTACCAGACGTTGATGAGGCCGAGAAGGGCGACGACGTTCTCCTCTAGCGGCACGTTCTTGAAGTACTCGTCGAGGTCATGGAAGCCGGCGAGGAACTCCTGGAAACGCTTCGGACCAAAGGCGATGATGAGCGAGAGGCCCACGGCGGAATCGACGGAATAACGGCCGCCAACCCAGCTCCAGAAGCCAAAGGCGTTCTCCGGGTCGATGCCGAACTGCTTGACCAGGTCAAGCGCGGTGGAGACGGCGACGAAGTGCTTGCGGATGGCCTCCGCGTTCTTCTCGGCGGAGCCATCAATGGCGCCGGCGGCACGAAGGGCGTCGAGCATCCAGGCCTTCGCCTCGCGGGCGTTAGTAAGGGTCTCGAGCGTGGTAAAGGTCTTGGAGACGACGATCACGAGCGTGGTCTCGGGGTCGAGGCCGCGAGTCTTCTCGGCCATGTCATTCGGGTCGATGTTCGAGACGAAGGTGCAGTCGATTCCGGCGTCGGCATAGGGCTTGAGGGCCTCGTAGACCATAACCGGACCGAGGTCAGAGCCACCGATGCCGATGGCGAGGACGTGCTTGATCTCCTTGCCGGAGACACCCTTCCACTCGCCGGAACGGACACGCTCGGCAAAGGCGTACATGCGGTCGAGGACCTCGTGGACGTCAGCCACGGTGTCCTGGCCATCGACGATGAACTTGCCGATCTGCTCCTTCGGACGACGAAGGGCGGTGTGGAGAACGGCGCGATCCTCGGTCGTGTTGATGTGCTCGCCGCAGTACATGGCGTTGCGACGTTCCTCGAGCTTGACGGCACGGGCGAGGTCGACGAGCAGCTTCAGGGTCTCCTCGGTCACGAGGTTCTTGGAGAGGTCGAAGTGGAGGTCGCTCGTCTCAAAGGTGAGCTTCTCGACGCGCTCGGCATCCGTCGCGAAGGCGCTCTTGAGGTTGAATCCATCGGCAATGAGCTTGTCATGATGCGCCTTGAGGGCCGCCCACTCGGGGGTGGCGGTGGCGTCAATGGGCGCGGGGATGTTCGACATAAGTCCTCCTTGACCGCAGGCCCCGGACACTCCGGGGCGATTCTCAGCAGGCTTAAGCGTAGCGCAACGCGCAAGCGAAGAAACCGAAGTCTATCGGTTTGTTACGAGCTGCTGACTTGCCCGGCACGCCTGTCGCCCGGACGAGCACGCCGTCCCCCCGCATCAGACCTGATCCGGCATCCGGCCTGCCGGCACCAGACCTGGCCCGGCACCCAGCCCGGCACGCCTAGTACGGCTCGCCCAGCGGCGGGACCTGCTTCAGGCGAGCCCACATGACCTGCTTCGCCTTCGCGTCCGCGAGACTCTGCTCGAAACCGCCGAGGGCAAGAACGCGCATGCCCAGCAAGCGCACCACATACCCGGGTGCGAGCGTCGCCGCCTCGAGGCTCTCGAGCTCGACGAGCTCATCGGCAAAAGCCTCGCAAATAGCGGTGACGGCAGGAGCGTCCAGCGCAATGACCGTGGCGGGGTCGAGCGTGGCGATGGCAAGGCGTAACGTTCCCGGCACCAGGGGAAACCCCTCCGCATCGCGGACGGAGAGCGCGGCCCACTCCTCCGGCGCATAGCCGAGGGCGCCAAGGGCGGCGCGCAGGGCGTCGCCATCCGGGCCAGCCAGAAGCTTGACGCCAGCCTCCTCGGGCTCGCCCTTCACGAGCAGCACGGGAGAGAAGGCGTTGCCAGACATGACCACGCCGGCATCAGCGAGATCGCCGAGCTCGGCCTTCGCCTTGTTCACGTACTCGTCACTCACACCCATGGGGACCTCCGCCGCCAACTTAACCGGTCTATGATTCTAACGCCCATTTTCCGGGTATAACCCCGTCGTCAACAATCGCGTGGGCCGCGCCCCACGCCACAAGATCATAGGAGGGCCACCATGGCTGCAAAGGCAATCACCCAGGATACGTTCGATGACATCATCCGCAGCTCCGAGAAGCCCGTCCTCGTCGACTTCTGGGCATCTTGGTGCGGACCCTGCCGTGCCCTCTCCCCCATCATCGAGGAAATTGCCAACGAAATGCCCAGCGAGCTTGCCGTCTATAAGTGCAACGTCGAGGACGAGCAGGACCTCGCCATGCGCTTCCAGGTCATGTCCATCCCCACGCTCATCCTCTTCAAGGGCGGCAAGGCGGTTCACACGATGGTCGGCAGCGCCCCCAAGGCCCGCATCCTCGCCGAGCTGTGCGAGTACCTGTAGGCAAGCGCCGACAAGCTCGGGGCCCAGACACGCCGGGCGCATCGGGACTCAAGCTCGTCACTCGCGTCCGGCACCACCAGCAAGATATACCAAGCGCCCGCGGAACCCATGAACTGCCTCCCATTTCTTGGACAGAAAACTAAAGTCCGAGGAATGGGAGGCTTATCTATGACCACGTACGGTCCGGGCGTCAGGTCCGCCGCCGCCGACATGTTCGAGAGGGGGCTCGGCCGCAGGGCCGTCGCCCGCAGGCTCGGGGTTTCCCCGAACTCCGTGAGACAATGGGAGCAGACGTTCCGCTCGGTTGGACGGGAGGGCCTGCTCGACATGGGACACAAGAGGTCGTATGACTGGGAGACCAAGGTGGCCGCCGCGAGCGCCGTGGTCGACTCGGGGCGGGCGAAGCCCGACGTCATGAGGGAGCTCGGCATAGCCTCCAGGTCGCCGCTGGACGTCTGGTGCCGCAGGTACCGCGAGGGCGGGGCCGAGGCGCTCAGGCCCCGGCCCAGGGGCAGGCCGAAGGGGGCCGGCGCCTCCCGGACGACGCGGGAGCAGCGGCTCGAGCGCGAGGTGGCGAGGCTCGAGGCCCAGGTCGCCTACCTAAAAAAATCGATCGCCCTGAAGGCGGAGAAGCGCTTTCGAGCCGCGAGAGGGCCGCGGCCGTGAGCGAGCTTTCGGGGCGGTTCGGCCTGTCCGACCTGCTGGAGTGCGCCGGGCTCGCCCGCTCGACGTACTATTACGCGCTGGCCCACCCGAGGAGGCCGACCAGGCCGGAGCTGTGGGACGCGGCCAGGGAGATATTCTCGAGGACGCCGAACGGGTGCGGGCACCGGCAGCTCGCGATGTGCCTGCGCGCCGAGCGCGGCGCGCGCATCGCGGACAAGACCGCGCTCAAGATGATGGGCGAGATGGGGCTGAGGTGCGGCATACGCCGCGAGACCGACTACCACAGGTACAACTCGTGCAGGGGCCCGGTCGGCGAGACCTTCGAGAACGTGCTCGGCCGCGACTTCGCCTCCGACGGGCCGTGGCGGAAGATGGGCACCGACGTCACCGAGTTCAGGTGCTCGTTCGGGAAGGCCTACTTCGCCCCGGCGTACGACTTCGGCAGCCGCGAGATCGCGGCGTGGTCGATATCCGAGTCGCCCGACATGGCGCAGCAGGAGGAGATGCTCGACATGCTGATCTCCCGGATGCCGGAGGGAGCCCGGCCGGTGCTGCAGTCCGACATGGGCTGGCAGTACCAGAGCGACCGCTACGTCTCGAGGCTGCGGGCCGCCGGCATCGTGCAGAGCATGTCGCGCAAGGGCAACTGCCTGGACAACGCCTGCACCGAGGGGCTGTTCGGCCACATGAAGGACGAGTTCTTCCGAGGTCGCGACTGGGACGACTTCGAGTCGTTCAAGGAGGACCTCGAGGCCTACATAGTCCACTGGAACACTCGGCGCAGGCAGAAGGGACTGAAAGGACTGACCCCGGAGGAGTTCCGAAGCCAGTCCTTGATGGCGGTTTAGTCGCGCGTTTTAGTTAACCCGTCCAAGATTCGGGGCGCAGTTCACCATCGGCTCCGCGGGCGCTTCGCGTTCCATATCTCGAATCGTCACCGGCCGCGTCGGCACCGCACTCGCCCTGGCCCACAGCATCAGCCACGCCGTCACGGCCCAGGCATAGGCTCGCCCCGCTACGGCCAGGCTACCAGCCCATGAAGAAGCGGCCCTTACCGCGCCCGTCCTTCTCGGGGACCTTCAGCTTCACGATGTTCGAAGAAACCACGTGGCCGTCCTGCACCATGAGGCGAGCGATCGTCGGGCCCGCCATGCTCCTCGGGAACGTCGGGCTGCCCGGGTTCACGATGATGGAACCATTCACGCGCTCGACGATCTCCGGCACGTGGGTGTGGCCGCAAACTCCCACGTCGCAGTGCTCGCCCGTAAGGTTCTCGCGATAGTGCGTGACACTGAACTGCAAGCCCTCGTATTCGAAGCGCACGAGACGCTTCACCTCAGGCCCGTACTCGCCCGCCCAGTCATTGTTGCCCAGGCACATCCGCAGGGGCGCAAGCGCCTTAAGCGTAATGAAGTCGTCCTCCGAGGTAATGTCGCCGGCGTGGACGATGAGGTCGCACCCATCAAGCGCGTCAAGCAGCTCGCGTGAGAGCTTGCCGTGGGTGTCCGAGATAACGTCGATGCGTCGCAGCGCCATGGGTTAGAGCCCCAGGGCGCGCTTGAGCTGCACGACGCGGCGACGCGAGACGGAAATCTTCTTGCCCTCAACGCCAGCGATGCCAAGCTGCATCACGCCGCTCGACACGACCTCGACGTCCTCCACGTACTGAAGATTGACGATGTAGCCACGGTGCACGCGGAAGAATCCGTGCGGGGAGAGCTTCGCCTCGAGTTGCGCGAGCGAGATAACCGAAAGATAGCGATCGGAATCCGTGTAGATGCAGGAATAATCGTCCTTCGCCTCGATATAGCGAATCTGGTCGATGGGGACGAGGACCTTGCGGCCGCCCTTCTCGACGGGAATGCGCTCGGCCGGGGCAGCCGGGGCGGCAGCCTGCTTGCCGCGAGCCTCAACCTTGTCGAGAGCTCGCTCGAGACGATCCGTCTCGACGGGCTTCATCAGGTAGTCGACGGCGTCGACGTCAAATGCCTCGAGCGCATATTCGCTGTAGGCGGTGACGAACACCACCGCAGGCGGGTTTTTGAGCTTATGGAGCGCCTCGGCGAGCTGCATGCCGTTCGTCTTGGGCATAGAGATGTCCAGGAACAGCACGTCCGGGCGGCTATCCATCAGCTTCTCGACGGCGTCACGAGCGCTCGAAGCCTCGGTGATGTTCTCAACCCTTCCGGTCTCCTCGAGGAGGAAGCGGAGCTCGGAACGAGCAGGGGCTTCGTCGTCAACGATCATGGCACGCAGCATAGAATCACATTCCTCGTCAGTCGTGGGCGGCGGTGCGCGCGAGGCGCAGCGTCACGCACGTCCCCTCGCCGGGCTTCGACATGATGTCGATTCCCGAGTCGAAACCATAAAACCTCTCGAGCCTCTCTGCAACATTCCTCAGAGCGATGCCCGTTCCCTTCTCCTCGCCCGAGCAGCCACAGGGCTGGTCGGTCGAGACGCTGCAGCGCAGCTTTTCAAGCGTTTCCTCGTCCATTCCAAGGCCGTCATCTGTTACGGCAATTAGGACGTCAGACCCATCGATCTCCGCTCTGATGTCAATGCTCAGGGCACCCTCATCGCGCATGGCATGACGAACGGCGTTCTCCACGATCGGCTGGACGATAAAGGCCGGGACGAGCACGTCTCCGCACCCGAAGCCAACGTGCTCGTGCTCGGAGATGCGGTCCTCGCCAAAGCGAGCGTGCTCGAAGCGTAGGTAGCGCCTGGTCTGCTCGAGCTCACGGGCGAGCGGGATGAGTTGGTCAGAGCTCTCAAGCGTCTGACGATAGAAGACCGCGAACTCGCGCAGGAGATTACGGGCACGCGTCGGGTCCGTGCGCGTAAATGCCGCGATGGTGTTGATGGTGTTGAACAGAAAATGCGGGTTGATCTGCGCCTGCAGAGCCTTCACCTCGGCCTTTGCCGTGAGCTCAGCCTGGCGGTCAAGCTCGTGGGTGGATAGCTGGGTGGAGAGCAACTGGCCAAAACCACGCGCGATCGCAAGCTGGCTACGGTTGATGTCCGCAGGCGAGCGATAGTAGAACTTGATGGTTCCGCACACGCGGTCCTGCACGTTAAGCGGAACGACGATGCCGCCACGCATGTTGCGAGGCAACTCCGTGTTGTCATCCTCGTTGCGCGACTGAAACATCCCGAGCTTGCCCGTCTTGAGCACCTCGAGCGTGCCCGCCGTGTGAATGGGGCTGCCGGGAGGGAAGTCCGCGGCAAGCGCGCCCTCGTAGGCGAGCACATGCTCCGTGTCCGTCATGGCAACGGCGACGGCCGTGGTCTCAGGCAGAAGGAGGCTGCAAACCGCCTTGCAAGCCTGCGGGGTAAGGCCAGCTCGCATGAGATCGAGCGTCCTGGAGGCAAGGCCCAGGATATGCTCGGTGCCCTGTGAGCTGCGAATGTCCCCGTAGCGAGCGAGCCCCTTGTTCAAGCGGTGCGTCGTCATGCCTCCCCTTCCCTGCTCCTGGTGGTGTCTTTCCGATTCTCGCCCTGCGTTCGGGCCCCATCTTGGCTCTGAAGCCGCGGCTCGCCCTGGTGCTGGCCGTCCTTGCGCTGGTAGCGCCCCTTGCTCTTCGTCCCACCTCGTCGCGGGACGGGTTCCGGACGCTTTGTCTGAATCTCCGCGACCTTAGCGGCAAGCTCTTCGTCGTTCCAAAGCCCGTCAATCGCGGTTGGCCAGAAGCTCAACAGGCGCGCATAGTTCTGCGCGTTCGCGCCGGCGTAGGCGCGAGCCTCGCCGATGCCGCGGTGCCAGATAGCAAAGCTCTGGCGCCTTCCCGGGCCCGCCACGATGCGGGCGAGGGTCGCCTTCGAGATCCTGCCCTCGACCTCCGGCGAGATCCAGCGCCCGGGATAGGGCATGAGGGACGCGGGCGTGACCTGGCGAAGCTCCTGCCTCTGCGAGCAGAACGCGAGCTTGGCGCGTTCATACAGCCAGCGGTAGATGTCCTGGAGGAAGCGGTTTGGCTCATCCGGCGTCGCGGGCGGCAGGTGGCGCACGTACCACTTGTTGTCAAACCACATCTCCAGGCCAGAAAGGCGCAGGTTGAAGAGATAGTCGAGGTCTTCGCCACGCGTGATCCAGGGATCGAAGGGCACCTGGGAGAAGGCGCTCGCGTGAATGGCAAGACATCCGCCACAGACGTAGTTGGAGCGGCAGATGCGCGTGCCCGCAAGCGCGGAGGACATCCACTCGTTAAACTCCTCGCGCTTCGACCACCAGCGCTCCCAGAAGCGACGCTTACCGCCGTCCGCGAGGTGAGACCCCTCGGCATCCACGAAGTGTCCGGTCTTCGCGAGAATCTTCAGGTCCTGACGCGTGAGGTGGCCCAGACCGAAGACCGCATCCACGAGGAAATCCGGGGAAAGGGCGACTTCGTCGTCATCCATAAAGACGGCGACATCGTGGCCGAGCATGGCGCAGACGGCAAGGCCGAGATTGCGGATGGCACCGTAGCCGCGAAGCGAAACCGGCTCACCGCCGATACCCGGGCAGAGGCTCTCGATGTGGGCGGCAATGAGGCGGGCCTCAGGGGCGCCCACGACATACGGCGAAAGGCCCTCGTGGTCACGAACGATGGCGTTGATGCGTGCGCGGGCCGCAGCCTGTGCACTCGGCGGGGCAACGACGAGGATGATCGTCCTCATCACGCCGCGAACATCGTCGAGTGAGTCGAGACAGCGCGCGAGCTCGGGCAGGGGCTCGTCTATGGACGTGGCATGATCATAGACTCCCGGCTGCGAGGGATCAGTAGCCCAGTAGGTTGGTATGACGACGGCGGGATTCAATGGCACTACCAGCGATACCCAATACGGGGAGCGGCAGCATGGGCCATGACGTCACGCACGACACAAGCCCGCCTGAGGCAGGTAAGAGACTTGTCCATGAATACCAACTCCCCTTCATCTCTTTCTGACATTCTACCTCACGGAGCATTTGCAACCGCTCGCCGAATGACAGATGAAGGGTCGCAGCAAGCAATACGCGCCGCTTGTCCCACAAAAAGGCCCGCCTCGGTTTCCCGAAGCGGGCCCTAGCCCAAACTATGTCAGGCGCGCGAACCTAGCTCGTGGCTTAGGCCTCGTTGTAGAGGGCCTTGAGCTTGAGCAGGTGAGCGTAGCGCTCCATGGCGGCCTGCTCGTTCTCGGCGAAGAGCTCCTTGGCGCGCTCGGGGAACGAACGGGTGAGCGAAGCGTAACGAGCCTCGTTCATCAGGAACTCCTGGTAGCCACCCGCCGGCTCCTTAGAGTCGAGCGAGAACTTCTTGCCCTCCGGCGCGGCCGGGTTGAAGCGGAAGAGGTTCCAGTAGCCGCAGTCCACAGCCTTCTTCATCTCGGACTGGCAGTTCATCATGCCGCCCTTCTTGATGGAGTGCATCTCGCACGGGCTGTAGCCGATGACCAGGGACGGGCCGTCGTAGGCCTCGGCCTCGGTGATGGCCTTGAGGGTCTGGGCCGGGTTGGCACCCATGGCGACCTGGGCGACGTAAACGTAGCCGTAGGACATCTCGATCTCGGCGAGGGACTTCTTCTTGGTCGCCTTGCCGGCGGCAGCGAACTGCGCGACCTGGCCGAGGTTAGAGGCCTTGGAGGCCTGGCCACCCGTGTTGGAGTAGACCTCGGTGTCGAAGACGAAGACGTTGATGTTGTGGTTGGAAGCCAGGACGTGGTCGAGACCGCCGAAGCCGATGTCGTAGGCCCAACCGTCGCCGCCGAAGATCCAGAAGGACTTCTTGGTGAGGTAAGCCTTGTCGGCCAGGATGGCCTTAGAAGCATCGCAGCCGCACTTCTCGAGCTCGGCGATGTAGGCAGCGGCCGTGGTCTTGGAGGCCTCGGTGTCGTTGCGGTTCTCGAGCCAGGCGGTGGCAGCGGCCTTCAGCTCGTCAGAGGCGTCGCCCTGGAGGAGAGCCTCAGTCTCGGCGACGAGCTTGTTCTGGACGGCAGCATAACCAACGGCGAGGCCGAGGCCGTGCTCCGCGTTGTCCTCGAACAGGGAGTTGTTCCAGGCCGGGCCGTGACCCTCAGCGTTGACGGTGAAGGGCGAGACGGCAGCCGGGTTGCCCCAAATGGAAGAGCAGCCGGTGGCGTTGGAGATGAACATGCGGTCGCCGCAGAGCTGGGTGACGAGGCGCGCGTAAGCGGTCTCGGCGCAGCCGGCGCAGGAGCCGGAGAACTCGAGGTACGGCTTGGCGAACTGGCTGCCCTTGACGTTGGAGGCAACGAGCTCCTTCTTCTCCGTGACCTTGTTGACGGCGTAATCCCAGACGGGAGCCTGGTCGAGCTCGTCCTCCTGCGGGACCATGGTGAGAGCGTCCTTCGGGCAGACCTGGACGCAGTTGTAGCAGCCCATGCAGTCGAGCGGGGAGACGGCGATGGCGAACTTCAGGCCCTCGGCGCCCTTGCCCTTGGCATCGATCATGCGCATGTTCTCAGGAGCCGCGGCAGCCTCGTCAGCCGTGAGGGCGATCGGGCGAATCGTGGCGTGCGAGCAGACGTAGGCGCACTGGTTGCACTGGATGCACTTGGTCTCATCCCAGTGCGGAACCATAACGGCAACGCCGCGCTTCTCGTACTGAGAGGCACCGAGCTCCCACTGGCCGTCGGCGGACTTCTCGAAGGCGGAAACGGGCAGCGAGTCGCCGTCCATGCGGTTGATCGGATCCATGATCTTCTTGACCTGCTCGACGATCTCCGCGCGGCCCTCGATGGAGAGCGTGGAGGGAGCGTCCTCGGCAGTGGCCCAGTCAGCGGGAACCTCGAACTTGTGGAAGGCGGTGGCGCCGGCGTCGATGGCCTTGTGGTTGGCGTCGACGATGGCCTGGCCCTTCTTCATGTAGGACTTGGTAG
>USBN01000003.1 GCA_900552935.1 uncultured Coriobacteriaceae bacterium | reverse complement strand
GAGCACCACATAAAAAGGGAGGGCCGACGCGGACGCAACGTCGGCCCTCCTCATGTTTTAACGCGCCGCCTCGCATCTCGTCGCGCTATTCGTTCCGCGTTCTCTCGCGTTTCGACACCCTATTCGTTCCGCGCCTTCTCGAAGGCGGCGAGGAGCTTCTCCTCGAGCTCCGGCATGGACACGATGTTGTCCAGCTCGATGACGCGGGGCTTGTCCTTCAGGAACGGCGCGAGGTCGCTCCCCACCACATAGAGGTCGACCGGCACCATGGAGATCTCGGACACGGAGACGTGGTCGACGCTCACGCCCTCGATGCCGTGCTTCTTGAGCAGGCTCTGCACGTTGAGCTGCACCATGAAGGAGCTGCCCACGCCTCCGCCGCAACAACACATGATCGACTTGATCTCCATGCCGCCCTCCCTGAAAAAAGGCGCGCCAGCCATGTGGCCAGCGCGCCCAATCTTACCTACGCGTCTTGGCGCCTAGTCAAGATAATAGTGGCCTAGCGCATCGGCACCGAGGATGGCATCGGCGACCATGTCAGGCGTCACGTCGAACGGCATGTTGCCCATGGTGTCGCCCGGCGCGCACGCGGCCTCGGCAACGGGCATGACCTTCTCGCGCGTGACCTCCTCGACGCCCAGCTCCTCGAGCGTCACCGGCAGGCCAACCTCGATGCAGAAGCCAAGGACCTCCTCGAGCTGGTCCATGTCAGCATCCGCGAGGACGAGCTGCGCGAGCGTGCCGAAGGCGACCTTCTCGCCGTGGTACATGCCGTGGCACTCCGGCAGGAGCGTGAGGCCGTTGTGGATGGCATGCGCGGCAGCAAGACCCGAGCTCTCGAAGCCGATGCCGGAGAGCAGCGTGTTCGCCTCGATGATGTGCTCGACGGCGGGCGTGAGGGCACCGGCCTCGAGGGCGACCTTGGCCTTTACGCCGTCCTCCATGAGGGTGTCATAGCAAAGGCGCGCGAGGGAGAGGGCGGCGAGGCCACCCTTGCCGCCAGCGCAGGTGTCACCGTCAGCGTCGTGCGTGGCCTGGGCCTCGAAGTAGGTAGCCAGCGCGTCGCCCATGCCGGAGACCGTGAGGCGCACGGGGCTTGCGGCGATGACCGTGGTGTCCATGAGGACGATGTTGGGGTTGGCCGGAAGGAACAGGTAGCGGTCGAACTGGCCGTCATCGGTGTAGAGGACGGAGAGTGCGCTGCACGGAGCGTCCGAGCTGGCGATCGTGGGGCAGATCACCACGGGAGCGCCGAGGTAGTAGGCCGTGGCCTTAGCGGTGTCGAGCGTCTTGCCACCGCCGATGCCCGCCACGACGTCACAGCCATTGGCGCGGGCGATCTCAACGAGGCGGTTGACCTCGCCCTCAGAGCACTCGCCGTTGAAGTCCTCGTAGACGGCCTCGGCGTCGACGCCCTCGAAGCTGCCGGCGACCTTGTCGCCCACGCGCTTGACGCCGGAGGGCGTGTTGATGACGAGAGCCTTCTTGCCAAGCGGCGCCACGTACGTGCCGAGCTTCGCGAGCTCGTTCGGGCCCTGGATGTACTTGCTGGGACTATTGAAGATCTTGGACATGTATCCCCCTTTGGTTGTGCTCACAAAACCCTACTAACTTTACAGGAGATACCGACAGGAAAAGACAGACCTTCGGTAAGCGTTGGATACGCTCTCGGTAGGTGCGCGCGATTAGGGGATTGGACGTCGATTCGGCCAGGCAACGGAGGCGGCCTGCGCCCGCCGTCCGCGCCCTGCGGCCACCGCGAACGACATAACCCACCTCTTGTAAGGGTTTTGCCCGAAAAACGACCTCAATTCCTTACAAGAGGTGGGTTTACGTAGTTGCGGGGCGCTCGAGGCGGCCGGAGGCGCGCGGTCGACGGGGCGCGCGGGGCTCCCGGGGCGAGCGGAGGCGGGCGGCTTACGCGCGACGCCCGCGAGCGACGGAGAGGCCCACGGCGGCGAAGGCCACCGCGAACAGCAGCGTGATCCCCACACTCGTGAAATAGGAGCCCATGACGGCAGGCGTGAGCGCCTCGGCGTCGAGCACGGCGGCAATCGCCTGGTTGGTCCAGAACGTCGGGGCGAAATGGGCTGCCGCGGCAACGCCCGAGCCCATGAACGATAACGGGATCCAAGCGCCGCCCAAGAAGCTCATCACCATACCAAAGATGTTGCCAACGGCATTGAGTACCTCCTCGCGCGCGCCAAAGCTCGTGCAGAGGTACGCAATGGACAGGGGCACAAGGCCAAACGCGAAGTTGGCGACAAACGCAAGGGCCACGTGCGACGCAGGCAGAGAAGCGATGCAGGCGCGCAGAGCTATGACGCCCACGAGACTGCTCAGGCCGCACACCGCGAGCGTCAAGACAAGGCAGCTTGCAAACACGGCGGCATCACGTGTGGCGGAACTCTGAGGGCCCGCCCCCAGGCGTCGCTCGAGCTCGGGCCGCGACATCGCCGAGAACACGAGACCTACGCATACGATGACGGAGGATGTGATCGCATACGAGCCGAACTGCAGGTAGAGCTTGACGCTATCCGCCGCAAGACCTCCTGAGGACGGGGCAGCGTAAACCTCGACGTCGGCTCGCTCGGCAGCCGCGGAGAGCGCCATGGTTGCCACTTCCTCGAGCCCAGCTCCCCCATCAAGTGCCGCAGCAGACCCCGCCAGCGTTGAGAAGCGCGCCGCCTCGACGCCAGAGAGCGCAGAGGCCTGTGTGCTCACGCCATAGGCCTCCTCGATCTGGGGGAGGTCATCCCCGGCGCGAGCGGCACGGATGAGCTCGTCCCCAAAGCCCTCGGGCACGACGAAGACGCAATCCGCCCGGCCAGTTGCGATGGCATCCTGGAGCTCGCGGGGCTCGTCCTCAACGTCGACAAGCGTATACAGATCGCCCATGTGTCGAGCGAATGCCTGCGAGAGTGGAGAGCCATCGCGGTCCACAATGGCGACGTCGGCCGCATAGGGCTCGTACTCCGCAGGCTCCGAAGAGGCGGACGCCGAGCTCGCAAGCACGATGAAGGCACCCATGAGCGAGATGATGAGGGCATATATCGTGAGGTAGAGCGGGTGAGCGGCAACTACGCGCAGCGCGGCCTTAAAGGTGCTCATAACGCTGCCTCCTAAAGACAAGGGTGGCGACGACGAGAAGCGCGAGGGCAAACGCGACGCACGCGGCGGCGCGCGCAAAGAATGGCGTCAAGTCCTCGTAGAAATAGAGACTCGTGAACATGTCCGATATGAGCTTGGAGGGATTGAGCCATGCCTCGGCGGGAAACGCACGCGCCACCTCGTCCGCGAGGGCCATGGCAGGCATGCCATAGAGACCCGCGAACAGGGCACCCAAGCATGTCAGCAAGGTGAGGAGCCCGTCTCGCGGGCCCTTGCCTCCACGCAGGGGCAGTACCGCCACAAACATGCCAAGGCAAATCGAGAGAAACGACGCCGCGGCAATGCCGAGAAGAGCGAGCCCCTCTCGTCCGGCAAAGTCGACGCCCGCGACGAAGCGAACGAAGGCAAACACAAGCGTGAGGTTGACAAGGGCCATCGCCCAACAGGCAACGAGCGTCGATGCGAGGGTGGCGAGGCGACTCTGACCTCCCGCGCAGCGCCTCGCGCCCAGCGGCGAGAGGTCGCCTGCGGCGTCGACTGTCGCCTCCATCGCGACCTGTGCCGTAAACAGAGCCGCCATACCCAAGAGGGCATAGTAGAAGCGCACCGTATCGTCGGGTGTCGAGCGCGTGAGGGAGATGCGCTTGACCTCGCCCGATATGCCAAGGACGTCCTGAATGGCGCTTGGATCGGCAATCAGGCCCGGATCGTTCTCGAAGGCGGCTTCCACGAGTGCCGAGGTCTGGGTGTATGAGCTCGCGACCGTCTCCAGAATCGAACGGTTGATGCTCTTCTCGGCGGTGCCGTCGGTGTTCGAGGAGCCAGCGCCCAGGATGACCTTGGGGCTTCCATAGGCCTCGAGGTCCGGGTCGGCCGAGTAGACGCCAAACACCTCGCCCGAGTCGAGAAGGCGCTCGCCCTCCTCGACCGAAGAGACGGGACGGACGTCGAGCAGGCGGTCATCGCCCTCGGCATTCAGCGCGTCCACGACCTGCGAGAAGCCCGAGGTCTCCCATGCATCGTCCTCGACCACGGCGACCGGCACGGGGTCCACGCTCTGGGAGTTCTTGAGGCTCGAGAACATGAAGATGAACATCGTCGAGAGGATGATGGGAAAGAGCAAGGTCCAGATCCACATGCTTGGCTTACGGGCGTTCGCCAGGATGGTCGCCTTTATCGTCGACAGCATCACGACCTCCTAATCGCGCAGCTCGCGGCCGGTGATTTCGAGGAAGACGTCGTTGAGCGTCGGGGGCTCGGAGTAGATGCGGCCAAGCGCGACGCCCCGCGCCCGGAGCGCATCGAGGATATCCGTGAGATTGTGGGGGTACGCCTCACAGGAGCAGGTGAGCGCGCCGGCGGCGTAGCTCGCGGAGAGCACGTGCGGCAGCCCCCGGACGCTGGCAAGGACGTCATCGGCGAGCTCGGCCGCCTCGATCACGACCTTCTCCCCCATCGAGATCATGCGCTTGAGCTCGTCGTTCGTGCCCTCGGCGAGGGTGCGACCTCCGTCCATGATCATGATGCGGGAGCAGATCTGCTCGACCTCCTCCATGTAGTGGCTCGTGTAGACCACCGTGGCGCCCTCATCGCGCAGGCGGCAGATGCCGTCGAGGATCGAGTTCCTGCTCTGGGGATCCACGGCAACCGTGGGCTCGTCGAAGAAGATGAGCTCGGGCTTATGGGCGATGCCGCAGGCGATGTTCAGGCGCCTGGCAAGGCCGCCGGAGAGCTTGCCGGGGCGGAACTTGACGTAGTCGCCAAGGCCAACGAACTCGATCGCCTCGTCCACGAGGGAGCGACGACGGGCGCGGTCGGCCACGTATAGGCTGCAAAAGTAGTCGATATTCTCTCGCACCGTAAGCTCGTCAAAGACGGCAACCTGCTGCGGCACCACGCCGATCCTGCGTTTGAGGTCATAGCGCGTGGGTTCCATGGGCTCGCCGAAGAGCTCGATATGGCCCTTGTCGTAGGTCAGCAGCTGCAGGATGCAGTTGATCGACGTGGTCTTGCCGCTGCCATTGGGGCCAAGGAGACCAAATATCTCGCCTTTGGCGATACGGAGGTTGAAGTGGTCGAGCGCGAGAAGGTCGCCATAGCGCTTGACGAGATTCTCGACGCGAACGATGTCGCTCATCAGTTCACCCTTCGGACGGTTTTCCATTGCCCGCATCGTACGGCCAGCCCCGCCCGCGCAACAGTGATAATTGTCACCACCCGCAAGAGTTGACAAAGGGACAGTCCCTTTGTCAACTACCCGACCTGCAAAACCTGAAAAAGGGACAGTCCCTTTTTCAGGTTTTGCAGCCTTCCTCTCGCAGGAGTTTTGTCACGAGGGGCGCTTGGAGAGACGCGCGCTCTACGCACACGCATACAATAGCCCCATGAACAGGCTATTCGACAAGCTCATCGTACTCACCTGCTGCCTCGTCGGCGCCTCGCGGCTGACAGTTGACGCGGCGCTGGTGGCTTCGCTTTGCCTCTCCGTCGCCTTGAGCGCGTGTGTCGAAACGCCACGCGATAGCGCCCAGCAGCGCGGAAGCGGGATTGCATCGCTCGCGTTCATCGCCGCCTCGATCTTCGTGCCCGCGTTCGTCCCCTTCTCCCCACTCGCGCTCTACGATGCCGCGCGGGGGTTCGACCGCGAGAGTCCCTCGCCGTTGCTTGGACGTGCGATGCTCTTCATGGTCGCGGTTGCCGCGCACCTTTGCTCGGGCAACCTGTCGGCAGAGACAATCGCGCTCTCCACCGTGTTCGCGTTCGCCGCGACGTTGCTCTCCGTCCGCACCACGCAGGTCGAGCGCGAGTACGCTCGCAACGCCACCGTTCGCGACGACCTTCAGGAGCGCACGCTGCTGCTGGAGGCGAAAAACCGCGACCTCCTCGAGCGACAGGACTACGAGGTGCAGGTGGCGACCCTCGCCGAGCGTGCCCGCATCGCTCGCGAGATCCACGACAACGTTGGCCACCAACTCACGCGCGCCAAGCTCCAGACGGATGCACTAGCCATCGTCCACGAGGCGGACCCCGCCGCGGCAGCAGACTTCCAGAGCGTCGGCCGTGCCGTGGACGAAGCCCTCTCGCTTGTCCGCGCGAGCGTGCATGACCTCCACGACGATTCGTTTGACCTCGGGCTTCAGGCCCATAAGATAGCCGACGCCATCATGCGCCTGTCTCTTATACACATCTGACGCTGGCGGTCGAAGTCTCCTGCGAGCACGTGCCCGCAAACGTGGGAGCTTGCCTTCTCGCCGTGATGCGCGAGGCCATGTCGAACGCGCTGCGCCATGGGCGCGCGGGAAGGATCGAGGTTCGCTGCCTCGAGCACCCGGCGCTGTGGCAGCTGTCCGTACTTGACGACGGAGGAACGATGGACAGTATGGCAGCGGGCGCCGCCGGGACAGGCGCGTCGGCAGGTGACGGGCATGGCGCATCGGCAGATCAGACAGTGATTTCCGGCCAATTCCACACGAACGGCGGCATGGGCCTTGCATCCATGCGCGAGCGCGTCGAGGCGCTCGGCGGGTCCTTCTCGGCAGGACCGAGACGTGACTCAGCCGGCTGGCGCGTGTTCGCATCGATTCCCAAGGAGAGGGCTGGCGCAGCATGAGGATCATCATCGTCGACAACGACAAGCTGATCTGCGATTCGCTTAAGATCATCCTGGGTGCGCAGCCCGGCATCGAAGTGGTGGGTCTCGGGTCATCCGGCGATGACGCCGTGAGGCTATTCCGCGAGCTTGCACCCGACGTGGCGCTGCTCGACATCCAGATGCCAGGACGCGACGGACTCTCCGCCGCTCGCGAGATCCTTGCCGAAAACCCGGCGGCGCGCGTCGTCTTTCTCACTACCTTCTCGGATGATGAGTATATCGTCGCGGCTTTGAAGCTTGGCGCGCGTGGGTACCTCATCAAGACGGACGTACAGGCCATCCCGCCGGCGCTCGCCCAGGTCATGGAGGGCAAGCGCGTGCTCGAGGGAAAGCCCGCAGACAGCGTGGATTTCTCCGCCAGCACCGAAGGGGCAAAGTTCCGCGGACGGACCGGCGCCTTCGCCGCGCTCACTGACCGCGAGTTCGAGGTGGTTCGCCTGATTGCCGAGGGTCTCGACAACAAGGAGATAGCCGCCACCGCCTACATGGGCGAAGGCACGGTGCGCAACCACATCAGCTCGATCCTCGCCAAGCTGGGTCTGCGCAACCGCACGCAGATCGCAATCGCGTACCTAAAGGCGTAGGCGCAACGCGCCCGCCGGATCCCACCTCTTGCCCGCCGGAACCCACCTCTTGTAAGGGTTCGGCAGCAGAAACGGGCGGCGTGTCCACCAGAACACACCTCTTGTAAGGGATTGGCGACAGAAATGGGCCCAATTCCTTACAAGAGGCGTGTTTGGCGAAGGTGGGCTTGGTGAGCAAAAGAAGGTGCAACCCAGGACGGCAGGGTCTCGGGGCAAGCTATTTCCCAGCGGCGAAAGACGCTACGAAGCAAAAGAAAACAGGCCGGAAGCTTATGGCCTCCGACCTGCATCTTTTCTGGTGGCGGGGAAGGGAATCGAACCCCTGACACGGGGATTTTCAGTCCCCTGCTCTACCAACTGAGCTACCCAGCCGAATATGTTGCTCTCCACTCGCGCTTCGAGCTCGTTAACTATATCAAATAGCAAACCTCGGTCAAGCGACTTTTTTGGAAAAGTTTGAAATCGGTCAGTTCGCCGGCAAATTCCCGGCCTTATCCATGCGCTCCCGATTACTTCTCGCCGTCCCCAAGAGGCTCTTGCCTGATGGTGACGTTGCTTCCGTCAACCTCTACGACGACCGTCGACACCGGGGTCTGAATCCTCACGCAAGGCACGCCGCGGACAAACGCAACGGGTTTCTGAACTGAGCCGGAAATCGACGGAACCACAACGTGTGAAGGAGCCGGAGAAGCAGGGGCAACGGATGCCGGGGAAGCAGGGACGACGGATGCCGAAAGCACCGGAGAAGTGGGAATCTTGGATACCATAGAAGCAGGGACGCCGAATACCGGGGAAGTGGCACCCGTCGGCGATCCGTGGCGAGACGAAACCCGGCGAACAAATGACGCACCGGGAGTGGCGTCAGACAGCGATTGAGCTCCCAGGGGCTCGGAAACCCCGGCTCGAGACTCCCCCTCGACGCCATCCTCGGCGCCCGGCATGACATCCGGTATCCCCGTGAATTCCTCAAACGCAGCATCGCGTTTGTCAGCACTTGGCGACGCCCCACCAACGGCGGCCTCACCCTCAGCCCAAAGCCCGTCAAGCGACCCCCAAGGCTCGTCAACGTCCTCCCCTGGCTCGTCAGGCGTCATAAGGCCAACCTCGGGATCCTGCTCCGGGAATTCATAGAGACATCCGTAGCACCTGTTCATGTCCGAGAAGAGCACGGCCCCGCATCGTGGGCACGTCTTCGTGGCACCCGCCCCATCGTTCGCGCCAGAACGCCCGACCGTACTCCCACGCCCTCTCCCCTCGTTCATCCCTGTCATCTGCATCCCAGACATCGATTCTCCCCTCAAGTCTCCCCATCAACGATTCGAATCCCCAGTTGCTGTCCCACGCAGGGCCAGGGTCCCGGCATACTCGGCCTCTCGATCGCATGACACGTGCCACGAACTCGCACGAGCCTCCCCGGCCGGAGTCCTCGCCATGAGCCAAGGACCTCGCCAGATTCACCCACCAACGCCACGTCGATCGCATAACGCATCCCAAAGGTATGGACAGACGCGCACGGGGTGAGCAGCACGCACCTGGCGCCCGAGTCCAAGCGCGTCCCCAACAGACCCCAAGCACGTCTCCACCAGCTCCGGAGCACCTCCGCCCGAGCGACCACGGCCTCGCGCCCGCTCTCCTCAAGAATCACCTCGACTAGTTCGCCCTTCACATCCGCCCTCCTCACGTGATGATTGCCGCGCGGTACCTATCGACAACAATCTCCCGTTCGTGTCTGACCAAAGCGGGAATCTGATATCCCACGCCCGCAATGGAGACGGACGAGGGCCACGGCCGAAACATGAGCGTGCAGGTAAAGCGCGTCGTTCCTGCGGAAAGGTCGAGAAGCGCGCCGGAGGCGCCTTCCATCAGGTCCTCGACGGACACCTCCACCTCGCACGACATGGGACTCATGCCGCGCTCGATGGCGCTCCTCACCTCGTCAACGCCCGCAAACGAGCCCGTAGCCCCCGAAGGCGACACGCCGTGGGCAAGCACCGCATCCGGCGCAACCCTATCGAAGCGAGCGCAGAGCTCGGCATAGTGCATGACGTTCACCACCACGAGTGCGCAGGCGACAATGACGGGGATGAGAACGGCCAGCTCGACGGCCATCTGCCCGCTCGACTCGCGAAACACGGCGCTTCCATGCCGTCCAGCGCCCACGTGCAACGCCACGTCCGCCCGCTTATCGAAGCCGGCGCGCCGCGCCTGACTCACGTGCCTACCGGAACTCGCACGCTTACCAAAGACCGCGTGTCCCTCGGCACCCCCATGACCCCTCATGACGAACCAGCTCCCAGAAGAGCGCCGACATCAATCGTGAGCGGCACCGTGATATCCGTCCCGGGTATTGGCAGCTCCGCAATCGCATAGGGACCACCACCAAGCTCGTTGACGACTGCCTGACCGAGCGCTCTCGCAATCGAGGCAGGATCCCCAGCATCCGGCAGACGCTCGATGAGCTCTCGCGCGTTCGCCGCCTGTCCGAAGCCCGCTCTGTCAAACACATTCTGGGAGTTGGTGAGAACCGGCTTCCGAAGTCGCAGGTCGGCTGGCTCAAAGCCAACGGCCCTCACGATTTCCGACAACTTATCGTTCAACCAGGAGGCAACCGGTCCAAGCAGCGTGCCGCTCAAGCCTGAGAGAGCCTCGCTCGCCGCGTCTGACAAGCCATCTGCACTCGAGCCATAGCCTTGCAAGAGCCCCGCCCACAACTCGCCAATCCCACCGAGCACACCAGCGCACCCCCAGCCGATGTCATTGCCCAAAGCCTCGAGGAACCGCGTAAGGACATCATTACCGGCAGCGTCAGAATCCGGCGCAAGCGTGGCTGCGGATATGGCAGCGCCAGGCGAAACGGCGAGGGGCGCGGCGAAGTCGTTCTCGAGGGAATCCGGCAGGTCTCCCTCGCCCCTTCCTACCACGGCGACGCAGCCCCATGCTCCCGGCGGGCAGATCTTGAGACGCGGCGACGCGAGGGTCTCGAGCGCTTCCTCGAAGGCCGACGCACCTTCATCCGCATAGTCCTTCATCTCCGCCTCGGCGGCGGCGAGATCATCGGCGGCGTCCTCGTAATCGAGCGAAGCCGCGACCACACGAGCCCAGTAGTACTCGTAGCCGTTGTCGATACTCGTCGACGCGGCGGCAACCTTGCCCATATCCGCCGAGCTCATCTGGCAGGTGGGACACCGCGCGACGGCACCCGCATCAAGCTGCGACAGAGACGCCTCGCCGGCAAACGCGCCCTGAGCCCCCGGGCACCGAAGAGTTGAGTGGAGCGTGGCGCGCCCTCCCTCCTGCGTGCAGGGCCAGCGGACATCCGTGTAAAGACGCGTGCCCCGCATCTCGCCGGTGTTCTTGGGGAGGCTCGGGAGGTCGATATCGACTGATCCGTCCGGGAGCTCCAGATAGTAGCCTGCCTCCATCTCAGACAGCGCGTACTCATAGAACGCCAGCCTACATTCGGAGTCAGTGAGGTATCTGATTCCCTGTCCAGTGGGAGCTTCGATGGCGGCTCGCCTCGCGTAGTAACTGCGCGAACGCAAGAGCGGAACGCCAAACGTCCAGCTCTCCGACGAGGGATAGTGCGGGTTCTCCGTCACCAAGAGGCCAGCGAGGCTATCCGCCCGTTCGCGCATGTTCATGGGTTCTCCGCCACAATCGGCAAGCCAACCCTCATGCAGGGCCTCATCAAGACGGTCCTGGGCATCCTTAGCTCGATCTGACGCATCCTGCAGATCATCCGCCACCTCGGCTATCTCGTCCCCCGTAACATCAGCTTCGAGCGCGGAGAAGTCGCTCTGGGATTCTTGGGGAAAGGGAATCGCGCAGCCGATGTAAGAAGAGCCCTCACCCTCGTTCGCCTCCACGACGGCGGCAGAGCGAGCGGCGATTGCCAAGGGAAGCGTCTTCTCGACTGCCTCGAGACCGCGTGCCGCCGACATGGCGAAGTCCCTGCGTGCATCGAGCATTTTCACGCCCGCCGCAATGGTCTCGGCGCCCACCGCGGAGAGACCGGGAACAGCGGAGACCACGAGGCCGGCGCCCAACGTGACCATGCCCGCAAGGCCAAGGGTAAGCACGCACGCATCAAGCGTCGTTGCCACAGTCGAATACGCCGCCACCACGTTCGCACCGGCAAGCGCGGCGGAGTCCGCCACAGACTGAACGTCCGCAGAACGGTTCTGCACCCATGCGACCGAGACGAGCGAACATACGAGAGACAGGCTCACGAGAAGGGCAAGTGCCACCGCGACGGAGGTGTAGCCGCCCTCGTCGTCGACAAAAGCGCCGATGCCCAGCTCAAAGCTCGCAATGTCTCTCTTTGGCTCGCAGCAGGATGCGCAGGAGCCTTCCCTCGCCGGAGCGTCTCCGCGCTCGCTCCGCCCGTCAGTCCCACATCGTGACCCACTCACCGTAACCTCCCTCCAACCAATCCGGACGAGCCCCTCCCGCCACCTCGACGCGCAGCACCACCTCGTCGCCATCAGGCTCGCCGAGCATCTGGGCCAGCACGCCAAGCAACGGCAGCGGGCGCAAACGGCCCTCAATGTCCACGCGCACCTCACGCGACGTCGAATCTCCCGAGAGCTCGACCTCCCATTCGCCGGTATGGAACGCCGCGACGTCAGGTACCGCGCGAAGGCGTCTTTTGACATACGCCTCGCACGCGGCATCATCGCCAGCACCTCCCACTTCTCTCGTGGCCAGCACACGCACCCCCTCAGCCGCCGCCTGCTGCATGACTGATCGCGTATAGAGCAAGAATGCAGGCTGCAGCAATAGCGCGAGGAGCAGTATGATCACCGGAATGAACGCCGCGGCCTCGACACTTGCCTGCCCTAGCGCTTCAGAACAGAACGATGTCCCGCATGCCGCCGAGCATCCCCTCGCCCGAAAGAGAATGCGACGAAGCAGACTCCCCAAGGCGCGCGAGGTCTCCCGCGCCCACGGCCTCCCAGACAGCACCAAGGGCGAGCAGCATCGCAAGAAAGGCCGAGAGCACGAGCACATACTCGACCGTCGACTGTCCTCGACACTCATGCACGAGAGACGCCCGCTCAGGGCCGCTCTTGGGCAGCCCCGTCGGTTTCCTAGCCAGACCCCTCGCCCTCGCCAGGAGCCTCCTCCGTCTCTGCCTCTCCCTCCGTCGCCGTTGCCGCATGGGAATCCCTCCATTCCGCGACCTCCATCCGCACCGTCGTCACCTGGCTCCCCTCGCTCGCCTCGCAGACGAGGCACAGCTCGGACCAGCTCGGCCCACGCACCACACAGCCCCACGTCCGACCAACCAGATCAATCCAACCGGCATGGGCAAGCACCACCTCACCCTGAGAGCAGTACTCTCCTAGAACCTCTCTCGCCGTCTCAGCCACGCCAAGGTCGACCTCGCGCACAGAGGTAGAAGAAGGAGCAGAGAAAGCGAGGTCGCCGAGGCTCTCGACACCAGAGGAGACACCCAAATTGGCGTCGCCCCCATCTGGCGGAGGCAGGGAGGACGCTCCGCCCGTCCAGGGCAGCGTCTCGACCGGCGAGGCCAAACCACCCCCTCCATCCGCACTTTCAGCCGAGCTTGGCCCGGCAACGCCCCCTCTCGCACCCAGGGCGAGATACCCACAGACCAAGACCACCAGCAGAACGCCAAAGAGGCTGAGCAACACCACCTTCATCCGATGTCGCAGCGAGCGCCTAAAGCGAGTTGATGCCATCGGTAATCTCGGTCCAGAGCTCTTGGAGCCTGCCTCTGAACGCTACGACGGCAACTATCGCCATCAGGACCAGCACTCCAACGAGAATCGCGTACTCCGTCGTCCCCTGACCCAGCTCCTCCCCAGCGAGCTCGCGCGAGCGCATGGGCAGGCGCATCCTCAAGAACAAGCCCGTCTTCACTCGACAGGCCGCATCTCGAATCCGCCCAATAGCCAGACCAGCAACTCCAATAGCCATCTCAGCCTCCAATCCGAGCGGCATCGCCGCTCAACCTGCCAGGGCCGCCGACAGCAACGGCCCCAATATCGCCAGCAACATCGCCGGGACCACGAGCGTCCCCAGGGGGACGAGCATCTTCACCGGAACCTTCTCGATGCGTTCCTGCACCCGCGACCTCTGCTCTTGCCTGATCGAAGCGGCCTGACGCTCGAGCGCCTGCGCGAGCGGGGCGCCAAACGAAAGTGCCTCCGTCGCGGCCGAGCAGAACCCCTCGAAAGAGGGCGACCCCAAGCGGGTGGAGAGGGAGGAGAGCGCCTCAGAGCGCCCTTCCATGCCCATCTGCCACGAGAGCATCGCCACCCGGACCTCCCTCGAGAGCTCGCAGTCCCTGCGATCACAGAACAGCGCGAGCGACGCATCGAAGGAAAGGCCAGCGGACAATCCCAGGCCAAGGATGTCGAGAAACTCCGGCATCTGCCTCTCGCAGGCACGCGTCACTCGCGCCGACCCCTCGCGCTCGAGAGCCTTCCGGACCTTGGGCATGTATCGCAGCAGCGACTTGGCATCAAACTCCGGAGCACCTTCGCCCTTCTTTCCGCCAAGCGCGAGCCATGCCGCCAGACAAGCTGCGGCTCCCACCGCAAACCCGCCAGCCATCACATCACGCTCCTCATGAGCCGCCGGATAACAAAGAGGGCAACGACGTCAAGAAGCACCGCCGCGCACACGCAACCACAACCCACCGGTGTTGCGAGACCGAGCCTAAAGTCCGGCGAAATCAGTGCCAGGGCACCAACCATGCAGGCCGGCAGCGCGCTCACCACCCTTGCAGAGAGCCTCACCTGTGCGGTCTTGGCGATGAGCTCCCGCTCGAGCTCGAAGCGCTCCTCCACGAGCCGAGCCGAGCGCGCGAAAAGCCCCTGGAGCGGAGCCCCGGTGCGCGAGGAGACCACGAGGGCGCAGACCATGAGTGACACGCCCGGCGCCTGGGTGCGCTGGGCGATCTCCTCGACCGCCTCCGCTGCGCCCACCCCACACGAAACCGCAAGCGAGGCTCGGGAGAACTCCCGATATAGCGGGCCGTCACCTCGTGACCCCACGTAGGCGATGGCCTGCGATAGGGTCCTTCCCGCCGCCATCGCACCAGCGAGGGAGCGAAACGTCTCCGGCACCTGACGGGCAAGCTCGCGCTCGCGCAGGCCCGTCCGCGAGCGCGCCCAAGCGAGTACGCCCGCAAGTGCGCAGCCAAGCCCCGCGACAAGGCCAACGACAGAGCGAGCGCAAACAAGCCCGGCAAGGGCGGACGAAGCGACGATGCAGACGAGGAGCGCGAGGCCCGCCTCGCGTCCGCGCACGATTCCCGCGAGCGCATCCTCAAGCGCGAGTTCGTCCGCCGCGATACGCCAGCTCTCGATTCGAGAGAGGAGCGTCACCGGCCGCGTGGCGCCCAGCGAGCCAAGCGCAGACGCCGCGACAGCCCGCACGTAGCTCTCTTCCCCGCCCGGACGCCGGGCAACGCCCCTCGCACCGCATAGCAACCACGCAGCCAGGGCTGCGAGCATGCCGCACCCTACGGCACCTGCCCACGCCATTCGACCACCTCTCCCTCACCCAACAGGCCCTCACGCACGGCTCTCTCAACAAAGCGAGGCACCTCGACAAGCCGCCACGAACGCGTCGCCGAATCGAAGGACACAAGCTTGCGAAGGGCCACCCCTCCCGTCTCGTCGCGCCCGACCTCACATGTCGAGGACACCACGCGCGAGCCGTCCGGCATGCGCCTTGACATCACAATCAGGTCGAGCGCCGTGGCAACCTGTTCCTCAATCAGCGCCGCCGGGAGGTCCATTCCGAAGCGCGCCATAAGGACGAGCCTGCTCACCGCCTCCCGCGCTGTACCAGCGTGCAGCGTGGTAAGGCTTCCGTCATGGCCCGTATTCATGGCCTGGAGCATGTCGATGCACTCCTCGCCGCGCACCTCTCCCACGACGATGCGATCCGGTCTCATTCGCAAGGCATTCGTGACGAGCGTTCGGATGCTCACGGCACCCGTCCCCTCGATAGAGGCATCCCTCGCCTCGAGCCTCACCACGTGAAGTCCCTCCTCGAAGTGGAGCTCGGCGGAGTCCTCGATCGTCACGATGCGCTCGCGTGGGTCGATCTCGGCAGACAGGGCATTCAGGAGCGTCGTCTTCCCCGAGCCCGTGCCTCCTGCCACGGCGATATCGCACCTGAGGCGCACGGCCCACCCGAGAAGACGTGCGTACCAGGCGGGAAGAGACCCAAGCCCCACAAGACTCGGCAGGGAGCGAATCGCACCCGAGAACTTGCGGATCGTGAGCGCGGGACCCTCCATCGCCACGGGCGAGATCACGGCGTTTACGCGAAAGCCGTTCGAGAGGCGCGCGTTCACGATGGGGTTCGCGTCATCGAGACGCCTGCCAAGCGGCGCCAGGATGCGATCGATGGCGAGCATGATCTGCTCGGGCGAATCGAAGACTCGCTCCGCCTGCTCAAGCTTGCCATCGCGCTCGAAGTAGAGCGAGCGGCATCCGTTCACCATGACCTCGGTGATCGAGTCGTCATCAAGCAGAGGCTGAAGCGGCCCAAGACCAAGGACCTCGTCAATCACTTCGCGGACGAGTGCCTCGACATCAAACGCCTCCGCACCGGCCACTTCGCCGGCGTAAATCGCCGCCACGCATGCCACGGAGAGCTCGTCGCGCGCTCGCACCACGTCTCCCGAGGAGACAAGCGAGGCCATCTCCCGCAAACCGAGCCTGTCCACGAGGGCACGTTTGAGCGCAGCACGAACCTCGACCGGGGCCGCCGTGGTAGCCAGGGGCTCACTTCCGATAGGCGAAGCGACGGCTTCGGCATCCGTCGCGAACTCGCGGACACGCTCGAGGACGCCCATCCCTAGCTCGCCTCCCGCACGCGGCCGAAGAGCCTACGCTGGCGCTTCCCACCCGCAAGGGCGCGCGCCGGCGCGTCGCCCTCAGGAAGACGCCCAAGCTCCTTCAAGACCGCCGCAAGGCCATGGGCCACGGCGCGAGGCATCGCGCCATCAAGCATCGCCAGCTCGGATGACCCACCAGTTGCGAGCAGCTCAACGACCTCAAGGCCACCATCTGGCACGCGCACCTCGCGGGCGCATTCAAGCCCGACGGCCGCACGCGTGACGAACGACTCGTCTCGCATTTTTGGGTCGCAACCATTCATCAGGCGCACAATCCTCGTACGCGCGATACCGAGACGAACGGCAAGCCCGCCGCAGCGAGCGAGCGCCGCGATCGCGCCCGGTCGGTCATCAGAGACGATCACGAGCCTGTCAGCCGCCTGTGCGGCAGACGCCGTCGCATCTCCCCAGCTTGCCGAAGTGTCAACGAGCACGAGGTCATGACCCTGGGTTAGCCTCGCGATGATATCCGCGGCAAGCGGCTGCACGCACTCCGCATACTCCGGCTCGCGGCAGGGACCCCAGACACGCACGCGGTCGCCCGCCACGGCTCCGAGAGACTCGAACGCCTCGTCATCAAGCGCACCCGTCGCCACCTGCGCCAAGTCAGCGGGCCTCTCGGCACCGGCAAGCGCAGAGAGATTGCCAAAGGCGAGGTCGAGGTCGAGACAGGCCACGTCGAGCCCCCATGACGCCGCCACGTGGGCACAGGTCGCGACGATAGTCGACTTGCCCACGCCTCCCCTGCCCGAGACGAACGTGACCACGGGCACGCCCTGCCGCCGCTCGCTTGCCGCCACCCGGCCCGCAGCCATAGCGCCCGCGATCCCCATCGTCTTGCGTTCCACAGCCTCCCGCGAACGGGCGGCGGCAAGCTCTTCCTCAGTTATGACGCGATCTATGCCGGCGCTCTTGGCGCGGGAACGCAGCGAGCCAGACGCGTGCGGCACGGCAAGCACCACCTGTGAGGCACCCCCGTCCGCCGCGACGGCCGCCGCGACATTTACCGCCGCAGGTCCGCGCGCTCCCTCGGCTACGAGGGCCGTGGCACCCCTCAAGCCGCCACGAAGCCGCTCCCTAAAGCCCGCGGCGTCACCAACGCACGCGATGGTGGCATCGGCGTCACAAGCGCGCACATACGCCTCGAGAGCGGCAGCCTCTCGCTTGCCAGAACAAATAGCCCAGTTCGCCATCACGCCTCATCCCCCGTCACGGGAGGGACGGAGGTCGGGGCAACGGGAGTCACGCCATCCTCCTCAAACTCCACGTCGTCGGCAGGAAGCGCCAGACGCAGGCTGCCATCGGCGCCGGCGGAGAGAATCGTTGTGACATGCTCGGGATCGACCGCGAGGGTTACAAGCCCGTCCGTCCCTCCAAAGGCGGATGCACTGGATGCCCCGAGCACGATCACATCCGCCGAAACAAGCTTTACGCCCGAAGCCGAAGACACGTAAGCAAGCACGCGCGATCCCGCTGGCGTATCCGCCGCGACGCCAGACTTATCGCCAATCTTCACGCTGACGGCAACTCGCCCCTCTGGCACCTCGATGGCGCCCTCCGCGGAGGCGACATCCAGCTCCGTCAAGGGCTCGCCGGCACTCACCGAC
Organism: uncultured Coriobacteriaceae bacterium; assembly: GCA_900552935.1. Lineage (GTDB taxonomy): Bacteria > Actinomycetota > Coriobacteriia > Coriobacteriales > Atopobiaceae > Parolsenella. Next base: position 55,615 of record USBN01000003.1, on the reverse strand, counting down.
GCGGCGAGACGGACTCCCACCACGTCATCAAAGCTCGTCACCGCCTTTGCGGGCGCGAGGTCTGCGAGCCACTCGCGCATCTCGAGGTCTGACTCGGCAAGCACGCTCCCCGCTGGCAACTCCCTGCGAGCGACCACGAGCTGGGTGACCTCGCCGCCATAGCGCTCGAGTACCTCCGCGCGCTCGGACCTCACCTCCGCGCGCGCAGCATCAGCCGCGGCTGCCGCAAGCAGCATCGCGAGCACGCCGCACGCCGCGGACATCGCAAGCCTGACCCTTCGCTTCATGGTTCCTCCCGCCACTCGTTGAACGTGGCGGAATCATCGCCTGAAAACGGTCCCGATAATGGCTCGTCCGCGAGAAAGTCCCACGCGTTCAAACCCAAATCAGACACGTTCCCAACACGTTTTGCGCAAAACGTGCCATAGTGCGTCAAACAGGCTGTTGATAACTACGGTTTTCGCAGGTAGAACGCTTATAAAAACAAGCCGGCGAGCACCCGGGAAAGGCACTCGCCGACTCAAAATTCTTTATTGTCTTGATTCCGCCGCCCGCTCGCCCGGACCGCGCCGCCCGCTCGCCCGGACCGCGCCACCAGCTCGCCCGGACCACGCCAGACGCCCAGCGTCTACAGCGTCACGTCCGGATCGAGCGTGTCCGCGCTCCTGCGCATCTCCGCGGCAAGCGCGAGATACGCTTCGAGCCGTATCCCGTCAAGCTCGCCCGCCGCCTCGGCCTCCCTCACGGCACAGCCCGGTTCTTCGCCGTGCGTGCAGTCGCGGAACCTGCACTCGCCCGCAAGCTCGGCAATCTCGGGGAACGCAAGCGCAAGGCCGCGCTCGTGGCCCACAAGCGGCAGGCTCCTGAGGCCCGGCGCGTCGCAGATGACGCCCGCACCCGGAAGCTTCACCATCATGCGTGCGACCGTCGTGTGGCGGCCCATGTCGTCGCGCTCGCGAACGGCAGCCGTGGCAAGAGCGTCCTGCCCGAGCAAGGCATTCAGTAGCGTCGACTTGCCCGCGCCGCTCTCCCCTAGGATAAGGGCGATCGTCCGCTCCGGCACAAGGGCGCGCACGCCATCCAGGCCCTCGCCCTCGGCAGAGGAGGTCACCACGACGTCGACGCCCTCGCCTGCGAGCCTGCGAACGCGCTCGACATCGCACTCGAGTTCCTCCGCCGTTCCCTTGCGATCCGCCTTGGTGAGCACCACGGACGCGCGGCAGCCACAGTCACGGACGAGCACGAGCGAACGCGCGATGCGCGCAAGCGCGAGCTCTCCCTCGCCCAGGGCCGCCACGATGATGACCTCGTCGAGATTCGCCGCGAGCGTCTGGAACTCTCCGCGCTTGCCTCCGCGCCACCGCGCGAACGCACACCTGCGGGGAAGAACCTCGTGGATGACCCCCATGTCGTGCGTGGGGTCAACGGCAACCGCCACCCAATCGCCGACGGTCGGCATGATGCCCGCCTCGGCGGCAGCGCCCTTCGCAAAGTCCACGGCATGCTCCGCGCGAAGCGTCACGCCCTCGCACGCCACGAGTGGGAAGCTCCTGTCGAGGCGCACCACGCAGCCCAACGCGAGGGTTGCGGCGACGCCATCGCCCAGGCGCGAGGCCACGCGCTCCCGCGCGCCCTCGAACGCAGCAAGCTGCTCGTCGCTCGGTCGCATGTCAGCAAAGCCAGGCACGTTTGCAAGCTCATCCACGGCAGGCAGCCCCGCCAGAATCTCGTCACGAGACGCGCGCGAGGCGCCGCCCCCGTGGGAGCGACGCCTCGGCTGCTTGGTTGACCTGCTCTTTGCCGGTCTCTTTCCCATGCGTTAGTCTTCCTTCTCCACAGAGCGCATGATGGCCTTGTAGATCTCGACGAGCGGGATAATCAGGAAGGCGATGCCCAGAGCAGTGAGGGAGCCCTTGAGCTCGAGGCCCGGCACACCAAAGAACATCATCGAAAGCGGCTCGAACTCGACCACGATGAGGGTCAGCACGAGCGCGAAGGCGGAGGCGGCCCAGAGCCAGCCGTTCTGCTTCTTCATCGTGAAGATCGACTGACGACGGCTGCGCATGTTGAAGCAGTGGAAGATCTCGACCATGTTGAGCGTGATGAACGCCATCATGACGCCCTCTTCATCCGCAGTACCGGCGATCATGTCCGCGATGTTGATGTAGCCCATGTCGAAGTACACGCCGGCGAAGAAGCTCGCGAGGACAAGCATCGTGATGATGATGCCCTGGACCACGCAGTCGACGCCCATGTGGCCAGCGAAAACGCCGTCAGAGGCCTTGCGCGGCTTGCGGCGCATGATGTCGCCCTCGGCGTCCTCCATGCCCAGCGCCAGAGCCGGGAAGCAGTCCGTCACGAGGTTGACCCACAGCAGCTGGACCGGCTGGAACAGCGTGAAGCCAACGAGCGTGGCGACGAAGACCGAGAAGACCTCGGCGAGGTTCGCGGAGAGCAGGAACTGGATGACCTTGCGGATGTTGTCGTAAATGCGACGGCCCTCTTCGCACGCGGAGATGATCGTGGCGAAGTTGTCGTCCGCAAGCACCATATCGGCGACGTTCTTGGTAACGTCGGTACCGGTGATGCCCATGCCCACGCCGATGTTGGCGCGCTTGATGGAGGGAGCGTCGTTCACGCCGTCGCCGGTCATGGCGACGATCATGTCGCGGCCCTTCCATGCCTCGACGATGCGCGTCTTGTGCTCGGGCTGGACGCGGGCGTAGACACCGTAGTCCTCGATGTGGGCGTCAAGCTCCTCATCCGTCATGCGATCAAGCTCGGCGCCGGTGATCGCCTGCGAGCGATCCTCGATGATGCCGAGGTTCTTGGCGATGGCCACGGCAGTGTCGATGTGGTCGCCCGTGATCATGACGGTGCGGATGCCGGCGGTGTGGGCCTCGTCGATGGCGGCGGCCACCTCGGGACGCTCGGGGTCGATCATGCCGGAGAGGCCGCAGAACGTAAGGTCCTGCTCAAGGGCATCAGCGGAGAAGTCCGTGGGCTTGGCCTCGTAGTGGCGGCAGGCAAGCGCGAGCACGCGCAGGGCCTGGTCTGCCATGGCCTTGTTGGCCGAGAGGAGCTCAGCGCGCTTCTCGTCAGTGAGGGGCACGATCTTGTCGCCATCGAAGATCGAGGTGCAGCGGCCAATCACGACGTCCGGGCCACCCTTGGTGTACTGCTCGAACTCATTGTCGAGAGTCTCCACCACGACGGACATCATCTTACGGCCGGAGTCGAACGGAGCCTCGCCCACGCGCGGGTGCTCCTCGACAAGGCCCGTGAGGCCCGCCTTGCCCGCGTCGTTCACGAGGGCGCACTCGGTGGGTTCGCCCACGGCCTCGCCGGCCTCGGCATCCCACTTGGCATCAGAGCAAAGGGCCATGCCGGAGAGGAGCTTCTCCTCGGGAGCGGCGAGCAGGTGGTCGACGACGGTCATCTTGTTCTGCGTGAGGGTGCCCGTCTTATCCGAGCAGATGACCTGGGTGCAGCCGAGGGTCTCGACCGCGGAAAGGTTGCGGATGATCGCCTGACGACGGGCCATCTTGGTAACGCCGAGCGACAGGACGATGGTCACGACGGCAACGAGGCCCTCGGGGATGGCGGCGACAGCGAGCGACACGGCCACCATGAAGGTGTTGAGCAGAAGCGTGGGCTCCTCGGCCATGTTACCGAAGCCGTGACGGAGAACGTCGACCGCGAAGATGACGACGCAGATCACGATAACGAGCTTGGTGAGGATGTGAGACAGCTCGTCGAGCTTGACCTGGAGAGGAGTGAGCTCCTCCTTGGCGTCCGAGAGGGCGCCTGCGATCTTGCCCATCTCGGTGTCCATGCCCGTGGCGACGACGACGGCGCGGCCGCGGCCGTAGACCACGGTGGAACCCATGTAGCACATGTTCTTGCGGTCACCCAGGGGCACATCATCGGCATCGGCGGCGAGCTCGATGGCCTCGGCGTGCTTCTCGACCGGGACAGACTCGCCGGTAAGCGCCGCCTCCTCGATCTTCATGGAGGCGCTCTCGATCACGCGACAGTCCGCCGGGACGGAGTCACCGGCCTCGAGCAGGATGACGTCGCCGGGCACGAGCTCGGAGGAATGCAGCATGACGAGCTTGCCGTCGCGCATGACCTTGGACTGCGCGGCGCTCATCTCCTGCAGGGCCGCGAGGGCCTCCTCGCTCTTGGCCTCCTGGATGACGCCGAGGGCGGAGTTGATGATGACGACCGTCATGATGATGATGACGTCCGCGAAATCGACCTCACCCTGAATGGCGCCCGTCACCGCGCTGATGGCCGCTGCGACGATGAGCATGATGACCATCGGATCGGCCATCTGCTGGAAGAAGCGGATCCACAGCGGGGTCTTCTCCTCTTCCTTCAGCTTGTTGGGGCCGAACTTCGCGGCACGGGACGCGGCCTCCGCGCTGGTGAGACCAGCGGTGGCGTCAGTCTCCTGAGCGCTCAGGACCTCGGCGGATGTAGATAGGTATTCTCTCAAGATTGCCCTCCTGGTTTTCAGGCGCGAGCCAGATTGATGCCCGATCATAATTCCCAGGAAGGGCAAGGGCTCATCAAGGTTGCCGTGGTTCGCGCGTTGTCAAAGCTCTTCAATGATACCCGACTCGACGGGCTCTCACCAATCAAGCACGCCATGCTCTCAAACCGCGCAACCAGACGTCAGGGAACCTGCCGCCACCACGTGGACTCCGCGCGGCTGAAAAAGGGACTGCCCCTTTTTCAGCTTCCCACGGCTTGCCTCCCCTGCGCGCCGGCGCGGGTTGACAAAGGGACTGTCCCTTTGTCAACTTGCACGCAAAAGCTAGGGAGCCAAGCCCCACCAAGGGCCCGGGAAATGCCCATCGCATCGAAGTCAACCGTATCTAGCTGCGATTATTCATTCAGTCTTTACATGTTGCTAGCACATTCGACCACACTTCATGTTTTACAATTCCTCTTGGAGTATGGAATGGAAGGGCCATGTGCCCAGCAACGATCCAGGAGGGAGTCAGGCAGCGTGAAAATCCTCTTCTACGACGCCCGTGACTACGACCGAGATTCTTTCGACGCCCAACTCAAGAACTATCCCAACATCAAAATCGACTACATCGAGGCCGACCTTTCGCCCGTCACCGCCTCGCTCGCTCGCGGCTATGACGCGGTCTGCGCCTTCGTCAACTCCGACGCCTCCGCCATGGCGCTCGAGATCCTTCGCGGCTTTGACGTGAAGCTCGTCCTCATGCGCTCCGCCGGCTTCGACGCCGTCAACGTGCCCGTCGCCAAGGACCTCGGCATGACGGTCCTGCGCGTCCCGGCCTATTCGCCGGAGGCTATCGCAGAGCAGGCCATCGGCCTGGGCCTCTGCGCCGCCCGCCGCATCCACAAGGGCTACGCCCGCGTCCGTGAGAATGATTTCTCCCTCCAGGGCCTCCTCGGCGTCAACCTCCACGGCAAGACCGCCGGCATCGTCGGCACCGGCAAGATCGGCGCCGCCATGGTCCGCATCTGCAACGGCTTTGGCATGAAGGTCCTCGGCTATGACGTCTACCAGAACCCCTCCCTCGAGGGCATGGTCGAGTACGTCGAGCTTGACGAACTCCTCCGCAGGTCTGACCTCATCTCCCTGCACTGCCCGCTGTTCGACAGCAACCGCCACATGATCAACGCCGACGCCATCGACAAGATGAAGGACGGCGTGATCTTCATCAACACCGCCCGTGGTGGCCTCGTCGACACCAAGGCCCTCATCGAGGGCATCCGCTCCGGCAAGATCGGCGCGGCCGGCCTCGACGTGTACGAGGAGGAGGGCGACAACGTCTTCCGCAACCGCTCGAACACCATCATCGAGTCCGTCACCTCGACGCTGTGCTCCTTCCCCAACGTCGTCATGACGAGCCACCAGGCGTTCTTCACCAAGGAGGCCCTCGCCTCGATCGCCAAGACCACGCTCGACAACGCGACCGCGTTCACGAATGGCGAAGAGCTCCCCAAGCCCGCTGTCGTCTGCTAGCAAACCCGCGCTGCCCTCCCCGACGAGGCAGCGCTTTTGATATCTAGCCCCTTCGGGCAGCCAGGCGCGCGCAGAAGTCGCCCGCGCCGAGCAGGCGGAACCCCCATTCCGCCCCCGGGTGTCAGGCATGGGGTCCGGCACTCGTCACACGAAAGGAAAGAAATGCAGTCTAAGAAGACCAAGATCGTCTGCACCATGGGTCCGGCCACCGAAGACGAGGCCGTCCTCGCCGAGCTCATCAAGGCCGGCATGAACGTCGCCCGCTTCAACTTCTCCCACGGCTCCCACGATTACCACCGTGCCGGCGTCGAGCGCGTCCGCAAGGTCTCTGCCGAGCTTGGCATCCCCGTCGCCATCATGCTCGACACCAAGGGCCCCGAGGTCCGCACCGGCGTGCTCGAGAACGGCGAGAAGGTCCACTTCGAGACCGGCGACAAGACCATCATCACCACTGACGACGACGTCATCGGCAACCATGAGCGTTTCTCCCTCGACTTCAAGAACCTCCCCAACGAGATCAAGCCGGGCGACCGCATCCTGATCGACGATGGCCTGCTTGAGTTCGACGTCGACTCCATCGACGGCACCGATATCCACTGCACCCTCGCCAACTCTGGCGACCTGGGCGAGCGCAAGGGTGTCAACATCCCCGGCGTCGACATCTCCCTCCCCGCGGTGACTGACCGCGACCGCGAGGACATCATCTTCGGTTGCGAGGTCGGCATCGACGCGATCGCCGCTTCCTTCATCCGTGACGGCAAGGGCGTCGAGGAGATCCGCCAGATCTGCCACGAGCACGGCCGCGACAACGTCTCGATCTACCCGAAGATCGAGTGTGCCCTTGGCATCGAGAACTTCGACGACATCCTGGCCCACGCCTCCGGCTGCATGGTCGCCCGCGGCGACCTCGGCATCGAGATCCCGCCCGAGAAGGTGCCGCACGCGCAGAAGGAAATGATCCGCAAGTGCAACGCCGCCTACAAGCCGGTCATCACCGCCACGCAGATGCTCGACTCCATGATCCGCAACCCGCGTCCGACGCGCGCTGAGGTCAACGACGTCGCCAACGCCGTCATGGACGGCACGGACTGCGTCATGCTCTCCGGCGAGACCGCTGCCGGCAAGTATCCGGTCGAGGCCGTGAAGATGATGGCCTCCATCTGCCGCGAGACCGAGCAGTTCCTACCCGAGCGCCACAGCTACCACGAGCGCGGCGGCGTCCGTGACGTCAACGGCTCCATCGGCTTCGCCGCTGTGACCACCGCCAACCGCGTGGGTGCCAAGTGCATCGTCGCCCCCACCGAGAGCGGCCGCACTGCCCGCCTCATCTCCAACTTCCGCCCGAAGCTGCCGATCTATGCCGTGTCCCCGCACGATGAGACCGTCCGTAAGTGCTGCTTCTACTGGGGCGTCACCGTCCTTCCCGGCACCGCCCAGGGCGCCATTGACGTGACCGTCCGCCAGGCCCTCGACCTCATCCACAAGAAGGACCTCGTGAACGAGGGTGACCTCGTCTGCGTCACCGCCGGCGACCCGCACACCGCGCCGTCCCAGGGTGACTACATCACCTCGACGAACATGCTGCTCGTGGCGCAGGTTCCCTCTGGCGACGCAGCTGTCGCTGGCAACAAGCACGAGCTGTAAGCCTCGCGCTAAAGAGCCTTTGGCGGCTGGTGCAAAGCCACTAGGCCAAAAGCCGCGACGCAGGTCGCAACGCGAATCAGTCGCTCCCAAGTGACAACAAGGCGCCCCGTGCCATCAGGTTCGGGGCGCCTTTCGTGTGTCGAGCCAGCTGTTTGCGCGAACGCGCGTATGCATGCGGGGCCGAAGCCTCTAGAGCTTACGAGACGTGGGCTCCACGCAACGATGCGCATGGACCGCCTCAAGCGCTCTGGCCTGGCCCGCGGCGTCCTCGGCAAGGAAAATGTCGCCGTCAAGGATTAACAATCCCGGCGGCGACATCAAAGGAGAATTAAAAGAGAGCGCGGCAAACACGCTGTTTATAAAGCCATTACCTCGTACGAACAGAGCTGATCACGCAACGGTTTGCGGGGAGCCAGACGCTACCCCACTCCACGGGTGTACCGTCCTCGAGGCGTACGAGCTGATCGAGGTCAAGCACCGGGGAACGCTCGCCGCACTCGAGCCAGCGGCCACGCCTCTTACCCGCGGCGCGAGCGCTGTACGTCATCTCCGCATCCCCAACGGACTGGCCGCTCGTGCGCTCGACGGCATCGAACAGACCCTCGCGCTCGAAGTCGACGTTCTCGAGGCCAGGGCACGGCTCAAGGTTAATGCGACTCTCGATGAGCATGACGGGCTGCTCCGCAACGAAGCGGACGCGCATGAGGTAGAGAAAAGTTGACCCCTCCGCAATGCCGAGGTTCTGCGCGCAGACGCGATTGGCACGGTCAATGCGCTTCTCAACCACACGGGTCACGTACTCGATGCCCTGCTCGTTCATAGACTCCGCGAACGAGTGGAGCTTGTTGCCCGAGGGGCGAGCCATGACCGGCTGGATCACGAAGGTGCCGCGACCACGCTGTTGAACGAGCAGGCCCTCCTCGACAAGCGAGCGAATGCCCTTCTGAACGGTACCGCGAGAGAGGTGGAGCATGGCCATTAGCTCGTGCTCGGACGGGATGCGTTCATCAACACCCCACTCCTTGGAATAAATCTTCTCACGAACATAGTCTGCTACCTGCACGTAGAGCAGCGAGGTGTCCTTCTTCTCGAAGTCAGCCATTGCGTGCCTTTCCATGAGCGCCAAGTGCCCGGCGTCAGGAGCGCTCTACGGCTCCCAGCAACTTGACTAGTTCTGGCTGAAGTGTAACCCCGAAGTTGACTCCCAGGCAATCGTTAAGCCTAAAAATACACGACTAGTCAACCAAACTCTACCTGCGGTTTTAGTAGTAATTCTTTATTGAGCAAGTAATCGTTTGCGCAACAGGAGACGCGATACCCAAGCAATCAACGAATGGTCAACCTCGCCAGAAGCACGTCTTCAAATAGACGGGATAGTCAACTTTGCCATGGACGGGATGGTCAACTTCGTCGTGGCAGACGCGCGGGACCGGGCCAATAGCCCTACGCCGAGACGCGCCTCGCATAGTCACTCAGGCGCTCGACGAGCAGCTCAGTCGCATGCTCAAATACCTCAAAGAAGAAATCTCCGGTGAACAGGCTGTACTCAGGTGTGCCATCAATATGGTTGCGCTGATTATCCTCGACAATGCCGCGCGCCACGTCCACGGAACGCCTCACGTCCCGCTCGCGGAGCGCATACTGCGGAAACTCTGCCGCCTGAGCAAGCACAACGGCGGTCGTCTCGCAGGTCAGCGTGATGGGCAGGGTACGCCCAAACTTGTCGAAATCTCCCTGTTTGCGAATGCGAGTCGCCTCGCCCGTTGGCACATGGTAGCGCTCGAGCCAAGCGTGCGTCGCCGTGTTATAGACGCTGTCACAGAGCAGATGCGCCCAGGCACCCAGCACGACGTCGCTTGCACGATAGCCAGGGTGGGACAGGCGCTTCGCCACCTCATCGTGCGCCGGCTGGCTAGCCGGAATGATGAAGGAACCACCCGCGCGGGAGATCCTCACGCCCTCCTCCACCGTAATGGCAGCGGGGCCAATGGGCACATCCACAGGAATCTCGAGGGTAGGCTCTACGTAGAGATCCCAGAACTCGCGTTCACGAGGAATGGGAATGGCACATGGGTCCGCGAAGTGGGTGAGCGCATACGGCAGAATGCCGGAAGGATGAGGCAGCATATAGCCCACGTATACGTCTGGCACATAGTTGCCAAACAGAAATGCGTCGACATCACGGATGCCAAAGGAGGAGGCTGGCCCCTCCTTGAGCAGGCGCTGAACATGGGCGGTATGTACGTTCCAACTAGGCATAGGCCCATGGTAGCACGCACGCGAAGGGGGCCGCCACAAATGTGACGACCCCCTAACTTTCGGGAAAACTTACGAGCAACGACGTCCGCGCCTATCGCAAGCCAAACGTCATCGAATCTCGGGGCTCTCCCCGTCGCTCTAGGAGCGCACCTCGCCGCCCGTAGAGGCGCAGACCTTCTTCACGACCTTCGCGTGCGCGCGCTCGACTTCCTCGCTCGTGAGCGTGTGGTCGTTCGAGCGATAGGTGAGCTGGAAGGCCATCGACTTCTTGCCAAGTCCCACACGCACCGGGTCACGATAGACGTCAAAGAGACGGGCGCTCTCGAGCAGTTTGCCGCCGGCGCTGGTCAGACGCTGAACGAGGGTCTCGCACGTGACACTCTCGTCAACGACGATCGCAAGGTCGTGCGTGATGGCGGGGAGCGTGGGCACGTCGACATACGGCAGCTCGCGCTGGGCAAGACGCAGCAGGTGCGACTCGGAGAGCTCGAAGGCGATGACGTCCGCGTCAATGCCAAAGGCATCGAGACTCACGGGGTGGACGTTGCCCACCCAGCCGATGAGCTCGCCGCCGGCATAGACCTCGGCCGCTCGACCAGGCTGCAGCCAGGTGTACTCCTCGGCATCAGCCAGCTTGAAGCGAACCTTCGTGATGCGAAGCGCGGAGAGCAGACGCTCGACGATGCCCTTCGCATCGAAGAAGTCGAGCTTCTCGTGCTTCTGGTTCCAGCCGTCCTCGTCCCAAGCGCCGGAGAGGACGCCGCAGACGTAGCGGGGCTCGTCGGGAAGCGTGTGCTTCGCATGGCCGAAGAACACGCGGCCCTGCTCGTAGAGGGCGACGTTCTCTACGCCGTGGTCGAGGTTGTAGGCGACGGAGCGGAGAAGGCCCGGGAGAATCGAGCGACGCATCTCGGAGTTGTTGGCAAGCAGCGGGTTCATGATGCGAACGGGCACGCCACGGCCAGTCTCGGTGATCTTTGCGCGCTCGAGATCACCATCTTCCGCGAAGCAGTAGGTGAAGGTCTCCGAGAGGCCGCAGGAGCGCAGCGTGCGACCGATAAGCTGTGTGCGCTGCTGATCGACCGTGAGGCCACCGTGGTGGTTCTTGGCGCCGGGGAGCGTCGGCTCGACGCGGTCCATGCCCCATAGGCGAATGACCTCCTCGATGAGGTCGGCCTCACGGGTGAGGTCCGGGCGAGAGGTGGGCGCCACGACCTCGAAGTCATTGCCGCCCTTCTGCGGAACGACGGCGCAGCCAAGGCGCTCGAGCAGGTGGGAGATCTCCTCGTTGGTGATGGGGGCTCCGCACACGGCGCGGACGCGATCGCCACGAAGGGTGATGCAGACGGCCTCGACAGGAGCGGGATAGACGTCAACGCGACCACGGCAGACGGTGGCGCCGCAGCAGCTCTCGAAGAGGGCGGCCGCGATGTCAGAGACTTCCTCGCAGTTTGCGGCGTCGACCTGGCGCTCATAGCGAATGGAGGCCTCGCTCATGAGGTTGAGGTTGCGGCTCGTGCGGGAGATGTGGCTCTTGTCAAAGCAGGCGCTCTCGAGAAGAACGTCAACGGTAGTGTCGTCAATCTCGGAGTTGAGGCCACCCATGACGCCGGCGAGGGCGATGGGGCGCTTGCCGTCGTCGGTGATGACGGCCATGTCGCTCGTGAGCTTACGCTCCTCGCTGTCGAGCGTGGTGAGCTCCTCGCCATCGCGAGCGGCGCGAACGACGACGTGACGACGGCCGTCGCGCTCGGAGAGCTTTCCGAGGTCGAAGGCGTGAAGCGGCTGGCCGGTAAGGTACATCACGTAGTTGGTGACGTCCACGACGTTGTTGATGGGACGGCTGCCAGCGGCGATGACGCGACGTGCGAGCCAGTCCGGGGACGGGCCGATCTTCACGCCACGGACGACGCGGGCGACGTAGCGAGAGCAGAGCTCGGGGGCATCGATGCGCACGTCAACGAGGTCAGAGGACTTGGGGCCCTCCTCGTGCTGAATCGCAGGAAGCTCGATATGCGTGTCCTCGTCGAGAACCGCGCCGACCTCGGTAGCCATGCCCACATAGGAGAGGCAGTCCGGGCGGTTGGGCGTGATCTCGCAGTCAAGAACGGTGTCGGACAGGCCACGGTACTTGGCGAAGTCCATGCCCACGGGGGCATCCTCGGGAAGGATCATGATGCCGGAGTGGTCACCACCGAGACCGAGCTCGCGAGCAGAGCAGTTCATGCCACAGGACTCCACGCCGCGAAGCTTGCTCTTCTTGATCTTGAAGTCCCCGGGGAGCACTGCGCCGATCATCGCGACGACGATCTTGTCGCCTTCCTCGAAGTTCTGGGCGCCGCAGACGATCTGCAGCGGAACGGGATTGCCGTCCGCGTCGACGTTCCTGGCGCCAACGGAGACCTTGCAAAGCCACATGTGGTCAGAATCCGGATGCGGCTGCTTCGAGACGACCTGGCCAACGACGACATGGTCGAGATCGGCGCCAACGCGCTCGATCGTCTCGACCTCGGTGCCGGTGCGGATGAGCTCGCGGTACAGGACCTTGGGATCGGCCGGGAGGTCGACCATGGAGCCGAGCCACTCATATGAGATGCGCATGTGAATACCTTTCTATAGCGCAGAAAATACGGAATCAAACCAGGGTTTCTGCGGTGCGTCAGATGGGCCCGAAAGAGGAGCGCCGCGTGCCAAGGCACGCAAGCGACGGTTTGAGGGACCAGATGGCGTGCCGCGGAAAGCCTGGGGGGTTAGAACTGGGAGAGGAAACGCATATCTCCCGTCATCAGCATGCGCAGGTCAGGCAGGTCGTAGCGGAGAGCAGCAACGCGCTCGGCGCCGATGCCGAAGGCGAAGCCGGTGTACTTCTCATGATCGATGCCGCAGTTGTCGAGAACGTTCGGGTCGACCATGCCGCAGCCGAGAATCTCAAGCCAGCCGGTGTTCTTGCAGAAGCGGCAACCCTTGCCACCACAAACGCCGCAGGACACGTCAACCTCGCAGGAGGGCTCGGTGAACGGGAAGAAGTGGGGACGGTATCGCGTGGCACGGTCCTTGCCGAACATCTCGCGGCAGAAGTAGTCGAGGGTTCCCTTGAGGTCGCCGAAGGTGATGCCCTCGTCCACGACGAGACCCTCGATTTGGTTGAACTGGGGGAGGTGGCACGCGTCGGGCGTGTCGGGACGGAAGACGGTGCCCGGGCAGATCATGTAGATGGGCGGCTTCTGGGTCTCCATCGTGTGAGCCTGGACGCCGGAGGTCTGCGTGCGCAGGAGGATATCGGACTCGCCGTTGGCGTGAACCTCGGAGTGATCGAGGCTGCCAGGGTTGTTGTCCTCGACATAGAAGGTGTCACGGGCGCTACGGCTCGGGTGGTCGAGCGGCGCGTTCAGCGCAGTGAAGTTGTAGTAGCTGGTCTCGATGTAGGGGCCGTCCTCGACGGTGTAACCCATGCCACAGAAGATCTGCTCAATCTCCTCGATGATCTGCGAGATGAGGTGCTGCGTGCCCACGGACGGGACACGACCGGGAAGCGTCACGTCGACCGAGTCGGCGGCGATGCGCGCCTCGAGGGCCGCGTGCTCGAGCTCGTGTCTGCGCTCCTCGAGGGCGGCTTCGATGCGGGAGCGAACCTCGTTGGCGAGCTTTCCCACCTTCGGGCGGTCCTCCGGAGAGAGCTGGCCCATCTGGCGGAGGACACCGGTGAGAGAGCCCTTCTTGCCCGTCACCGCGACGCGAACGCGGTCAAGCTCCGCAAGGTCGGCGACGTTGCCGATGCCCTTGTGCGCCTCGGCCTCGATGGCCTTGAGGTCGTCAATGATCGTCATGCCTTTCATGCCCCTTTCGTTCGCGGGCTCGCGCCCGCCTTCCTTGGCGAGAGTGCGCGACAAAAAAACCGCCCTCGCTCGCCTTCTTGCGAGCAAGGGCGGATGAGTCTCCGCGGTACCACCTTGCTTGGCCGCCGGATGTCTTGCCCGACGTACCCGCTCTTCTCCCCGTCTCGTGGGGCGGACGGCTCCCCTACTCGCGCGCGCGTTGACGCATGGCGCTTTCAGTTCGCGGCTGGTGGAGTGAACTCTGGCCGTCAACCTTGGAGGGACCTCTCAGCCGGTGGGCCCCATCTCTTATCCGCTGGCGACGCGACAGCCAAACCTCTCCGTCATTGCCTAGGGAGGAATATTAGCACAGCTACAGGATCTACGCCCAGCTCGCAAGTTCAGTCAACATGCATCTGCAAATCGTCACCGGTAAAGTCCCGCGAAGCGAAGGCCCTATCGTTAAGGAGGGGCGCATGGCAAACGCCATGCACCCCTCCTCGCCTCGCTTTTAGCGAAGTTGTCTACTCTTCACTGGAGACCGCTTCGTCCTCAAAAGACTCAGCGGGCTCCTCGTTGAAAGACGGCTCGGTCGCTTCGGGCTCCGAGGCTTTATCGGGCTCCGCATCGGTAGACGACTTGGAATCCCCGGGATCCTCGGATTCGTCAGTCTCGACACTGATATTCGCCTGGTTCTCAGGGACGGCCTCAAACGCGGACATCACGCGATCAAGGTGCTCCTTGGCTCGAACCTCATCTCCCTTGTTCTCGTACTGGAGAGACAGGAAGTAGTTGAGCCTCGCCTTCTCGTCCGGCTCCGCATCCGCAAGCTGGTGCTCCATCTCGGCGATGTACGCGAAGCTGTTCTTGAACACGATGGCGAACGTCTGGCGCGCGTCGCGGAGCAAATCCTTGTCCTCGAAGCTCTCCATAAGCTCAAGCACGTGCTCGGCACCCTCGCGATCCTTCTGCATCTCGTAGAAGTTCATCGCGCGAGCAAGCACCAGCCGACGTTGCACGTCGGTGCAGCGCATACGCAACAGCACGTTGAGCTCGGCCTTCTCGCCCTCGACATCCTGCATTGCCTCAAAACCGTTGAGACGCATGTAGTGGAGGTTGAACGGCGGAAGGCCCGTCTTCGCCGCAGCGCCATCGAGGGTCTTGATCATTCCCTCGAAGTCCCCCGCCATGAATTGGTCTTGTGCCTTTGAGACGGCACGACCCCTGACGAGCCTCCCCGCAACGCTGCCGAGAAGGGCCACGATAACCAGAACGATCCCTAGCGTCCTCACATCCATAAGGGCAACCTACTCCGCGGCGTAGAACTCGCGCATGTCGTCGACCATCTGCATGAGGGTCGGGACATCGGTGTATGCCATGTGACCGCAGCCATAGCGGTGGTAGGTGATGCGGCTCTTGAGCTCTGTCGGGAGGAACAGCTGCGACATCGTGTGGTCCATGTTCCACCAGGGAGTCGCGGCGTCATAGCGGCCACCGAGGATGGCGAGCTTGGTCGTCGGGCTACGACGGAGCGCCGTGGCGATGTCGAACGCGAGGTTGGGAGCGGCGGTCTTGGTGTCGTCCATGCCGGGCTCGTCGTGGACCCAGTTCCAACCGATACCGATCTCGCTCCAGACGGACAGACGGTACTCGGCGGGGTTGACGTAGCCGAGCGTGCTGCGGAGGAAGCTACGGAACGCGCCGTACCAGACCTTCTCGAGAGCGTGGGCCGCCGGGTCCTCGCAGGCGAAGTAGAAGGTGTTGCGCTGCACGGGCAGCGTCATGGTCTCGGTGTAGCGCATGTCGAGGCGGCCACACATCAGGCCACGGTCGCGCACGATGTTCGCGCGGAAGTCCTCGAGCTCAATGCGGTTGTTGTGAGCAAGCAGGAAGTCCGCGGGGATGCCGATGTAGTGCTCCATCTTCTCGGCGACGCGACGCTTCTCCTCCGGGTCGATGCGATCGCCCTTCATGAGGGACGGGGCATACTCGTTCGCGGTGAACTCACTTGCCTCATCGAACCACTCGTCAACATCGACGCCCTGGCCCGTGACGCCAAAGTGCTGGGCCGTCGAGGCGAAGCTCGGAAGCATGCCGAGATAGTACAGGTCATTGCCCGGCAGGTTCTGCGACCAGTCAAAGTACGCAGAGAGCATCACGACGCCGGCCAGCGGCACGCCGGCCTCGCCGAGATAGCGCATAAGGACGGAGGAGCGCATGGTGCCGTAGGACTCGCCATAGATATAGAGGGGGCTGTCCCAACGGTTGTTCTCGTCAAGCCAACGAACGATGGCACGGCAGAACGTGCGGGCATCCTCCTCAAGGCCGTAGACGCGCTTCTTGTCATAGCCATCAGCGACGAAAGACCAGCCGGTGCCCAGAGCGTCCAGGAACACGAGGTCCGTCTCGCGCAGGAGCGTGCCGGGGTTGTCGACGACCTCATAGGAGGCGCTCGCGAACTTCTCGCCCTCGCTCACGACACGCTTCGGGCCAAGGCCACCAAAGTTGATGGGCACGGACGCGGAACCCGGGCCGCCGTTGTAGGCAAACGTCACGGGGCGCTTGGAGGAGTCCACGGCCTCGCCGTTAACGCTGGAGGCAACGTAGTTCACGTTGAACATCTTGCCCTCGAGCACGCGCGCGGGGTCATAGATGTCGAGGTGCCCAGCGGCGGCGGCGTACTCGATGCGCTCGTCGCCATACCGCCAAACCAGGCCCTCGGTGCGCTTCGCCTCGGGAACGGCGTTGACGTCAGTCGCAGCATCCATGCCGCAGCAGCACTTCTCGTCAGTCATTTACTCCACCCCCAGCATGTCGCAGAGCGACAGCATGTAGATTTCCGCCGAGTGAACGATATCGATAACGTCGACATCCTCGTTGTAGCCGTGGATGCCCTCGTTGTTTGCCGGGCCAAACTGGATCGTCGGGGCACCGAGCGCGCGGTAGTGCGCGGCGTCAGAGCTCGCCCACTGGTAAGCCGGCAGGCACTCTTCGTTCCAGACGTCCTCGATGTTCTTCTTGAGGCTCGTGACCAGTTTGGACTCGTCGTCGGTGTAGTTGCCCTCGGCAATCCAGTTATAGCTGGCCTCGACGCCCTCGACACCGCTCTTGGCGATCAGAGCATCAACCGCAGCAACGACTTCCTCGTGCTTGCAGCCATACGGCAGGCGAACGTCGACGCTGCAGGAGGCAAAGTCCGGCACCTGGTTGATCTTGCCGCCACCCTGAATGATGCCGACGTTGGTGGAGCAGTGGTCGATGACGTTGCCGACGCCAGGAGTGCCGATCGTGCGCTCGGCGATGGTGCGCGAGTTCTTGACGGCGCGAGCCTGGGACTCGTCATAGTGACCGGGAACAGCGGTGATCTCGTCGATGAAGGGGATGACCTTCGCGAGCTTGTTGATGGCGTTATCGCCCTTGTAGTTGCCGGTCGAGCCGTGGCCGGGCACGCCATGAGCGGTGAACGTGAGGTGGAGGATGCCCTTCTGGCCAATCTCAATCGTGTCGTGGCCGGTGGGCTCGCCAATCATGACGGCATCGGCGCCGTCGGCATAGCCGTTCTCGCAGAACCACTTGGTGCCAGAGCCGGCGATCTCCTCATCGCAGACGACGTGCAGGCGGATATCGCCCTTGAGGTCAACGTCAGCCTCGTTCAGCATGGCCATCGAGAAGAGCAGGACCGCAAGGCCGCACTTCATGTCAGAGGTGCCGCGGCCGAGCATCTTGCCGTCGCGAATCTCGCCGCCGAACGGATCGAAGTCCCAGCCATCAAGATTACCAACGGGCACGACGTCAACGTGACCGTTCAGAACGACGCGGAAGCCGTCCTCGGATCCAATGTGAGCATAAACGACAGGATAGTCCTCGCCACTGTCCGCAACGAGGCGCTCGGACTCGATGCCGTGCTCGGCAAGGTAGTCACGAACGAACTTGATAGCGGGCTCCTGGTCATCAATCGGGCTCTGGTTCTTGATCTGGATGAGCTGCTGGCAAAGCTTGAGCAGATCGTCTTGGTGAGCAAGTACAGCCTCGTGAAGCTGCTCCTTCGTAACCGACACTTCGGTTCCGCCTTCCCTCAAGGCATGCCGGTTCCCGGCACACCAGCCATTAGACAAACGCAAGACTTGCAAACAAACAGAAAGGGACCAGCCGGAATCGACTGGCCCCAAAATAATAAATCTACTCCGCGACCTTATCGTGGTAGAGGAAGCACGCGACGCGGTGATTGTCCTCCACCTCCATGAGCGCGGGACGCTCGTGGCGGCAGCGCTCTGTGGCGTTGGGACAACGGCCTGCCAGCGGGCAGCCGACCTGCTCGCCCACCGGGCTGGGAATCTCGCCCTCGAGCTTCATCTCGGGGTGACGCTCGAAGGGGTTCTCGGGCGGAATGGCCGAGAGCAGAGCCTTCGTGTAGGGGTGCAGCGGGTTCTCATAGATGCTGTGAGCAGGCGAGATCTCCATGACGCGGCCGAGGTACATGATGGCAACGCGGTCAGAGATGTGCTTGACCACCGACAGATCGTGGCTGATGAAGATGTACGTCAGGCCTCGCTCGCGCTGGAGTCGACGGAAGAGGTTCAGGACCTGGGCCTGAATCGACACGTCAAGCGCGGAGACGGGCTCGTCGCACACGATGATCTTCGGATCGAGCGAGAGGGCGCGAGCGACGTTGATGCGCTGGCGCTGGCCGCCGGAGAACTCATGCGGGTAACGCTGCAGGTGCTGGATGTCGAGGCCGACTTCCTTCATAAGGTCAAGGACCTTCTGCTGACGCTTCGCGGCATCAGGCTCGAAGCCATGGATGACCATCGGCTCCTCAATGGAAGCCGCCGCGGTGAAGCGAGGGTCAAGACTCGAATAGGAGTCCTGAAAGATCATCTGGAGATCCTTGTGCACGGGCTTACGCGCGACACCCTTAAGCTTGGAAATATCCTGGCCGTTATAGATGATCTCGCCGCTCGTGGGCTCATGGAGACCAACGATGCAGCGGCCGAGGGTCGACTTGCCACAACCGGACTCGCCGATGATGCCGAGGGTCTCGCCCTCATAGACATCAAGCGAAACACCGGACAGCGCATGGAGCGTCTGAGGCTTGCCGAAGAGGCCATCGCCACGAAGACGGAACTCCTTGTTAAGGTTCTTGATGCCAAGAATCACATTATCGTTGGCCATTTAGTTCGCCTCCCCACGAACGAGGCTCTCCTCGCCGTTCTGCCTGTGGCACGCCACGAAGTGGCCAGGCTTGACCTCGACCAGCGGCGGAACCTCGTGCTTGCACTTCTCACAGGCGTAGGGGCAACGGTTGTAGAAGTTGCAGCAGGTGCCGGTGAGCCTCAGATCGGGCGGAACACCCGGAATGGTCTTGAGATCGGTCTTCGCCTTATCAGAGAGCTTGGGCATGGAGTCCAGCAGGCCCCAGGTATAGGGGTGCAGCGGATTGGCGTAGAGCTCCTCCATGGGGGCATACTCGCAGGTACGACCCGCATACATGACCATGACATCATCAGCCATCTGCCAGACGATGCCGAGGTTGTGCGTGATGAGGAGAATGCCCGTGTTGAGCGTGTCCTGGAGGCCCTTGAGTAGGCTCAGGACCTGGGCCTGCACCGTCACGTCAAGGGCGGTGGTGGGCTCGTCGGCAATGATGAACTTGGGGTGGCAGCTCATCGCCATGGCGATCATGACGCGCTGGCACATACCACCGGAGAGCTCGTACGGATACGAGTCCATACGCTTCTCGGGGTTGGGGATGCTCACGAGCTTGAGCATCTCGATGGCACGCTCGCGCGCGGCCTCCTTGTCGAGACCGTCATGCAGGCGGATGATCTCGATCATCTGGGTGCCGACCTTGAACACCGGGTCCAGGGCCGTCATCGGGTCCTGGAAGATCATTGAGATGTCCTTGCCACGAAGCTCGCGAAGCTCAGCCTCGGTGGCATGCACGATATCCTTGCCGTCGAACATGACGCTGCCACCCTCGATCTTGCCGGTCTTGGGCAGAAGGTGCATCAGAGAGCTCGAGGTGACGGACTTGCCGGAACCAGACTCACCCACGATGGCAAGCGTCTTGCCACGATCGAGTGTAAAGCTCACACCGTCGACGGCTTTAGCGATGCCGGCAGCCGTGTGGAAGTACGTCTTAAGGTCATGGACCTCAACAAGGTGCTCCGAGACCTGCTCGGTAGCCGCGTTGGTCTCGGTAGCCTGAGAGTTGTTCTCGCTCATAGGGCCTACCTCTTCTGCTTCGGGTCGAGAACGTCACGAATACCGTCACCAAACAGGTTGAAGCCAAGAACGGTGACGAGGATGAACATGCCAGAAATCGTGGCGATGTGAGGGGCACCCTGCAGGCAGCTCTTGCCCTCGGAAAGAATCGAGCCCCAAGAAGCGGTGGGCGGCTGGATGCCAAGACCGAGGAAGGAGAGTGCGGCCTCAGAGATGATCGCGCTGGCGATGTTGAGCGTGAAGTAGACAATGACCGGACTCATGGCATTGGCGAAGATGTGCTTGAAGAGGATGCGAGCGGGGCTGGCGCCAATGACGCGCTCGGCGTTGCAGTACTCCTCGTTCTTCACGACATGGACCTGGCCTCGCACGACACGAGCGAAGTTGGGCACGTTCGCAACGCCAATCGCGATAATCACGTTGATGGTGCCTTGACCAAGAATGGTCATGAGAATGAGGGACAGCAAGATGAACGGGAACGCCATCATGCCGTCCATGATGCGCATGATCACAGAGTCAACGATGCCGCCAAAGAAGCCGGCAATGAGGCCCAGCAGGATGCCGACGATGGCACCGAGGATGGTGCCGCCGATGGCGATGAAGATCGAGATGCGTGCACCATAGATCACTCGGGAGAGAAGGTCACGGCCATAGGCGTCGGTGCCAAACAGGTGGCCCCCCACACCGGGAGCGGCAAACATGTTGCCGGTATCCGTGGCGTTGGGATCACACGGAGCAAGCAGAGGCGCAAAGATGGCGAGAATCACCATCACGACGACGATCGCAAGGCCCACGAGCGCCATCTTGTTACGAGCGAGCTTGTGCCAGGCGTTGTTCGCCTTGCGCTCACGCTCGAGCATCTTGAGCGTTGCCTCGTCAGAAAGGCTAGCGCCAGTAGCGTTATCTGCCATTAGTTGCTACCCCCCTCATAATTGACCTTGGGGTTGATGACCATGTAGACGATGTCAACAACGAGGTTAACGAAGACGAAAACGACGGCGGAGAACAGGACCACGCCCTGAATGAGCGAGTAGTCACGGCCGTTGACGGCATTGACAATGAGCGTGCCAAGGCCAGGCCAGGAGAAGATGGTCTCCGTTAGGATGGCGCCGGCGAAGGCGCTGGCAAGCTGAAGGCCCAAGACGGTCACGATGGGCGGGAGCGCGTTCTTGAGCGCGTGCTTCCAGATGATCTTGGACTCCTTGATGCCGCGAGCGCGGAGAGCCTTGATGTACTCGCCGTTGATCGTCTCGAGCATGCTGGAACGCGTGATGCGGGCAAACGTCGCCGCGGGGATCGTCGCCAGGCAGAAGCACGGCAGGATCATGTGGCTAATAACGTCCCAGACGCCCTTCGACATCGCACCCATGCCCATGGCGGGGAGCCAGCCCAGATTCACCGAGAAGGTGAGGACGAGCATGAGGCCCAGCCAGAAAATAGGCATAGACACGCCAACGAGGGCAAGCACCATGAAGACGTAGTCAAAGATGGTGTTCTGCTTCACGGCGGACACGACGCCAATGGGCACGCCAACGAGAAGCGCAAGCACGAGGCCCGTAAGGGTGATCGAAAGCGTGGAGGGAAGCCTGCTCAGAATGATGGGCATGACGGGGCCACTGTAGGAGTACGAATAGCCGAAATCGCCGTGCAGGATACCAACCAGATAGTTGATGTACTGCGTAAGCATGGGCTCGTCGAGGCCCATCTTTACTCTCATCGTCGCAATCGCATCGGGTGACGCCTGCGGACCCAGCATCTGCGCCGCTGGATCGCCCGGAATCATGCGCGTGAGGACGAAGGTGATGGTGACGACTACGAACAGAACCGGAATCGTCTGGAGAATCCTCTTGAGGATTGTCTTTGCCACCTTTGCAACACCCCCTGAGCGGAGTCTGGCGGGAACTTGTGCCCGCGTAACCATGTGATGGGGGCACGGCTCTGGGCCATGCCCCCATCATTCTTAACTGAATGAAATACTCAAATTACGCCGTCTTGGAGATGTTAATCTCGTTGGAGACGATGACCGTCTTGTTGTCGGCGCGGCTCTGGAAGCCCTCGACCTTCTTGGTAAGGCCGGTGTTCACGTACTCGGAGCCATAGACGAGCATCGGGTCATAGGAGACGATCTTCTTCAGGGCCTCCTTGTAGTACTTGGCACGCTCGTTCTGATCCGTGACCTCGAGGGCCTTGTCGAGCAGCTCGTCAACCTCGGAGTGGCTGAAGCCGGCACCGTTGCCAAGCGCGCCAACTTCCGTGGAGCTGAACAGCTTGTTGAGGAAGAAGAAGGGATCGGGGTACCAGGACCAGCTCATGCCGTACAGGTCAGCCTTGCCGGCGGAGGCGGCGGCGCTGAAGGTGCCCCAGTCGCTCGGGTTGATGACGAGATCGATGTTCAGGTTCTCCTTGAGGGCCTGCTGGAGGATGGTGGCCATCTTCACGCGAGCCTCGGTGTTGGAGATGTACATGTTGAGGGTGAGACCGTCCGGATAGCCAGCCTCGGCGAGGAGCTTCTTGGCGCCCTCGGGGTCATAGGCCGGGACGTCAGCCTCGACGGACTCGTCATAGCCCCAAGAGCCCTTGGGCAGGGGCAGGACGGCGGTCGTAGCCTCGCCATAGGGGTAGACACCCTTGACCAGGTCATCACGGTTAACGGCCATGAGGATGGCCTTGCGGACCTTCTGGTCGGCAGTGGGGCCGTTGACCTGGTTCATGTAGACGTAGGCGACGTGGAGCGCCTCCTTCTGGTCCAGGACGAGCTGGTCATTGTTCTTGATGGTCTGGGTGGCCTCGCCCGTGAGCGAGGTGGCGATGTCGATCTCACCCGTGGCCAGGCCGTTAGCAGACTGGGTCATGTCGGTAACGACCTTAATGGTGACGCCGTCGAGGTGCGGCTTCTCGCCCCAGTAGCAATCAGAGCGGGACAGGTCGCTCTGCTGGTCCTTCACGAACTGGTCGAGCTTGAACGCACCAGAGCCCACGAGGTGATCGCCGAAGGCATCGCCCCAGCCCTCGACCTCTTCCTTCGGGACGATGACGTTGCCGGCATCCGTAAGAGCGGTGAGGAACGAGGCGTTAGGGGCCTTCAGCACGCACTCGACCGTGTGGTCATCAACGACGTTGCAGTGGTCGAGCATGGCAAGGCGGTTCATCGAGGACTCAGTCGCGGAGCGCTCGAGGGAGTACTTGACGTCCTCGGCGACGACGGCGCGGCCCTCCTGGTACTGGCCAGCCTGGAACTTAGCATCATCACGGATGGTGAAGGTGTAGGTGAGGCCGTCGTCGGAGACCTTCCACTCGGTGGCGAGCTGGGGAACAATCTCGGTGAGGTCGATGTTGTAGTCAACGAGGTTGTCGCACACGCACCAGATGATCTGGGCCTCATAGGCGCCCGTGTACTTGACAGGGTCGAGGTACTTGGGCGAGGAGGGCAGGCTGATGACGAGCGTGCCGCCATCGGCACCAGCACCGGTGGAAGTCGAGCCACCATCAGAGCTGCAGCCGGAGAGTGCGGTACCCGCCATCGCCGCCGCAAAGATGGACACGCCACCGACGAACGAACGACGAGAGATCTTGAGGTCAGACATGGTTCCTCCCTTTTGGTGTCAGGACGCGAGCGCCCTCTTGAAAAACGCGGATATGCCTGGAAAACTGTAAATACCTTGCCAGCCATGCAATTCGCTTAATAAAAGATATCTGAAACTACATCACGTTGAGCTAGTGATACGCGATGGTTTACTCAGGCGAAATACTGGACTGCTTTTGGACAAAACAGCAACTTCCTACTTTACCTGATAGATGTCTCTAATTACTGTACATTTTCGTGTGACCGGCTATAAAAAAGCCGCAGACGGCAAACCGCTGTTTGACCGTCTGCGGACATTTCATCACATATGTGCATAAGACTCTTCGAGGCGGCGCCACCGATGGGGGTCTCCGCTCTAGAAGCCCTAGCCAATCGCGAGCATGTTGTCCCAATAGGCGACGTCCTCGAGCGGCAGGGTGTCCCAGAGGTCGAGGATGCGCTGCGGCAGGAAGCGGCGCTCGACGACGACGTCGCCGCCGTAGAGGCGGAACCAGTCCGCGTCCATGACGAGGTAGCCGTCAAAGCCGAAATCGTCGCCCCAGCTGTTCTCGACACGCCAAGCGACGGGCTTGCCGTCCTCGCCCAGCTCAACGCCCTGGAAGGCCATGCAGTGCGTCATGCCGCACTCGCGGTCATCGATCATCTCGGCCTTGGTCTGGGAGAGGTCGACGCCAAAGGTGCCGTCGAGGTCCATTCCGTCGAGCGCGAGCACGCCGGAGAAGTCCTCGTCCTTGCGCATGAGGTTCTTGTTGACGGCGCACATCATGAAGGCGGGGACGCCAGCCTTGAGCGACTCGACAGCGGCGTTCTCGAGGTCCTCCATCGGCATGTTGAGGAAGCGGAGGCGCTGGCCGCCAATGACCGGATCGAAATAGCGGATGCCATAGGCATGCTCGTAGGGACGGGTCTCACCCGGGAAGTTGACGAGCTCGACGTACTGCGAGAGGTCGAGCTTCACGTAACGCTCGACAAACTCGACCGGGGTGATACCCGCGTCACGTAGGACGCGTCGCGGCTCGCCACCGTTGGCGGAGATGAGTTCCTCGACCTTTGAAGCGTCGACGTCGGCACCCTCGCCCACCTCAATCGCGAGGTCGAAGGTCACGGGCGGCTCGCCCAGGCAGCAGCAAAGGATCTGGTGGAACTCGGGCAGCATCTCCTGCTTCTTGGCACGAAGCTCCTCGAGCGTGGCACCCTTCGCAGCCATCTTGCGCAGGATCGTGGCGTCCTTGCGAAGGAGGGTCGTGAGCAGGGCGTTCATCTGCGCGGTGTCCTTGTTGCAGGCGGTGTCCGGCATGAGGGCCTTGGGGATGGCGCCCCACTTCTTCACGATGTTGCAGCAGAAGACGAACTGGCCACCGTCATCGACCGGGGTGAGCATGAGCTGGGTGACCTCGCGGTCATTCCAAGGCTGATCCGCGGTGTCGATCACGTACTCGAGGCGGGAGTTGCAACGCTCGAGCTTGTCATAGAACTGCACGTAGTTCTGGGAGAACTCAAAGTCATCGATGTCGAGATTGGCGAGGACCTTGGAGCGCAGGACGTTGAGCGTCGAGAACATCCAGCAGCGACCCGAGTGGCGCTGGCCGGTCACGGTCTTGGCGGCCTTGAGCGACACGCCAAAGGTGTCCTGGTAGTTACGCGCCTGCCTGCGGTCGACGCTTGCCTCGACCACGCCGAGCGCAGTGACGGAGTTGCGCGCCACGCGGTTGGCGCGCACGCTCGCGAAGTTATTCGTGAGCTCGTTGACGGTAGAGAAGTCGAGTTCCTCGGTTCCCATGCATCCTCCCTTGGATGAAGACGCCGCACGACGCGAACGCCCCTGCCCTTTATCGGTCGACTAGCATAGCGCTTGCACACGTAAGGCGTTCATTGCCGTATGATGGGGAGCGTTGCGAATAACCTCTAAGGAAAGGCGACCATCCATGCTTCTTCGTCAGATGCTCGACATCTATGACCTCATCGACAAGCCCCAGGCCTCCGGCGAGGAGTGCGCCGCGCTCATCCGCAGCCACGGCATCACCGAGGTGACCGTCGAGCGCGTCAGCGGCGACCGCGGTGGCACCGACTGCATCAAGGTCCTCATCCCCGGCTCCAACGGCAAGTCCTGCGGTGGCACCGCCCCCACGCTCGGCATCGTCGGCCGTCTCGGCGGCCTCGGCGCTCGTCCCGAGATGATCGGTGCCGTGTCCGACGGTGACGGCGCCCTCGCCGCCCTCACCGCCGCCCTCAAGCTCGCCGAGATGCACGAGAACGGCGACGTCCTCGAGGGCGACGTCATCATCGCCACCCACGTCTGCCCGGACGCCCCAACGCTCCCGCACGAGCCGGTTCCCTTCATGGACTCCCCGATCGACATGGCGACCATGAACCGCATGGAGGTCGACGAGCGCATGGACGCCATCATCTCCATCGACACCACCAAGGGCAACCGCATCATCAACGTGAACGGCATCGCCATCTCCCCCACCACCAAGATGGGCTACATCCTGTCCGTCTCCAATGACCTCATGGACGTCATGACCCGCGTCACCGGCAAGATGCCGCAGGTCTTCGCCCTCTCGCAGCAGGACATCACGCCCTACGGCAATGACCTCTACCACCTCAACTCGATCCTCCAGCCCACCACCTCCACCGACGCCCCCGTCGTCGGTGTCGCGATCGCGACCGAGCAGATGGTCGCCGGCTGCGCCACCGGCGCCACCCATGGCACCGACGTGGAGGAGGCCGCCCGCTTCGCCGTCGAGGTCGCCAAGGTCTTTGGCCCCGGCGCCTGCAAGTTCTATGACGAGGAGCAGTTCGACCGTCTCCAGAAGCTCTACGGCGATATGAGCCGCTTCCAGACCCCCGGCAAGTCCGAGTAGTCAGGCATACGCATCACTTGGCCCGTCGACACAGCGTCGGCGGGCCTTTCCATGTGCCGAGCCCGAATTTGTCTCGGCAATCACTCTCTTGGAGGCATCATGGCACGTCATACGCGTATCGCAGGCATCACGGTGGGCCAGAGTCCCCGCACGGACATGACCTGTGACCTTGTCCAGCGTCTTGCGAACAACCTCGAGCTCGTCGAGTACGGCGCGCTTGACGGTATGACGCTTGAGCAGGTCGAGAGCGAGCTTAAGCCCGAGCCCGGCGAGGAGGTCCTCGTCTCGCGCATGAGCGACGGTCGCCAGGCCACCTTCTCGGGAGACAAGGTCGTCCCCCTCGTTCAGGCAAAGATCGATCAAGCCGAGGCGGACGGCTGCCGCGCTATCATCGTGCTCTGCACCGGTTCCTTCCCGGAGCTCCGTCACACAGTTCCCCTCATCTTCCCGCAGCCTCTCCTGCACTCGAATGCCCGCGCGCTCGCCGGCGGTCGCCGCGTCGCCGTCATGGTGCCTGATCCGTCGCAGATCGAGCAGGCGCGTGAGTGGTGGAGCATGAGCGGCGTCGAGGTCGATATCGTTTCCGCAAGCCCCTATCAGGGCATTGACGGCGTCACGCGCGCCGCGGCTACGCTCAAGGGCGCGGACGACGCATTCCTCTGCCTCGACTGCATGGGCTTCACCCTCGCCATGCGCGACGCGGCGCGCCGTGCGAGCGGCCTCGACGTACTGCTTCCCCGCACGCTCGTCGCGAGCGTGGTGTCTGAGCTGCTGGGCTAGGAGATCAAGCGACTCTCCACGCCGCTCTTTCCGGCGTCGAGCGCTACGGTCACGAGCGAATCTGGCGTGGCAGCCGTATCCGCGTTACGAGTGAAGACCGTCTCGATAACCATCGGGAGATTTGCGCCGGCAACGACGCGCACGTCCGGCATCATGGCGGACGCTGTCATCGACTGGTAGTACGGCGTGCCGCCGATAAGATCGCACATCACGAGGACGCCGTCGGTATGCTCGCGCATAGTGGCGATGGCGGCACTGATAAGGTGCGGATACTCGCCGGCGTGCCTCACGTCAAACGGCACGACGTCAAAGTTCTCCTGGGGACCAGCGAAGAGGTCAAGGGCGCTCGCGAGACCAGGCGCGAACTCTCCGTGACCAGTGAGGACGAATCCAACCATGAAGAACCTCCTGCGGGGCAGCACGTGCCTAACGGGCGATTAGTTCGTCCCATCAAAGCACGCAACGCGCCCCGCAGGAGGTTTCGTTACGCACTGTTTCCAGAAGCGGCACACGCGCGTTATCTCTGCCATATTGACACAGGTGCTGCCGGCGACCCCGCCGACAGTCTTCTATCTGCCGCCCGCGTCCTCGCCACGACCCGCGCTACTGCATCGCCGCTAATACTCGATCGGGGCTCCCACGGACTCACCCGCGAGGAACGTCTCGCATAGGTTGAGCTCGTGGTCAAAGACCACGAAATCCGCGTCGCGGCCAGGCTTGATCGAGCCGCAAACGTCGTCGATGCGCGCGGAGCGAGCCGGGACCTCCGTCGCCATGCGAATCGCCTCGTCAGCGCTCGCAAGGCCCCAATCCACGATGTTCTTCACGCCCTTGGCGAGCGTGAGCACAGAACCGGCGATGTTGCCCCTCGTGCCGTCCTCATTACGCAGGTAACACAGGCCATCGGCGAGGACGACGGGCATGCCGCCGCTCATATAGTTGCCCTCGGGAAGGCCACCGCAGCCCAGGCAATCCGTGATAAGCACCGTATGCTGCCAACCCTTGGCGCGAAGCAGGGACTCGATCGCGGCAGCGCGCACGTGCTTGCCATCGCAGATGATCTCCGCGTAGGTCTCAGGCGTCGACATGGCGCAGCCCACCACGCCCGGGTCGCGATGGTGAAGGCCGCGTTGGCCGTTGTAGGTGTGGACGAAGCAGGTCGCGCCAGCGTTCACTGCGGCAAGCGCCTCGTCATAGGTGGCATCCGTGTGGCCGATGCAGGTCACGACGCCCTCGGCATCGAGCGCGGCAATGTAGTCGACGGAACCGTTCCTCTCGGGAGCAAGCGCACTCTTGCGAATCATGCCACCGGCGCGCTCCTGCCAGCCACGGAAGACCTCATAGCTGGGATCGACGAGAAACGCCGGGTTCTGAGCTCCCACGTGCTTCATCGTGAAGAACGGACCCTCGAGGTAGATGCCCTGCATGTGGGCACGGCCAGAGCCAGCTTGGCAAGACTTTGCGGCCTCGGCGATTGCCGCGCAGCACTCGCCGATATGCTCGACGCCATCGGTGAAGGTGGTGGGCAGCCAGCTCGTCGTGCCAAACTTCGCGAGGTTCTCGCTCGCCTCGACCATGCCCTCGGCATCGACGTCAATAGTGGCATGGCCGAAGAAACCGTGGATGTGCGTGTCTACCATACCGGGAGCGATCCACTTGCCCGTGAAGTCACGGATCTCGACGCCCTCGGACGCAGCAGGAGTCCACGCGCCAAACTTGCCGTCAACGACCTTGAGGTAACCGCCCAGGGCAACTCCGCCGGGCAGGAAGAACTTGTCAGCTTTGATAAGATACGAAGCCATTGCAATCCCTTCTCACGCGAAAATGCGTAGAGCAGAGCTACGGATAAACGGTATTTGGCAGCCGTTCAACGATGAGGGATTAAGTTGTTGTTCACGCCTGTCATATACTTAGTATAGTAATTCACTAGCACGGCTTTTATCCTATTTTCCCGGCAAACGGCAGCCTTTTGCGACGGGCTGAGCCCCACGGCAGGTGAGACATGCGCACGCCCAAGTACGAGCTCATCAAAGAAGACCTCCGCAAGGAGATTGAGAGCAAGAAATTCGAGAATGGCCAACGCTTCTACAGCGAATCCGAGCTCATCGAGCGCTACGGCGTGAGCTCCATCACCATCGTCCGCGCCATCCGCGAACTCGTGAACATGGGTTACCTCGTGCGCAGCCAGGGCAAGGGCACGTTCGTCTCACGCACGCGCAAGCGTCGCCTCGTCGAGCTCACGGACATGGAGCCATGGAAGGGCTACACCGAGCGAGAGACCGTCGAGGTCCTGTCGTTCGAGCGCGGCGGCGACCCGGAGGTCCGCCGTTCCATGCACTTCGGTCCCACGGAGGGCTACCAGCGCATTATGCGCATCCGTAGCTGCGAGGGCATTCCCATCGTCTATCAGCGCAGCTACATCGCGAGCCGCCTCATCAAGGAGGACGCGGAGCCGCAGGAGTATTCCTCCATTTACCGCAAGGTGCGCGAGGACTTCGGCATCTCGCTCAATGACGAGGCCGCGGTCGAAGTGGACGACATCATCTTCCCCGCGCCGATTGAGGTGGCAGAGGCGCTCAAGCTCGAGGGTGACACGCCCGTCGTTCGCGAGCACAAGATCACGACGCTCGCCACAGGCGAGGTTGTCGAGGACGCGCTCTCCTATGTACGCTGGGATTACTTCAAGCTGAAGTTCTCCTCGCTCGATCGCTCTGGCGCACGTAGCGTGCTCGACTAGAGCGCCCCGTCTCGCCCCCCGCGCCTGCGAACCATCGCGCGCGTCCACCGAAGCGTTGGCGTAGGCCCCGTCCAAAGTGGTTACAACTAAACCAGCTGCCAATTGACGGCCAACCAACGGATATGCCGCTCGCGCGGCAGAAGGGACAACCCATGCTCAACGGAATCCCCAAGAACGTCTCACCCGACCTGCTGAAGGTCCTGATGGAGATGGGTCACGGCGACGAGATCGTCCTCTCGGATGGCAACTATCCCGCCACCTCGAGCGGCAACCTGCTCGTCCGCTGCATCGGCCTCGGCGTACCCGAGCTGCTCGACTCCATCCTCACGCTCATGCCGCTCGATGATTACGTCGAGTCTCCCGTCGCGATGATGGAATCGCCCACTCCGGAGGAGCCTCCCATTTGGGCCACCTACCGCGAGATCATCAAGAAGCACGCCGGTGACGTGAAGATCTCCCACATGGAGCATGACGCCTTCATTGATCGCGCCCGCAAGACCTACGCCATCGTGGCCACCTCTGAGGAGGCCACCTACGCGAACATCCTTCTCCGCAAGGGCGTCGTGAAGTAGGCGGAGAAGATAGCGTCTTCGTAATCAAGCCGGTATTTAAGCTTGACGGGGCCGTCTGTCACACCTTCAAGCACGGATTAACACAGAACGGGAAGACGAGCCTAGTTGCTTGTCTTCCCGTTTCAATTAAAGGTTGAATCATACCGCATGCCGACGCAAGCTCAATGATTTCGTGCTTCAAACTTATAATATCAAGTATATATCCCCCCCAGCGAACGGAGACACGATGGGACTGTTCGATCGCTTCAAGAAGTCCGAGGACAAGCCGGCAAGCAACGTCACTGAGGTTCTTGCTCCCGTCGACGGTGAACTCGTCCAACTTTCTGAGACCAACGAGCCCGTCTTTGGAAGCGAGATGATGGGCAAGGGCTGCGCCATCAATCCCACGAGCTCGACCGTCATCTCCCCCATCTCCGGCAAGGTCTCCGTCGTCATGCCGCACGCCGTGGGCATCATCGCCGATAACGGCGTTGAGGTCATGGTTCACGTGGGCATCGACACCGTCGAGATGAAGGGTGACGGCTTCGACATCAAGGTTGCCCAGGGCGACTCTGTCACCTGCGGCCAGGAGCTCCTTACCTTCTCGCGCGAGAAGGTCGCCGAGGCAGGTCACCCTGATACCACCTTCGTCATCATCACCAACACTGCCGAGTGCGCCGAGGTCGCCCCCATTGCCAACCGCACCGTCAAGGTTGGCGATGTCGTGGTGAGCGTCACGAAGTAGCTTCCGCGATTCTGCGGGCGCGCGCCCGCGCAAAGCACGTTGACTCATACAGAGGGCCCGTCGACTCGATGTCGGCGGGCCCTCGTTTTGTGTCTAGAGGGACGGATTGTCGGCGAAGGTCTGCTGGTTGTGGTGGGACCGCACCCTCGCGTGATTGCGACACGACACGCCCCTCGCGCGGCAACCATACGCCCGAGCCGCAGCACCAGGTGCGCAAGCATCACTTGACCGCAGCGTGCGCGCATAAGAAAAGGGCCGTTCCCCGCGGAGTGGGAACGGCCCTTCATGCTGTTACTTCGGCCTTCCGGCTTCAGGTACCAGTCCTAGATGAGCTTCTGGAGCTCGTCGCAGACGGCCTGGGCCTGCGTGCCGATGATGACCTGAGCGGACTCCTTGGAAGGAATCATGACGCCCACAGCACCGGCCTTCTTGCAGGCGGCCTCGTCGACCTTGCCGGAGTCAGAGACCTCGAAGCGGAGGCGCGTGGCGCAGAAGTCAACGTTCTTGACGTTCTCCTTGCCGCCCACGGCAGCCAGGACGCCAGCGGCGATGGCGGCGAACTTGTCGTCGCCAGAGGTGGCGGAAGCAGCGGCGACCTCGTCCTCGGAGACATCCTCGCGGCCGGGGGTCTTGAGGTCAAACTTCGTGATGGCGAAGTAGAAGACCACGTAGAAGACCACGAAGGCGGCGATGCCCAGCGGGATGATCAGCCAGGTGTTGCTAGCGGCGGGCAGGCTCGCGGAGAAGAGCAGGTCAGTCGCACCAGCGGAGAAGCAGAAGCCCGCACGGAAGTTCACGTAGTAGACGACGATCGTGAAGATGCCGTACAGGGCGGCGTACACGACGTAGAGCGGGAAGCAGAGGAACATGAAGCCGAACTCGAACGGCTCGGTGACGCCGCAGACGAAGGCGCAGATGGCTGCGGAGAGAACCAGACCGATGGCGGCCTTCTTGTCCTTGGCGGTCTTAACCATGGCGAGGGCAGCACCCGGGATGCCGAACATCATGCAGGGGAAGAAGCCGGACATGTACATGCCGACGCTCCAGTTGGCACCGTTCTGGCCCATGACGTCGCCGGCCCAGAAGTGGGACAGGTCGCCGAGGCCGATGGTGTCGAACCAGAAGACGTTGTTGAGGGCGTGGTGCAGGCCGGTCGGGATGAGGAGGCGGTTCAGGAAGGCGTAGATGCCAGCGCCGATGCCACCCATAGCGGCAACGCCGTTGCCAAGCGCGACGAGGCCGTCAAAGATGATGGGCCACACGAAGAGCAGGACAACAGAGGTAACGATGGAGACGAGCGCGGTCATGATGGCGACGCAACGCTTGCCGGAGAAGAAGGCCAGCCAATCCGGGAGACGGGTGTCCTTGAACTTGTTGTACATGGTGCCACTGATGACGGCAGAGAGGATGCCGATGAAGCAGTTGCCGGCGATCTTGGAGAACGCGATGCCCTCGGCGGTGAGGAGCCAGGCAGCCTGAGCGTCAGCGTCCATACCGCGAACGGTACCGACGACAGCCGGGTTGAGGAGCTGCTGGATCATCAGGAAGGCAACGAGGCCAGCGAGGCCAGCGGTGCCGTCGTGATCGTCGGCGAGGCCAACGGCTGCGCCGATGGCGAAGAGCCAAGCCATGTTGTCGATAAGAGCGCCGCCCGCCTTGACGAGCAGGAAACCAACGGTGTAGGCCGCACCAGCGGTCTCAGCGCCAGGAACGCCCATGACGCCGGGGGCGAGCAGATAGCCAACGCCCATGAGGATGCCAGCGACGGGTAGCGCCGCGACGGGAAGCATCAGCGCTTTGCCGAGCTTCTGGAGATACTTCATCATTCGGTATCCCTCCTACCTTTCATTTGTACTGCTTTTCAAACAATACGTACGCGTCCACGCCAATTCATCTGTTGGCCCTCCGCGAGCCAACCAAAAGCGGAAGCGAACAAGAGCGGCGGGAGTCCCTCTCTCCCTCCAACTCCGTATATTAAGCTATCACAGAATTTCCAATTTGCCCGTATCCGCAGCCGAACGGTATCTATTTGTTCGCCGAGCGGTAATCATTTGATCGCATCGATTTAAGCCGATATTCGGTCATGAGTTACCGTTTGCGCATATGTTTAACTGCGCTTTTAATGTTGTCAGAAAATGCTCTCGCATTATTTGGATACAGGCACAAACGGATAGCCTAGACTTCCCCCATAGCGCCTCACTTGACATATCAAGCTGGGGACGTAAGAAAGAACCTGAAAAAGGGACAGTCCCTTTTTCAGGTCTTGCAGGTCAGTGGGTATCGAGTTGACAAAGGGACAGTCCCTTTGTCAACTTTCGGCTACTCGGTGAAGGGGAAGCCACCGGAGGCGAGGGTCTCGACGGCGTCGGCGACGGCGAAGTTCTCGCAGGTGCCGATGTGCCAACGCGCGGCAGCGGCGGCCTCGGGCGTGGCGTTCGCCACGGCAACGGAGTTCTCCACCGCATGCAGCATCGAGAGGTCATTCTCCGCGTCGCCGAAGACAAAGACGTCCTGCGACGCCACACCCAGGTAATCCGCGAGCCAAAGCACCGCGGCTCCCTTATTCCATCCCGCAGGCATGATATTGACGAAGCCTTGCTGCGGCACGTCGAAGTCAAGCTCCGGAATCTCCCTCGTGAGAAGCTCCGCGAGCTCGCGCGTAGCCGCGTCATCACCCGCCACGAAGGCGTTCGCCTTGACCACGTCATGACCAGGCAGCGGCTCGTAGACGCCGCACGCCCCATAGCGCGGGAACGCGACCTTAAGGTCCTCCATATCACCCGCGACGACCTTCGGGGCAGCACCATCAAACCAGACGAGACCCGCACGCGGCACCTCGGCGGTGAGGGCAGCCATGCGCGCGACCAGCTCGGCGGGGATATGGCGCTCGAGCACGAGCTCGCCGCCATAGCTCACCTGTAGGCCGTTCGTGGCGATGTTCGTCTGGTAGCAAGGCTCGTCCCCGTCAAACAGGATGCTGATCCAGTCACGGCCGCGCCCGCTGCAGGGGCCCACGGCACAGCCCGCCTCAACAGCGGCCCTAAACGCCTCGCGCACGCGGGCGGGCACCACGGTATCGCCAAAGGGCATGATCGTGCGGTCGATATCTGCAAGAATGAGCCTCATTCAACTACCCCCTCAAAGAAAGGGCCGGCGCATTCCACTCCCTGGAACGCACCGGCCATACGGTCCTACTGACGCACGAGCCTAGAGACTCTCGATGACCTTGACCACCTGGTCGACGTACTGCTCGCAGATGGCGGGCGTCGCGGCTTCGACCATGACACGCACCATCGGCTCGGTGCCACTCGCACGAACCAGCGCGCGACCCTCACCCTCGAGGGCGGTCTCGACACCGGCAACGGCAGCCTTGACGCGTTCGTCCGCCATAACGGCGTTCTTGTCCGCAACGACGACGTTCTTGAGCAGCTGCGGATAGATCTTGACGGGCTCCGTGAGCTCAGAGAGGGTCTTCTTGGAACCAAGCATGGCCTCGAGAATGCGCAGGCTCGTGTTGATGCCGTCGCCCGTGGCACTGTACTTGGAGAAGATGACGTGGCCGCTCTGCTCGCCACCGAGGGAGTAGCCGTACTCGCTCATGCAGGCGGAAACGTACTTGTCGCCCACGGCAGTCTGCTCGTAGGAAATGCCCGCGCGCTCGAAGGCCTTGTAGAGGCCGAGGTTGCTCATAACCGTGGTGACGACGGTGTTATCCGCAAGCTGGCCCTTCTTGGCCATGTAAGTGCCGCAGGCGTACATGATGAGGTCACCGTCGACGACGTTGCCGTGCTCGTCGACCGCGATGCAACGGTCCGCGTCGCCGTCATAGGCGAAGCCCACGTCGAGGCCCTTCTCGGCAACGAGGTTCTGAAGCTGCTCGATGTGAGTCGAGCCACAGCCGCGGTTGATGTTAAAGCCGTTGGGCTCGTTGGAGACGACGTAGGTCTTGGCGCCCAGGGCGTCGAACACGCCCTTGGCGATGGGCGTGGAGGCACCGTTCGCGCAGTCAAGGCCAACGCGCAGACCGTGCAGGGAGAAGCTGGCAGAGCTGATGAGGAAGCCGATGTAACGGTTGCGGCCCTCGACGTAGTCGATCGTGCGGCCGATGTCCTCGCCGGTGGCAAGGGGCACCTCGGTCTTGCCGTCGATGTAATCCTCGACCATCTCGAGGACCTCCGGCTCCATTTTGTAGCCACCGGAGTTGATGAGCTTGATGCCGTTGTCCGTATAGGGATTGTGGCTGGCGGTGATCATGATGCCGCAGTCAAAGTCCTCGCTACGAACGACGTAGCTCACGGAAGGCGTAGTGGTGACGTGGAGGAGGTAGGCGTCCGCGCCAGAGGCGACGAGGCCAGCGCCAAGCGCGTACTCGAACATGTAGCTGGAACGGCGCGTGTCCTTGCCGATAACGACCTTGGCCTTGCGACCCTCGCGGAGGCCATAGTACCAACCGACGAAGCGGCCGATGGCAAAAGCGTGGTCGACGGTAAGGCCCTCGTTAGCACGGCCACGGAAGCCGTCAGTACCAAAGTACTTCATAGTCTGTTCTCCCAAGATCTTGGCGGGACACCCCTTGCGGCTGGCATCCCGGTCGTCGTGAGAATTGCCCTCTTATTATGCAACGCGGCGGATAGCTCAACGCAGCTGGCAGGATGGTCTCTAGCTCGTCTCCATCCCTTTTTTCTGATGCGTCTCCAATGCCTTCCTCGGCTTTATTTGGCTTGTCCTCACCACGCGACAGGCCACGACACCATGTCGGCGCTACACTTCAAATACCGGACCATAATCAAGGAGGAAGCATGCCCGCCATATCCCAGGACCTCGCCGCGCTCGACAAGCTCCAGCGCCACTTCTTCGCCCATCGCCACGCCCAGACCTCGATTGCCTTCGCCGGCGAAACGAGCGACCCCGCCAACGCAACCGCCGCCCGTGCGGAAGCCATGGCCACACTCGAGGAAGAGGCCCACGACTACCTCTGCTGCGCCACGACCGGCGAGCTCCTCGAGCGCCTCCAGCAAGCCGCCGTCGCCGGCGAGCTCGACGAGACGCGCGCCGCCGAGGTCCGCGTCCTCTCCCGCGACCGCGCAGACGCCGTTGACGTGCCGGCGGATGTCGCCGCGGACTTCGCGCGTCTCGCAAGCGAGGCCCAAGCGGTCTGGACCCGTGCCAAGGTCGCGAACGACTGGGACTCCTTCGCCCCCTACCTCGACCGACTCGTTGCTGCCAGGCGCGAGATGGCGCTCATGTGCGCGCCCGAGAAGGACCCGTACGAGACCCTCCTCGACGAATATGAGCATGGTAGCTCGCGCGCGTTCTATGACGCCTTCTTCTCCGAGGTGAAGGACTGTGTCATTCCGCTCGTCGCCGCAATCCGCGAGCGCGGGCAGCAGCCCAGCCGCGCCTGCATCGAGGGACACTTCGACCATGACACACAGATGGAGCTCTCTCGCGACCTTCTCCGCATCGAGGGACTCGACCTCGACTCGATGACCTTCGCCGAGACCGAGCACCCCTTTAGCGACTCCGTCTCCAGCCGTCACACCTTCATCGCGACGCACGTCTACGAGAACGACGTCATGAGCAACGTCTTCTCGATGCTGCACGAGGGCGGTCACGCCATCTACGAGCAGAACGTCGACGTCACGTATGACCACGGCATCCTCAACGGAGGCATCTCGAGCGGCGTCCACGAGAGCCAGAGCCGCTTCTTCGAGAACTACGTGGGCAGGAGCGAGGCATTCGCGCCCGTATTGCTCGAGGCGCTAAGGAAGCGCTTCCCCGGACGCTTCGACGACGTCACGCCGCGTGAGCTCTACCTCGCCGTCAACCGCGCCGAGCCGAGCCTCGTCCGCACGGAGGCGGACGAGCTCACCTACTCGCTCCACATCGTGATTCGCTACGAGATCGAACAGCTCCTCATCGCCGGCGAAGCCACCGCGGCGGATGTCCCCGCTCTTTGGAACGAGCGTTACCGCAGCTATCTTGGCATCGACGTGCCCACCGACACTCTCGGCTGCCTCCAGGACGTCCATTGGTCCTGCGGAGACTTCGGCTACTTCCCCACCTATGCACTGGGTGGTGCCTATGGCGCGCAGTTACTCGACGCCATGCGTGCAGACGGCATCGATTTCGAGGGTAACGTTGGCGCTGGCGACCTCGCCCCGATCCGCAATTGGCTGCGCGAGCGCATCTGGCGCCATGGACGCGCCATCGAGCCCATGCCACTTATCGAGGCTGCGTGCGGTGGCAAATTCGACGCCTCCCACTACACTCGCTACCTCACGGAGAAGTTCTCCGGCATCTACAACCTGTAGGCATTTGCAAGCGGTGGCTTCCCGCCTGTCGGCCGGCCGTCGGGAAGTCACCCGCTTATCTGTCGGCTGGCAGTCTGGAAGCCACCCGCTTGTTAGATATCCGCCAGGAACAGCTATCCCCTTGTCAGACATCCGTCAGGAACGGCTATCCCCTTGTCAGACATCCGAGAAAGGCAACGAAGTGCGAGCTCTCATTCAGCGCGTAACGCAGGCGAACGTGTCAGTTTCCGGCGAGAGTGTCGGGAGTTGCGGCAGGGGTTTGCTCGTTCTCCTCGGCGTTGGCCATGATGATGACGAGGCAACGGCGGCAAAACTTTGGAACAAGATCTCTGGCCTGCGCATCTTCGAGGACGAGAACGGAAAGACCAATCTCTCGCTAGCTGATGTGGCAGGCGAGGCGCTCGTCGTAAGCCAGTTCACGCTCTATGCCAATTGCCGCCGTGGGCGCAGGCCATCCTTCACCGATGCCGCCGGACCAGAGCTCGCCAACAACCTCTACGAGCGCTTTTGCGAACTCGTAGAGGCAGACCTTGGCTCCAAGCACGTCGGGCGCGGCATCTTTGGCGCGATGATGGAGGTCTCCCTCGTTAACGACGGCCCTTTCACCATCTGGCTCGACACCACCGAGCTGTAGGCGTCCAACCGCGCCGAGCATCGCGTGGGAGGGGTGCGGACAGCATGCCCATCCCCCGCTCAGACAGCTTTGCTGCGCAAAGAACTCGCGGGTGACGGGCATGCCGCCCGCCACCCGCGATGACGTTATCGCTGTAGATCCGCTAGCTACTCGACTGAGTGGGAGACGGGCACGGCGCCCGCCGCGCTATAACGTTAGATCCGCTAGTTACTCGGCTGCAGGGGCGCCGCCTTCGGACGAGCCGCCGCTGCGGTGACGACGGCGACGACGCTTCTTGGGAGCATCCCCGGACTGCTGGGACTCGCTAGCCTGTCCGCCGCGCTGCTGCTTGCCCTCACGCTGCTGGGAGTCCCCGGGCTGGCCAGCCTGCTGCTTGCGCGCGCGCTTCTGGCGCGGCTGCTGCGAGCTAGCATCGACCGCAGCGGCGCCACCCTTGTCGCCGGGACGGCGGCGACGGCGCTTGGGGGCGGCATTACCCTGCTCGGCAGCATCCTCGCGCTGTGGCTTCTGCTCGCGCGGCTGCTGCTGGGCCTCGCCGGAAGCCACAACCTCGCCCTCGGCATGGTGACGACGGCGACGAGACCTGCGACCCTCGCCCGGAGCGCTCTGCTTGGCCTCGTTCATGTTGCCCTGGCCCGGAAGCTTCTCGGCGGCATCGCCGGAAATCTCGACGGTCTTGCGACGACGACGCTTACGCGTGCTCGTCTCGGCAGGCTGCTCAGACGTGGCAGACGCCTGCTGCGATGCACCAGAGGCGGAGCCACCCTTGTTGCCACCCTTGTTACGACGGCGACGACTGCGCTCCTCCGTCACGAAGAGGTCATCCTCGGAGAAGGTCTGGTCGGGCAGGAGGCCGTTCTTGCGATCAAGCTCCTCAAGCGCGGCACGAACCTCGGGGCTCGCCAGGCGGTCCATGGTCGAACGAACAACTGTGTCAGGACGACAGGGACAACCAAGCTCCTCGCTCTTCTTGCGCGCGGCATCCGAGGTCTCCATCTCGGCGAGCGGGATGCGGATTTGCTTGCCGTTCTCGAGGCGAAGGGCCAGCTGTTCCTTCGGGGTGTCATACTCAATGATCTTGGCGGTACCGAGCGGGGTCTGGATAACGGCGTTCTTCTTGGGCGCGCGCTGCTTGAAGTCACGGTACGCCTCGAACTCGTAGCGCAGGCAGCACATAAGGCGGCCGCAGGCACCAGATATCTTGTTCGAGTTCAGCGGAAGGTCCTGCTCCTTGGCCATGCGAATCGAGACGGGCTCGAAACCGCTGCCAAAGCGCGCGCAACACAGCTCCTGGCCACAGTGGCCAAAGCCGCCCACGAGCGCCGCCTCCTCACGCACGCCCACCTGACGCATGTCAACACGCTCATGGAGCTCACGCGAAAGATCACGCACGAGCTGGCGGAAGTCGATTCGCTCATCCGCGGAGAAGTAGCAGACGACCTTCTCTCCGCCAAAGATGTACTCGACGCCGACGGGCTTCATGTCGAGACCGCTCTTGGAGACGAGTCTGCGGAAGGTGGGCATAGCCGCGTCGCCACGCGTCGAAAGCTCGTCGGCGCGAACGAAATCCTCCTCCCCCGCAATACGAACGACGGGCTTCAGGGCCGCGCCGTCGGTCTTGCGGTTGAGCTCCGCCTCGTCTATCTCCATCGGATCGCCCGTGGCGAGGCCCATCTCGGTGCCGCGCTCGGTCGAGCAGATGACGTGATCGCCCTCGACGGCGCCGGTCTCACGGGGATCGAACCAAAGGTCGCGCGTGGCATAAGCGAATTTCACCGGAATGACGGTGGGCATAGTGCCTCCTTGCAAGAGCACAGCATGACTTCAAGAGCCAGCTGGGGGGATACGTTGTGGGCGAGGTCACCTTCCGCGTGGCTCACGGCATCGAGGGCGCGAAGAGCCCCCGCAACATCGGTGCGGGCGGAGAGACGCGAGACGACGTCCTCGCAGTCGACGTTCACGATGGGGGCGTCCACACCGCTCACGCGCATGAGGACATCCCGCAAAAGCGAGTCAGCTGCTGCTAGAAGTTCAATGATACCCGAACGCTCGCGGGCGGTGAGCTCGCGCTTGTTACGCTGCTCCACAAGCTTCTGGGCTTTCGAGGAAAGGTAGTCTGCGCTCTCCTCGGCGGCACGCTCCTGATCCGCGCGGACATCATCGAGTGGGACCTTGGCCGCGACGGCAAGGTCGCGAGCAGCACAGAGCACGTCCCAAGAGTCATCCGCGGCAAGGGCGTCGAGCGTGCGGACCATGAGCCTACGAGCCTCACGACGCGCCGGGGAGCGAAGATAGTCACAGGCGCGTTCGGGTGTGCCCGTCACGGCAAGCGCAATCCTTGCGGCGGGATTGTTCTCGGCCACACCACAGGTAAGGGCGACGCGACGAGCCGCTTCGGCGGGATCGCTCACGCGGAAGGGCACGAGCTGACAGCGAGATGAAATCGTGGGCAGCACGGCATCAGCCGTACGCGCCATGAGAATGAAGACCACTCCCTCTGGCGGCTCCTCGATGGTCTTGAGCAGGGCATTCGCCGAAGCCTCGCGCAGCGTGTCGACACGGTCGAGAATGTAGACCTTCGCGTTGGCGCGCACCGGAGCGAGCGAGACGTCCGCGATGAGCTGGCGCACCTGCTCGACGACGTAGCCGCTCGCGCCCTCGGGCGAGAGCCAGTGGACGTCCGGATGCGTGCGATGTGCCACGCGGATGCATTCGTCACACGAGTCGCAACCGCCCTTGGGGCAGACGAGGCACTCCGCGAGCGCCATGGCCGCCTCCTGCTGGCCAGAGCCCGGAGCCCCCAGGAAGAGGTAGGCATGGCCTACGCGATGCTCGCTCACGGCGGCGGCGAAGAAGTCGCGCACGCGTGGCTGACCCTCGACGCGCGAGAATGCGGCGGGGATGTCCTTGCCAGCGTCATTCGCCATGATTGTTCTCCTGAGCCGCGACGCCCTCAAACAGGCCTGGCAAGACAGCCGCCAGGGTTTCCTCGAGGCGCGCGTATACCTCGTCGGGCGCACCAGCCGCATCGACGAGGCACACACGAGCTGGCTCGGCCTCCGCAAGCTGACGATAGTCCTCGCGCACACGACGCTGGA
Source organism: uncultured Coriobacteriaceae bacterium (assembly GCA_900552935.1). Taxonomy (GTDB): domain Bacteria; phylum Actinomycetota; class Coriobacteriia; order Coriobacteriales; family Atopobiaceae; genus Parolsenella. The sequence goes on along the minus strand of USBN01000003.1, from coordinate 14,356 downwards.
AGGCGAGGCCCTCTGCCTCCATGCGATCGTGCTCGCCCCGCGCACCCGCGCGCTCGAACGCTAGCCCCGGATCCATGTCGAGGACGAGCGTCACATCAGGATGGACGCCACAACAACCGAGCTCGTTCGCGCGGCGCACGAGGGCGTCATCGAAGCCGCGGCCGCCGGCCTGGTAGGCATGGGTCGAGTCATAGAAGCGGTCACACACCACGACGGCACCACGCGCGAGCGCAGGCTCGATCACCTCGCGCACGAGCTGGGCGCGCGAAGCTTCGAAGAGCAGCAGCTCACACTCAGGGGCCATCTCGGAGTTTTCGGGGTCAAGCAAAAGGGCGCGGATCCTCTCGGAGATCGCGGTACCGCCCGGCTCGCGCAGACGGACGACCTCGCGGCCACACGCCTCGAGGCGCTCGGCGAGGCGCACCACCTGCGTGGTCTTGCCCGCGCCATCAACGCCCTCGAGGGTCACGAACGCGCCAGGGCGAGCGGCCGCCGCCTCCGAACGAAGCACCTAGATCGCCTGCCTTGCGGCAACGACCTGGTCAATCACCTGGAGCACGCCACGGTCCTCGTTGCTGGGTGCCACGAGGCTCGCATGGTTTGCCATGCAGGACTGAGCGTTAGCCATCATGTAGCCAAAGCCAACGGTCTCGAGCATATCCGCGTCGTTGGGGGCGTCGCCAAAGGCGAGCATCTCGTCAAGGCCGATGCCACAGAGCTCGGAGATTCGGCGCATGGCGTTACCCTTGCTCACGCCCTCGGGCATGACATCGAGCCACATGATGCCGCCGCAAGCGAAGGTGTAGTCTCCGCCGATGGCCGCGGCATACTCCGCCTGGCGCTCGGAGGCATCGTTGTTCGGGAAGTAGACCGTGTACTTATCGGCGGGAGCATCGACCTTGGCGAGGTCGTCCACGTAGACCACGCGCGTGTAGAAGGTGCGGAAATAGTCCTCGTACGGCTTCGCGTTAGGCTCGACATAGCAGGCATCAACGCCGCAGATGAGACCCACGTCGCCCTTCTCATGCGTGATGCGCGCCATACGGCGGTACACCTCAACCGGAAGATCTGCCTGGTAGATGACCTTGCCATTTCGGCTGATAACGCCACCGTTGTCGCCAATCAGCATGATCTTGTGACCAAGGTGGCCGAGATTGTCCTCGAGAGTATAGAGGGGCCTTCCGCTGGCGGCAGAGAAGAGCGTCCCCACGCTCGCGAGCGCGTCAACGCGCTCCTCGAAACCTTCGGGGAGAACGGAGGCGTTCGTGAGGAGGGACCCGTCCATGTCAGACGCGATGAAGCGAACGCGCGCCAAGCCTTCAGGAACCGGTGTCACCTCGAACATGCAGTTATTCCTTACTAGTCTTCTTGCGCGAGGAGGTCGCGCTCTTGGTCGTCTTTTTGGCGGATGCCTTCTCAGCAGTCGCCTTCTTGGCAGTCGACTTCTTGGCAGTCGACTTTTTGGCGGATGCCTTCTTGGCGGGCGCCTTATCAGCGGGCTCCTTCTCAGCAGCAGCCTTCTTGGAGCTTGCAGCCTTGGTCGTGGTCTTCGCCGCGGCCTTGGTCTCCGTGGCTCGCGCGCCGCGACCACGGGCGGGCGTCTTGCGCTCGTTCGTGGGGCAGTCCATGTTCACGCACTTCTTCCACGGACCGCGCGCCGTCTCGACGATGATCATGGGCGCGCCGCACTCGGGGCACGTCTCGTCCGTCGCAGTGAGCTTGCCACGCGCCGGGAGCGGATAGCTCGTTCCGCACTCCTCATAGTTGGTGCAACGGATGAAGCGCTTGCCCGTGCGCTCGCTCTTGTGGGCGATAAGGTCGCCATGACGACCGGCCTCGGCACAGGCGCGGCACTCGCCAACCTTGAGGTCAGGCTCGTAGTTGGTGGGGCACTTCGGGTTGATGCAAATCTCATACGCCTTGGCGCGGAAAGGCTTGCACTTGATACGCGGAGCGCCGCACTCGGGACACACGGCACCCTCTCCCTCGATGGCCTCATAGCGCACGCCGGAGGGCAGCGGGTAGGTGACGTCACAGTCCGGCCAACCCATGCAGCCAACGAAGCTGCCACGGGTCTTGGCGCTCGACTTGATAACGAGATCCTTGCCGCACTTGGGGCAGGCGCCCACGCGGGCATCCGCCGTGACGGCATCGGCAATCGCTTCGCCGAGGTCATCCTTGTGCTCGATAAGCGCATCGAGCATGCCGGCGAGCAGCGCGCGCGAGTGATAGACGACCTGATTCTGAGTGTCGGTGCCCTCAGCGACCTTCGTCATGTCCTGCTCGAGCTCACTCGTCATGTCCGACGTCGTGATGCGCGGAGCGAACTCGTGGAGGGCATCGATGATGGCCATGCCGAGCTGACTTGGCTCGACCGGATCGTTCTTGAGGTACTTGACCGTATAGAGGCGCTCGATGATGCTCGCGCGCGTCGACTTGGTGCCAAGGCCGCGCTTCTCCATCTCCTGGATGAGCTTGCCCTGGCTGTAGCGCGCGGGAGGCTCCGTCTGCTTGGCCTCGAGGTTAATGCCGAAGACGTCGACAGCGTCACCTTCCGCAAGCTCGGGAAGCTGCTCGTCCTTCTTGAGACCAAAGGGATAGATGGCGCGGAAGCCTGGGTCCTTGAGGACATCGCCGCTCGCCTGGAAGGGCTCGCCCGCAACGTCGATCGCGAGCTTGGTTCCCTCGATGGTCGCAGGATCAGAGAGCGTCGCGAGGAAACGACGCGCGATGAGGTTATAGAGCTTCCATGCGGCAGGCTCGAGCTTGCTAGGATCAGCCACGCCGGTGGGATAGATGGGCGGGTGGTCCGTGTCGAACTGCTTGCCACGCGTTGCGTGCATCTCAGGCGCCGCCGTGAGCTTGGCCACGTAGGGCGCATACTGCGGAACGCCTGCGAGCATCTTGGCGGTGGCGCGCAGGTCGAGGGACGGCGGATAAACGGTGTTGTCAACGCGCGGATACGAGATAAGGCCGTCCATGTAGAGGCTCTCGGCAAGACGCATGGTACGCGCCGGAGAAAGGCCCTCGGACGCGGCGGCAGCCTGGAGGCTCGTCGTGTTGAACGGCGCGGGCGGACGCTGCGTGCGGCTCTTCTTCGTCACCGAGGTGACGGTGCCCGTGGTTGCGTCCTGCACGTGACCGTACGCCTCGGTCGCCTCGGCCTCGACCGAGAAGCGACCCTTGGCATGGGAGATCTTGAAGTGCTCGTCCTCCGAGGCACCAACAGCAGAAGCGTGGCCGTTGATGACCCAGTAGTCCTCCGGAACGAAGGCGAGGCGCTCGCGCTCGCGCTCGACCACGAGGGCGAGCGTAGGCGTCTGCACACGGCCAGCGCTACGGACGTTGCCAAAGCCGCCAAAGCGCGCCATCGTGAGATAGCGCGTGAGGGCGGCGCCCCAGATGAGGTCGATGTACTGACGGGACTCGCCGGCGTCAGCGAGGTTCTGGTCAAGCTCCACGAGGTTAGCGAAGGCGTGCTCGATCTCCGCTCGCGTATAGGCCGAATAGCGAGCGCGCGTCACGGGAACATCAGGGTTCACCTCGAGCACCTGCGAAAGAGCGTCAGACCCAATGAGCTCGCCCTCGCGGTCAAAGTCAGTGCCAATGACGACGGAATCCGCCTTCTTGGCCAGGTTCTTGAGGGCGCGAATGATGCCCTTCTCCGCCGGAAGCTTCTCGACGGGGGCCCAGACGAGATAGGGCAGGCTCGGAACCTTCCAGCCCTTGATGTCGACGCCATCCTCGAGGAAGGGCTTCTTTTTCTTAAATGGCGGACGAGCAAGGCCATCCGGAACGTCAGCCGACAGCACCTCTCCCTCCTGGGAGATGGCGTACCAGCCCTGGGCGTCAGAGAACTTGAGCTCAGCGGGGAAATCCGGAGCAAGGATGTGGCCTCGCAGGCCAATCGTCACCCACTCCTCGCCATCACGCTGGAAGCGATAGACAGGCGTGTCGTAGACCTTGTCCTTCTTGGGCTTACCGACCTCAGAAAGCAGGGCGGCGATCTTCTCGGCGGCGTCGTTCTTCTCTGTGATGACGAGCTTCATGGGTTAATCCTCGTTGAACTTGTGCTCGGCGTACTCGTCTCGCGTCCACTTGAGAGACTCCTTGCCGTCACGCGCGATGAGAACGCGGCGTGCGACGAACAGGGAGGCCTCGTACAGGACGATGACGGCGCCGAACATAAGGAACATCGTGACTGGGCTGACGTCCGGCGTGACCATGGCGGAGGCGATGAGAAGGCCGACGTAGACGCTGCGCCAGTTGCCTCGCAGGGTCTTGTACGGGACGAGGTGGAAGATCGAGAGGTAGAAGATCACGAGCGGCAGCTCGAAGGCGGCGCCAAAGCCGAGCTCGAGCAACATGATGATGTTGATGTAGTCCTCGGCGTTGGCGAAGATGTCCGCGAAGTCGACCGTCTGGTCGAGCATCCAGCCGAAGGTCGCCTGCAGGATGATGAAGTAACAGAACACCATGCCGAAGAAGAACAGGAAGACCATAGCGGCGACCGTGGGCATGACCCATTTCTGCTCGCTCGGCTTAAGCGCCGGCATGAAGAAGCCGAGCACCTGGAAGATGATGATCGGGCAGCACGCGATGATGGCAAAGAACGCCGCGACCTTGAATCGCAGCGTGAAGCCACCAAGGGCGGTGGTCACGTAAAGCTTGCCCCCGTCCGGCATGAACTCGCGAACCGGGTCGATGAGCAGCTGGATGAGCGTCGGGGACGCCATATAGATGACGCAGGTGGTCACAAGCACGCACGCGACGATGATGGTGAGGCGCCGCCTCAGCTCGCTCAGGTGGTCGAGCAGCGGCATTCTTGCAGGTCCGACGGGCATTTAGGCGTCCTTTCCGTCATCAAGGTCAAGGTCATCGTCATCATCGTCGTCAAGGCCATAGAGGGCCTCGACGGAGGTGGGGGCAGGCTCGGGCTCGGGGGCAGGCTCGACCTCGGCGGAAGGCGTCTCGGGAGCGACCTCGGCGGGAGCATCGGCGTCGGCGGCAGAGGTGGCGGCCTTCTCGGCGGCGAGACGGGCACGGCGCTCGGCGAAGGTCTCCGCCGGCTTGGCGGCTGCAACCTCCTCCTCCGTCATGTCCTCGTCCTCAGCCTTGGCCTTCGCCGCGGCCTTGCCAGTCGAGGTCTCGGCGACGTTCTGGATCGGGTCGATGATCTCGGACTGGACGACCTTGGTCACGCCCTCCTGCGCGGTGCGGAACTGGCGCAGGGCACGGCCGATGGTGCGCCCCATGCCGGGCAGCTTGTCAGGCCCGAACAACAGGAACGCGAACAGGATGATGAGGAAGAGCTCTTGATCTCCGATGCCGAACACGAATGCCTCCTTGGGCGTCTAGACCCGAGAACGATGGGTGTGATTAGTCTTCCACGTTGAGCTGACGCTCGACGCCAAGAAGGCCGAGCACACGCTTGACGTTTGCCTGCGGATGAGCGACGGAGAAGGCCACTCCCGCCTCCTGCGCGCGAGTGGCGGCGCCCACGAGCACGCCAATGCCGGTCGAGTCAATGTAGGAGACCTCCGCAAAATCGACGGAAACCTCCACGGGAGCTGCCTCGAGCGCGGAGTCCACCGCCTCGCGGAGCTCGCCCGCGTTCGACACGTCAACCTCGCCCACAACGGTGACGAGGGTCTTGCCCACCTTCTCGGCGCTTGTGATGGAAAGGTCCATGCCCTCCCCCTTCCTATTCCGCAGCCGACGTCGTGGCGGCAGAGGTAAGGGACTTGAGCTGCGACGTTGCGTAGCTCTGAAGTCCATAGGTATTGTCAGGGTCGACCTCGAGCGCCTTGTTGAAGGCGTCCGTAGCCTTTTCAGTCTCTCCGGTCTCCTGGTACATCATTCCCAGATTGGTCCATGCCGGCGCGAAATCACCAACGTTCTTGGTGAAATCCTCAAGAGCCTTGATGGCGCCAGCCTGGTCGCCAAGATAGTACTGGCAAAGTGCTCTGTTCACGCGCGCGGCGCTTGCGTCCTCGAGCTCGAGGTATGAATCGTAGTAGCCCTCAGCCGTAGTGAGCAACTCCTTTATGTGGGCTTGGTCATCATCGGTTGAGGCATAGTTCCTGGCGGTGCTACCCCAGTTTAGGTAGTTGTTCGCAAGGTTGATGAGAGCGGCCTTGTCATCCGGAGAATCCTTGAGCTTCTCCTCGAGCGGGGAGACAATGGACTGGTAGTGCTCGTCCAGGTCATTCATATAAGTGTTGGTCGTCTCGGCGTCAGAGGTCGAGGCGTCGGTCGTCGCGGCAGAGGTGGCCACCGCGGTTGTGGCAGCCGCGGCAGAAGCCTTGCTCTTCTGGATGCCGGAGATGATGGCGGAGAGGGACGGCAGAAGGATTGAACCCACCATGATGATGGAGACGAGCACGACACCAACGATCACGGCAGGACGGCGGTTCGACGGCGTCACCGTGCGCACGGGAGTTTGATCCTCGGCGGGCGACTCGCTGCGGCTACGGCCGCGGCCGGTCGTGCCTAGGCCCTTGCCCGCAGCTTCCTCGCCCTTGACGGTCGACACGCGCGTGGAAGCCTCGTCTGTCTTCTTTGGCTTCGATGCCATCGATGAGCGTCCTTCCTGCCCACTATCGGGCAATTCCCCTTGATGCAGGTGCGCCCGGGCCGGGGCCTGGGCGCACACATTCTGCGTATTCTACCTCACACGCGCGCCGACGCCGCCTAGCGAGCCTCACGAGCGAGTCGTGCCGACACGAGGCGCACACAGGTCACGAAGACGTCAAGCGCGGCGCCGAGATCCTCAAGGCTGGGATACGAAGGTGCGATGCGAATGTTCGTGTCGTCCGGATCCTTGCCATAAGGCCAGGTAGCGCCTGCAGGCGTCATCTTGACGCCAAGCTCTTCGGCAAGGGCGACAATCTTCTTCGCGGAGCCCTTGGGGCCATCGAAGGAAACGAAGTAGCCGCCACGCGGGCGAGACCAGGTGGCACATTCGAGGTCGCCCAGGCCACTCTCAAGCTTCTCGTCCACGAGTTCGAAGCGCGGGGCAAGAATCCTCGCGTGCTCGACCATATGAGCGCGGACGCCATCCGCATCGCCAAACCAACGAACGTGCGCAAGCTGCATGAGCTTGTCAGAGCAGACGCGCTCCACGTTGAAGGTCTTGCGGAGGTCGGCGATGTCGGCGGGACTGGCGACGACGCAGGCAATGCCGCTGCCCGGGAAGGTCACCTTGCTCGTCGAGGCAAACTCGTAGACGAGGTTGTCGTGGTCCTCCGCAGCGACCGCGCCGAAGATATCGAGCAGGTAGTCCGGCTCCTCATTGAGATCGTGAATCGCGTAGGCGTTGTCCCAGAAGATGCGGAAGTCCGGCGCGGCGGGCCTGAGGGCGGCGAAGCGACGGACGACTTCATCCGAGTAGGTGATGCCCGTGGGGTTCGAGTACTTGGGGACGCACCAGATGCCCTTGACCGTCGGATCGTTCTCGACGAGACGCACGACCTCGTCCATGTCGGGGCCCTCCGGCGTCATGCGAATGGGTACGTTCGTGTAGCCCACGGAAGCGCTGACTGCGAAGTGGCGATCATAGCCGGGCGACGGGCACAGGAACTTGAGCGGGCCGCGGGCGGCCTGAACCGCATGGGGCTCGCAGCCGCGAACGCCGTGAATCCAACCATGGACGATGACGTCGTGCATGATGTTCAGGCTCGAAGATCCACCGAGGATGAGATTGTCCGCGTCGACGCCAAGAAGATCCGCCATGAGACGGCGAGCCGCGGGGAGGCCATCAGGGCAACCATAGTTACCGGCGTCTACGCCCTCATCGACGAGGTCGGCGGACGAGGTGAGCACGTCGAGCATGGGGCGAGAAAGGTCGACCTGCTCCTGGCTCGGCTTGCCGCGGGCCATATCGAGCTTGAGGCCGCGAGCGCGAAGCTTTTCCGCCTCTGCCTCGAGTTGGGCGATTTGCTCGTCAAGCTCTTCGTTCGTCATCTGCTCGTAGACACTTGCCATGCTCGTCTCCATTCGTCGACGCCTGGTTCTGCCCGATCTTGCGCTTGAGCTCGCACAACGCCGATGCGCCGGACGCAACCCTGTCCGCATGGCGATCGCGGAGCAGCTGTGGGATAGCCGCTCGCGATCCGACCACTGGAGGCAGCGGCGCATTCCCCCTTGAAATGCTCCGTGCTGGCGCTGTGCTTACGCTCATTCGAGTATAGAGAGAAATAATCGTTATGGAACGCGAAGTGGTGAAGCGCGCGTTACGAGAGAGCGAATGGCATCCGCGGATGTTACCATAGTGCCCATGGAAAAGCCTCCCTACATACCAAACTCTGACGAGTACGGCGAGCTCCAACGCTTCGTTGATGCGTTGTTCATGAGCGAGCACTTCGTGGATAACCTCGACGTTCAAGTCATGGCGGAGACATTTGACCTCCCGTATGACCTGCTTGAGGTCGTCAGCATGCTGCCGAGCGGCGTCTATGAGCGCCCCCGTCTCGCAGACCAACTCAACTCCGCCCTCGTCGCCCACGGCTGGACCCAGCGCTTCGGCACCGTGGAGTAACGCTACGCCCCCAAGAGCAACGCAACCACCACCGCAGGCGTCGCAGGCACACCACGAGCAACGCCAGACGTCAGCTCAGACGCGCTAACTCCATCGAGGGCGCACGCACGCCACGAACACGTCGGTCCACCACATAAAAAGGCGGGCCTCCGTGGTTGGAAGACCCGCCCGCACGCCAAACTAAGTTATCCGGCGTTTAGCCGTTCGACATGTTCGTGCCACTTAATCCTCGTCGGCCTCAGGCTCGATGGGCTTCTTGGTCGCAGCAAGGATAAAGGCGCTGCCCACAGCGGCGCTTGCGATAGAACACGCAAGAATAGCGCACTTGGCCGCAAGCACCTCGGTCTCGCTCACAAACGCAAGACCGGCGATGAGAATGGACATCGTAAAGCCAAGGCCGCCCATGAGACCCACGCCGATGATCTGCTTCCAGTCGACGCCCTTCGGCAACTTGGCGAAGCCAATCTTCACCAGCAGGAAGGTCACGCCAATAATGCCAATCGGCTTACCCAGGAACGCGCCCAGGAAGACGCCGCGCGTCACGGGATCGGCGATGATAGCCGAAGGATCTGCGCCAACAAGGCAGACCTGCGCGTTCACGAAGGCGAACAGCGGCAGGATGCCAAAGTTGACGAACGTCGAAATGGCACTCTCGACGCGGACCAGCGGCGGCGCGACGCGATGCATCACGCGCTCGACACTGCGAGCCTTCTCCGTGAAATCGTGCTGGCCGAGGACATGGGACTCCTCGTCATAGGCGTCTTCGAGGAGGTCGGCCTTGTCGCCAAGCCAGTCACGCAGCGCGTCGAGGCGGATGTCGGACTTGGCAGGCAGGAACAGGGCCAGGATGACACCGGCGAGCGTCGCGTGGATGCCGGAATTGAACATGCATACCCACAGGACGAGACCCACGATGATGTACCAGCGAGCGGCGAACGCACGCATGCGGTGCAGCGCCGCGAGCACAACGATGCAGCCAAGCGACGCGGCAAGCCACGGGACGCTCGGCGTCTGACCATAGAAGACGGCAATCACGATAATCGCGAGAATGTCGTCCGCAATCGCGAGGGTCGAGAAGAAGACCTTGGTCGCCGGCTTCACGCGGTCGCCCAGCAGCGACATAATGCCGAGAGCGAAGGCGATGTCAGTCGCCATCGGAACGGCCCAGCCATGGGGCGCGCCACCCTTTCCAAGGTTCAGGGCGAGGTAGATGAGCGAGGGCACGGCCACGCCGCCCACAGCGGCGAGCATGGGAAGCGCCGCCTGTCGCGGCCGGCGCAGCTGGCCCACGGTCATCTCATATTTGAGTTCGATGCCCACGAGAAGGAAGAAGATGGCCATCAGGAAGTCGTTCACGAACTCCTCGAGCGTGAGGCTCGCGCTCACGCCTCCAATGGACACGCCGATCGACGTCTCGAAGAAGTGGTGGACCACCTCATAGGCGGGCGTATTCGCAACGATGACGGCGAGGATGGCGGCGAGCACCATCACGGCGGCGGCGATGGTGCCGTTAGACGTGAACTCCTGACGCGCATCCCTACGCTCGAAGCGGCGAACCTGCACCTCCTCGGCAATGATCTCCTCGTTGATGATGGGCTCCGGGCTCTGGGTCATATCTTCTACTCCGCGGCGGCGAGAATCGGGGCAGCAACCTGCTTCTTACGGGAGAGCACGCCGGGCATCCAGACGCCGTCGTGCTCGTCGGCGATACCGAGGCCCTTCTGGGCAACGGCGGTCTCGCCCTCGAAGAGGACCTGGGAGCCCTCCTCCATGATGTCGGTCAGGCAAAGGACGATGCCCTCGGCACCCTTGTCGGCCTGGTAGGCGCGCATGGCCTCGCGGATCTCGTCGATCATGCCGAGGGCGCGGCTCTTGTCGACCGTCTCGTACTGGCCGATGAGGAGCTTCTGGCCGGCGACCTCGAACATCTTGATGTCGTTGCCGACCATCTCGGCCGCGGTGAAGGAGCCGGACGGACGGGAGAGGAAGACCTCCATGCCGAACTTGACCGGATCAACGCCAAGCTGCTCGCCAAGCTTGGCGGCGATGGCACGGTCGACGTCGGTGGTCGTGGGGCTCTTGAGCATGAGCGTGTCGGTCATCATGGCAGAGAGCAGGAGCTTCGCCTGGACGTCCGTGAGCTCCTGGCCGAGAACCTCGAACAGCTTGGCGACGATGGTGCAGCTGGAGCCCCAGGGAAGCGCGATGTAGTGGAGCGGAGTGGCAGTCTCGAAGTCACCGATGCGGTGGTGGTCGACGACGCCCAGGACGGTGGCGTCCTTCAGGCCCTCGACGGACTGGCTGGACTCGTTGTGGTCAGTCAGGACGACAAGCTGGCCAGCCTCGACGCCCTTGATCCGCTCGGGCTCGGCAATGCCAGCCTCGGCGAGGAGCTTGGCGGACTCGGCCGGAAGCGCACCGAGGGCGCAGGCCTTGTACTCGTTGCCCTCGTAGCCAACCTGGTTAAGAAGCTGGGCGAGAACGACGGCGGACATGACGGCGTCATTGTCAGGGTTCTGGTGACCAAAGACGTAGACCGTGCTCATTGCGCGTACCTCCAAATCTAAGCGGGCGCCGCGGCGGCACCCGGCAAGGCAGGCGCCCCTGCGCCCACCGTTTTTGCAACTTTTTAATTGTACCCACCGAATTGTCTGCCCCGTCTGAACGGGACACTGTTCCACAAAGACGCTGAAATGTTGCCCTCACCTGGGAGACAGCCAGCGCCTCGGCAGTGCGTCCGCACGGAGGTGCAGCCGGACCGCGCTCACGTCACGACATGACCGGGAAAGCCACGCCCGACGCCTCGGCAGTGCCTACCTCACCTGGGAAAGAGTCTGCTCCACGTAGACCTTATCCGCCACGGCCTCGACGGCGGCGCTCATGAGGCGCGACAGGTCGGGGGCGACCTCGACACCGTTAACGTCCGTCAGTGGCACGTGCGGGGTTGCGGGAATGGCGAGCTCGTCCTCGTCAACGGCAAAGCGGCGGGCGAGGGTCTCCTCGAGCGTGGCGACGAGTACGTCGTACGTGCTGGCGACGTTCACGCCGCGGTCGACGCAGGCGTTATACAGGGTCTTGACCTCGCTTATGGAAAGCACACGCTTCAGCGTGCACACGAAGATGAGCGAAGCGACATGCCGACGAGTGTAGCGACGGCGCTGCGGGGCCGGAATCACGCGCTGCTTCACGTAATTGTTGACCATAGAGCTCGTGATGAGTTCCTCGCCCGGAAGAGCCATGAACGAGAGGTTCTCGGACACGAAGGAGAGCACCTGGTCGAGATAGAGCTCTATGCGCGGCATCTCCTCGACTCGCGCGATGTGGACGCGCGTCATGCGCTCGCGCAGATCGCGAACGTCATCCTCGTGCAAAGTCATCGCCGACCCCCTTGTCTGAATAGCCAATTCCCCAGGGTTCAGTGGGTAAATGTACGTCCAACCCAACTTGTGACGCAAGTTTACACATTATCAAAATGACATATCCTAGTATCCATAACTAGATACACTAATCTCGTAGATTTGGCCGAGAGACTTTGCATCGCACCTGACAGGGGGCCCCGCATGAACGAGCAGCGCATTGCCATCATCACGGATTCGGGCACTGACACCCCGGCGGACTTCACCGCGGCTCATGACGTGCGCACCGTGTCGCTCGCAGTCAACTATTCCAACGGCGACAGTTATCGCTCCGGCTCGGAGATTACCGCCGACGAGGTGATCGACCGCTTCGCCGAGGAGATTCCCACAACGAGCCTTCCCTCCCCCAAGGACATCCGGGAGGCTCTCGAGACCGCTCGTGCCGATGGCTACGAGGCAGCCGTCTTCGTGACGATCAGCTCCGGTCTCTCCGCCACCAACCACACCGTCCACCTTGTCGCCGGCCAAATGCCCGATTTCCCGGTGGCGGTCGTCGACACCAAGAGCATCGGCATCGCGGCGGGTCTCACCGTCATGGCAGCCGTCCGCATGGTCGAGGAGGGCGTCCCCTTCGACGAGCTCCAGGACAGGCTCGAGTCCCTCGCCGCGGAGACCCACGGCTACTTCACCGTGCGCGAGCTCTCCTACCTGCGCCACGGTGGCCGCATCAACGAGGCCACCTACCGCCTCGGCAGCGTCCTGAACCTCAAGCCCGTCTTCACTTGCGATAAAGAGGGCAAGTACGTCACCGTCAAGAAGTGTCGTGGCTGGGAGAAGGCCCTCGCCAGCGAGCTTGCCATCATTGCTGAGAAGGCCAAGGAATACGCGCAGGTTATCTGTGCCGTGTGCTGCACCAAGGCGGAGCCTCGCACGGAGGAGCTCTCCGAGAAGATTCACGAGATGATTCCCAATTGTTGCGAAATCGTCAAGGTCAGCCTCTCGCCGGACCTGATCGTGCACGCGGGTCCCAGCCTCATTGGCATGGCAGCCCAGCCCGTCCTGACGCTCTAGCGTCCGTCCTCACCCCGGGCAAAAGCCAAACCACCCAGAACCAACGCGGAGGCCGCCTCGAGCGGCCTCCTCCACATGCAGGGATTGCGAGGGCACTGGCCACAAAAGCCTCGACGCCGCAAAACGCTCCGCTGCCTGTAACAATCCAACGAACAGCGGCACCGTTCGGTATCGTCTCCCCTAGCACTCGTGCATAATGTGTAAATCGCACATTTGCGCGCATAAGCCCCGCAAACACTGGGTCAGCGCGTCCGCAAGCGCATGCCGCACGTCCACGCCAAACGAAGGGGACATCGTGTCTATTACTGCAGAAGAGGTCGCCGAGACACTCAACATGGTGACCGAGCAGCACCTCGACATCCGCACCATCACCATGGGCATCTCGCTCATGAGCTGCGCGGACGAGAACCTCGACCGCATGTGCACCAAGGTGTATGACCGCATCACCACCAAGGCCGAGCACCTCGTGGAGACCGCGGAGAACCTCGAGCGCGAGTATGGCATCCCCATCGTCAACAAGCGCGTCTCCGTGACACCCATCGCCCAGATTGCCGCCGCCTGCCCAGACGTCGACCTCGTGCCGCTCGCGCACGCGCTCGATCGCGCCGCGGAGACCCTCGGCATCGATTACCTCGGCGGCTATTCCGCCCTCGTGCACAAGGGCATTGGCGACGCAGACCGCCGTCTCATCAACTGCATCCCCGAGGCGCTTGCCTCCACGAACCGCGTGTGCTCGAGCGTGAACGTCGCGAGCCTGCGCGCCGGCATCAACATGGACGCCGTCCTCATGGCTGCCCAGACCATCATCGACGCCGCCAAGCTCACCGCGGACCAAGATTCCGTGGGCGCCTCCAAGTTCGTCTGCTTCGCCAACATGGTCGAGGACTCGCCGTTCATGGCGGGCGCCGTCCATGGCTCTGGCGAGGCCGACGCCGTCATCAACGTCGGCGTCTCCGGCCCCGGCGTCATGGCGGCGGCCCTCGCCGAGCTCCCCGAGACGGCCGACATGATGGAGGTTGCGGAGCGCATCAAGCAGACCGCCTTCAAGATCACACGCGCCGGCGAGCTCATGAGCCGCCAGGCTGCGAGCCGCCTCGGTGTCGAGAAGGGCATCGTCGACCTCTCGCTCGCCCCCACCCCCGCCATCGGCGACTCCGTGGCACGCATCCTCGAGATCATTGGCGTCGGCCAGTGCGGCGGCCCGGGCACCACGTGCGCCCTCGCCATGCTCAACGACGCCGTCAAGAAGGGCGGCGTCATGGCGAGCTCCAGCGTCGGCGGCCTGTCCGGCGCCTTCATCCCGGTCTCCGAGGACGCCGGCATGATCGACGCCGCCGAGGCCGGCGCGCTCTCGCTCGAGAAGCTCGAGGCCATGACCTGCGTGTGCTCC
>USBN01000002.1 GCA_900552935.1 uncultured Coriobacteriaceae bacterium | reverse complement strand
GGGCTCGGGCGTCGGCGTGGGCGTCACCGGGTCCGGGTTGGGCGTCGGTTCGGGCGCCGGCGTGGGCTCGGTCGTGGTCGTTGCGTTCTCCGTCGTGGCGGCCTCGGTCGTCGCTGCCTCCGTGGTCGCGGCGTTCGGGTCGTTCTCGCTGGCGCTCGTGTTCGAGAACTTCCAGCTCGTATTGGGCTTGTAGGAGGGATCGGACGCGCTTGCCATCGGCCAGTCCGCACGCGGGGTGTCGGACAGGACGGCGTTGACGAAGTAGGCGAAGGCCTTGTTCGACGTCTGGAACGGGTGCGCGCCCGCGCCGTAGCCGAGCCTTACCGTGTAGTCTCCGTCCTTGTGGCCCGTCCAGACGGCGACGGAGACCTGGGGCGTGATGCCGCAGAACCAGAGGCTCTCGAGGTTGTCGGTAGAGCCGGTCTTTCCGGCGACGGGCTGGTTGATGGTGAGGAGGCCGGGAAGCTGCTTGGCCGTGCCGCGGCCGTAGGTGAGGACGCCCTCGAGCGTCTGGACGGCGACCTTGGCGACGCTTTCGTCGAGGACGCGCGTGGGGCTGTCCTTGTGCTCGTAGACGACGTTGCCGTTGCGGTCCTCGATCTTGCTGATGGCGACGGCGTCGCGGTGAAGGCCGCCGTTCGCGAGGGTGGCGTAGGCCTCCGCCATCTCGAGCGGGGAGCAACCGTTGGCGCCGAGGATCGTGGAGCCGTAGGGGTCGAGGTCGCTCGAGATGCCCATGTCGTGGGCGGTCTGGACGACGTTGTCGACGCCGACGGCCATACCGACCTGAACGTATCCGGTGTTCGAGGAGATGGCGGTGGCATCGGCGAGGCTGAGGGTGCCGTAGGGCTCGTTATCGGCGTTCTGGACCTTCCAGGAATTGTTGACCTGGATGGGGGAGTTGCAGTTGATCTTGGTGGTGGGGTTCATGCCCGCCTTGATTGCGGCGACAAGTGTGAACATCTTGAAGCTCGAGCCGGTCTGCTTGGCGTTCGACGTTGCAGCGTTGACCTGGGCGGTGGCGGAATCCGCGTAGAAGTCACGACCGCCGACCATGGCCTTGATGTAACCGGTCTGTGGGTCAATCGCGACGAGCGCTCCGTCGTTGTCGGGGTTGCCCGTCTCGTCGAGCATGCGCTCGACCGCGCTTTGAGCGGCATCCTGGTAGGTTGGGTCGAGCGTGGTGTAGATCTTAAGGCCGCTCTGGACGATGGTGTCCTGCGAGAAATCGCCTTCGAGCAGGCCCTTGATGTAGTTGGTCCAGTAGGGGTAGGTACCCTGGCTGTCCATATTCGTATTGCCGAGGTTGAGCACGAGGTCCTCCGCCTGCGCGGCGTCGTGCTCCTCCTGCGTGATGTCGCCGAGACGCAGCATGTTGTCGAGAAC
Source organism: uncultured Coriobacteriaceae bacterium (assembly GCA_900552935.1). Classification (GTDB taxonomy): domain Bacteria; phylum Actinomycetota; class Coriobacteriia; order Coriobacteriales; family Atopobiaceae; genus Parolsenella. The sequence continues at coordinate 76,819 of USBN01000002.1, read as the reverse complement.
CTTGTTGCGGCGCTCCTTGGCGGCGTCGGGGTTTTGCGTGGGGTCATAGTAGGAGGGCGAGTTGGGCAGGCCGATGAGCGTGGCCGCCTCCGCGAGCGTGAGCTCGCTGCAGTGCTTGTTGAAGTAGGTGATGCTCGCGGCCTCGATGCCGTAGGCGCCATGACCGTAGTAGATCGTGTTGAGGTACATCAACAGGATCTGTTCCTTGGAGTAGGTCTTCTCCATCTCGACGGCGATGTAGGCCTCGCGAATCTTGCGCTTGAGGGACTTCTCGAACTGCTCGTCAGACAGAACCGTGTTGCGCACGAGCTGCTGGGTGATGGTCGAGGCGCCCTCGGAGCGGCCGGAGAGCTGCGAGATGACGGCTCGGCCAATGCCGATGGGATCGACGCCGTTGTGGCTGTAGAAGCGCTCGTCCTCGACGTCGACGGTGCCCTTCCAGACGTAGGGAGAGACCTCGTCTTGTGAGATGGAGCGGCGGTTCTCGAGGTAGAACGTCGCGATGACGTTGCCGTCCGCGTCATAGACCTCACTCGGCTCGGCGACGAGGTAGGCGTCGGCGGAGGTGTAGTCAGGCAGGTCCTGGAGCCATGACTCGATCACGGCGCCGAGAGAGACGGCGAGAGCGATGGCGAGCAGCACCAGGAAACCTAGGACGCCGGCGGCGGAAAAGCCAACGATGTGCGTCTTAGAGTGGGCGCGGGCGCGACGGTTGCGAATTCCCATGCAGTCCTCCAATACAGGTACACAGACTTATCTATTATCTGCTAAATCGTGGTGGAGCGTTGAGCGCGCGGGTGAGTTAACGCCGCGTCCACATCGCTTGAGACGTGCCTGCCTTAAACTATGGGCATGACTGAAGGGAATTGCATGGAGAGTCGTGTCGTGGCCCCGGAGGGGTCCTATGGGCGCGCGCGTCATCGCCGCGCCGAGCATGAAGGCACAAAGTGCGAGATGAAGTGTCCCAAGCGCGATGGTCGCCCGCGCGAACCCCGCGCCATGACGGCCGTCGGGGTCGCCGGCGTCGCGCTGCTGGTGGCCGTCCTCGTACCCCTCGTGCTCATCAGCGCGTACAACCACTCCTATGCGGATGACTGGCACTATGGCGTCTGGGCGCATCTCGCGCTTCAGAGGACGGGCAACATCGGCGTCGCGTTGATTACCGCGCTCCAGCAGGCGGGGAATGCCTGGTTCGACTGGCAGGGCACCTACTCCGCGATCTTCCTCATGGCGCTCGAGCCGAGCGTCTTTGGGGAGCAGCTCTACGTGATTGCCGCTCCGCTCGTGCTCGCAAGCCTCATCGCCGGCACCTTCTTCTTCACGCATGTCGTCATGGTCGAGCTGCTTGGTGCCGAGAGGGGTGCCTGGCTGGGGCTGTCCTGCGTGACGGTAGCCGTCCAGCTCCTTCTGCAACCGAGTCCCGTCGAGGGTATCTTCTGGTTTAACAGCGCCGTCTACTACACCACCTACCACGCCGCCGCGCTTGCCCTCCTGGGTTGCGTGGCGTGCATCGCCGACCCCGCCCGCCGCACGGTTCCTCGAGGGGCCAAGATCTGGGCGTGCGTGCTCGCCGTGTTCGTTGCGGGTGGCAACTTCGTTACGGCGCTCGTTGTGGCAGAGGTCATGACCTGCGTGCTCGTCGTGCTGATTGCCCGACGCAGGCGTGCCTCGTCTGATGTCCTCGCGCCGTTTGGACTCCTGGTCGTGGGGCTTGCGCTGTCGCTTGCCGCCCCCGGCAACGAAGTTCGTCAGCAGACGCAGTTCCCCGAGGACTCCGCGGGGGTTGTCGGTACCATCGTGAAGTCGTCGCTTGCGGCGTTCCAGTATCTGGAGGAGTGGAGTGGCGGCCTCGTGCTGCTCCTTGCGGTGCTTGCAGCCGTCATCGCCGTGCGCGTCTGCGTCCGCGCCGCCGAGCGCGGCTGGCGCTTTCCCATGCCTGCCCTCGTCGCGGCCGGCTCGATCGCGCTGTTTGCCACGAGCTTCACGCCCACGTTCTGGGCGGAGGGAACGGTGGGCCCTGGCCGCGTTCAGAACTGCCGCTTCGATCTGTTCGTGGTGCTTGTCGTCCTGAACGTGTTCTGGTTCTGTGGCTGGGTCGCGGCGCGTCGCCGTGAGCTGGGTGCGGGTTCGACGCGTGGCCACGTTATGACGGCTCAGCACGTTGGAATCGCGGCTGGCCTCGTAATCCTGGTGTTTGCGTGTGTCGTGGGCTCCATGGCTACCGATAAGGATATGGGTGAGGAGCTCTCGAGTGTCTCCGCGGCGCGCTCGCTCATCTCCGGGCAGGCCGCCGCATATGACGCCCAGGTCGAGGATCGTCTCGCGACCATTGAGACCTCGACCGCAGACGAGCTCCGCGTGCCGTTCTACACCAACGTGCCGCACGTCCTGCTCATGGGCGACATCCGCGACAACATGGACAACTACATCAACTACCGCCTCTGCCAGTGGTATGGCAAGAAGTCGATCGTGGCCTATCACGCGCCTTCCGGCACCATGGCGAGCGACGTCGTGACGGATGCGGGCGCGACGGATGCGCCCGCGACTGACGCTGTCGTAACAGATACCGCCACGACGGATGTGGCTGTCTCGTGAGCCCGGAAAACGCGATGATGCCTGCGACGGATGGCGTCGTGCATCAGCCCCTGTCGGGTAGGACCATCGCGCGAAAGGTGGCCCGTCTCCCCGAGCGCTCCAGTGCCTTTAATGATGGCGATCGCTGGCGCCGCGTCGGCGACGGCCTCGCCCGTCTCGGCCTCGCGCTGTGCGCGCTCATGCTCGGCGTGGTCTTTCTCGTGGTGGTGCTTTCCACCGTCTGGCTCATGGTGGGCGCTGAGGACGGCAACCTCACTCAATCCATGTCGATCTACACCTGGGCGGGCCCAACGGCGTCCCTCATCGCGGGTGCCGTTGGCGGCGTGGCGACCGCGGCCTTGTGCTATGTGGCTTGGCGCCACGGCAGCGTCCTCGATGGGCCGCGTGCCACGAGGGCGCTTGTCCTTGGCGCGCTCGTCTTCCAAGTGCTGATGATTCTGGGCATCCAGGCGCGCGATACCTATTGGGGCGACTCGTGGATGATCCGCGACTTTGTCCATAAGGCGATTGAGGGAGGGGGCGTCGCGGCGGCGTTTTCCGGTCCGTACGGGACGCTCTTCACCGACGCGCGTCTTTATTTCTGCTGCTATCCGTTCCAGGCATCGCTCTTCTGGATCATGTATGCGCTTCGTCTCGCGTTTGGCGAATACTCCTACATGGTCTTCCAGCTGCTGTCGTCGCTGGTGACCTGCCTCGGCGTGTGGGCGCTGCTCGACCTGGGGTCGAACGTTGGGGCGGGCGCGGGCGCGCGACGCATCCTCTGGGTGCTCGTGGCCATGTGCCTGCCGATGTACTGGCTCTCCGCGTTCCTCTACGGAAACGCGATGGGTTGTGGCTTCGCGCTTGCCTTCCTCGCCCTGCAGGCTCGTGCGATGCGGTCGGATGAGCTGGGCGTCACCCTCAGGTGGCTGGCGCTCTCGTTCGTGCCGCTCGTCCTCGCGCTTTGCGTCAAGGCGACCTTCGCACTCTTCGCAATCGCCGCCGTGCTTGCATGGTTCGTACTTGCCGTCAGCCGCAAGAGCGCCTGGGGCCTTGCGGCGTGCCTCGCCGTCGTGCTCTTCGCGCGCTCCGTGGCGGGTTTGCCCTTCGAGGCGCTTCGTGCGGCCTCTGGCTATGAGTTTGGCGACGCCTTGACCACGCTTAACCACCTCGAGCTTGGGCTTCGCATGGGCGCGGGCGAGTTCTACGTGAGCGTAGACGGCGGCGCGCCCGAGTTCGCGCCTGGCGGCTGGTCTAATCACGCCAACGCCACGTGGTTCTTCTCGGGCGAGAGCGCCGACATTCAGAATGAAATCGCTGCCGGAGAGATTGCGGCAGACGTCACCGAGTTCGTCTCCGACCCCTCCTACGCGGCGCGCTTCTTCTCCATCAAACTCGCCACGGAGTGGGCGGACCCGACCTATCAGTCCCTCTACTACCTCTCGATGTGTGGGATTCCCGGTGGCGGACGCCTCAACCTGGGGGATGCGAGTAAGCCCTTGGGCGCCATTTCCTCGTGGCTGACCTACCTGCTCGACGGTTACCAGACGATTGGGTTCGCCGCTGCGTTTGGCTATGTGGCCTGGGCCTGCCGTAGATGGGGGAGGGACAACGAGGGGAAAGAGGCCACGGGCGTGCCTGCGGCTGACTCGGCTGGCGGTGCCGGCACCTCTGCGGTCGCACGGCGGCATGACGTCGCCCCGACTCCCGACGTGTGCGTGGGCGGTGGTTCCGTGACGTGCGCGACCCTGCTCATTGCCGCGACCTTCTTTACGGGGTTTGGCTGCTACCTGCTTTGGGAGGCAAAGGCAGTCTATGTGTTGCCCTTTGCCATCGTGGTCCTTCCCCTTGCGGCGGAGGGCCTTGAACAAGCTTTACAATGGGCGAAGTCTGCAATTGGGGGCGGGCGCTCGATCTAGCACGTCTCCTTGTCCGTTTGGAGACGCTCGATGCCGATAGAGCCCAAGCCCGAACCTGTCAGTTGCGATTCGCGAGCTGTCGCTCCGCGCGTTCCGCAAGGTAGCGTCTTCCGCATGGTCGCGCCCTTCTTGCTGGCGCTTCTGCCTGTGGTGGCGCTCTGCCTTTTGCATGCGCCGGTCTATGCCACCCCTCCGGATGACTTCGTGCAGGAGCTCTTCGCGCGTGGCCAGTTCCAGGCCGCCGCGAGCTCGCTCATGCCCTATACGCTCGTCTTCGTGAGCGCGCCGCTCTCGGCGCTCTACCAACTTGTGCCGCAGGTTCCGTGGTATGCGCTCATGCTGCTCGCGATGCTGGTCGTCTCGTTCTGGATAGCCTGGAGCCAGCTCTTCTCCCTGGGTCTCTCTCGCGCGCGGCTTGTGTGCCTTGGCGCCGTGCTGCTCTCGTGCGAGATCGTTTGCGTGTGGTACTTCACGTACACCATCGTTGCGTTCATTGTGCTTGCCGCCGGCCTTATGCTCATCATGCCGCGCGCGGTCTTTGGCGACGCCGGCCGCCCGAGCCCGGCTGACATCGCGGGCTACGTGCTCGTGGCGCTCGGTTTCTCTCTGCGCCCCGAGTCCGGAGTCGCAGCCCTCGTCCTGTTCGTCCCCTTCCTCGTCTGGGCGCTTGTTCGTAGTCGTCGCGCGGGCACGTTGCTCCGCGCCGTGGCGGTCATTGCCGTGATTGCGATTTCCTATGGGGCTGGCCAGGCCGCTTACCGCGCGACTCCTGGTTGGGAGGATTTCCCCTCCTATCTCGACTCCGGCCGCAAGGTGCTCGATACGCAGCGAATGGACGTCTCGAGGGTCCGCGAGCAGGCGCCGGAGCTCAGCGACAATGATGTCGCCATGATGTACGACTGGGACTTCGTCGACCACGAGGTCTTCTCGACGGACCTGTTCGAGCGCATCTCCAAGGCTGAGTCCACCTACGGGCCCGCGCATCTCATCGCGTCGTTCAAGGCGAAGGTCACGTATCTGCTAATCGCGTTGTCGGCTCTTCTGCTCGCCGTTGCGGCTGCCCTTTCGCGGATGAAGAGTCTGGAGAAGTCCGTTCGCATCCTTTCGTTTGGCGTGGTCGCGATGGCGCTCCTGAACTATATGCTCATCGTTATGCGTGGCCGTCCGAGGCTCCATATCGTTATTCCCGTGGCGATCGTCACGCTATTCGCCCTTCTTGTTTGCTGCCAGGGTCCCACCGAGCGTAAGGGCCGTCACAGTGCTGATGCGGTTCCTGCCCTGGGTGCCCGTGTCCGCGTGGCGGCAGCGATTACGTGCGTCGTCTGCGCGGCGGGCCTCGGCATGTTCTGGGTGTCGACGGTGCGCCCGCTTCAGTCGAGGCTTTCGCTTCCCTTCGCGGCTTCGGCGAGCGAGTACGTCGAGAGCCACCCGGATGAGCTCGTGGTATTCGGCCATACTCAGAGCGCTTGGTTCAGCGGGACTGACGCCTTCGCATCCGCGAGGTGGCAGTGCCCGGAAAACATCCTGCTTGTGGGAGGATGGGAGAGCGAAACCGCGCCATGGGACGCCTGCCTCGAGCGCTGGAGCCTCACGGATGCCGCACCGCTCATGCAGCTCGCCACGCGCCGCGACATGACGCTTGTCGCGACCGAGGCGACGGCGAAACTCTATGAGGTCTATCTGCAAGAGCATGTCGACCCCTCGGTGATCGCCACCAAGGTCTCTGACCTCGGCGCCGGTGCCATCTCGAGCAAGATGATCTCGGTGTGGAGCTTTAGCTCTGCCACGGGGATGCCTACCGCATAAGCGACAGCTCGTTTGGCGTCGCTTTTCGCTACACTTAGCAACCGTCCCGTTTATGCGGGCGAGCCGCGCTTGTGCGGCGCCACACAATCATGAGCACCGCCCAGCCGGGTGAGGGTGCTAGCAGGTATTTTGGAGGAACAGTGCTTTCAGTTGACGAGCAGATGAAGGTCATCACTTCTGGCGTCTCCCAGATCGTCCCCGAGGAGGAGCTCCGCGAGAAGCTACGTCGTGGAAAGCCCCTGAACATCAAGCTGGGCGTCGATCCCACGAGCCCGGACCTGCACCTCGGCCACGCCGTGCCCCTGCGCAAGATGCGCCAGTTCCAGGACCTGGGCCACAACGTCACCCTGATCATCGGCAACGGCACCGCTCTCATTGGCGACCCGTCCGGTCGCGACTCCACTCGCCCGCCCCTCACGGAGGAGCAGGTTGAGGCCAACGCCGAGACCTACGTTGCGCAGGCCATGAAGGTCCTCGACCCCGAGAAGACGACCATCGTCCACAACGGTGACTGGATCAAGCCACTCAACCTTGGCGAGATGCTTGGCCTCATGAGCAAGTTCAACGTCGCCCGCATTCTCGAGCGTGAGGACTTCCACAACCGCTACACCAACGGCCTCTCCATTGCCCTGCACGAGTTCATCTACCCCGTGCTCCAGGCCTACGACTCTGTCGTCGTCAAGGCCGACGTCGAAATGGGCGGCAACGACCAGATCTTCAACCTGCTCGCCGGTCGTGATCTCATGCGCGCCGAGGGCATGGAGCCGCAGGTCGCCCTCACGATGCCGCTGCTCGTGGGCACCGATGGCGTGAAGAAGATGTCCAAGAGCTACAAGAACTACATTGGCCTTACCGACGAGCCTGCCGATATGTTTGGCAAGATCATGTCCATCGCCGACGAGATCGTCCCGATGTACTACCGCCTCTGCTCGACCAAGGCCATCGAGGAGATCGAGGCCATCGACGCCGCGTTCGCTGACGGCTCCGCCGATCCCTACAAGCTCAAGCGTGAGCTTGGCGTTAACATCGTCGACCTCTACCACGGAGCGGGTGCTGGCCAGAAGGCGCTCGAGGCTTTCGACGCCCAGTTCAAGAAGGGTGAGGTTCCAGAGAACGTGCCGGAGTTCCCCGCCTCTGTCGTCGAGGTGAACGATGAGGGTCTGGTCTACCTTGGCAAGCTCCTCGTTGACCTGGGGATTGCCAGCAGCGCCGGTGAGGCTCGTCGTCTCGTTGACGGCGGTGGCGTCAAGGTGAATGGCGAGGCTCTCGCGCCGAAGTGCTACAACGTCGACCCCACGCCGTTCGTGGCGGGCGCCGTTGTCCAGTCCGGCAAGAGGCGCTGGGCCAGGCTTGTCTAACGCGCCCGCGACCAGGTTTGTCTGATGCGCCAGCGGGCGGGCCGCCTGACGCGCCTTCGGCCAGGTTCGCCTAACGCGCCAGCGACCAGGGTCGCCTAACGCGCCAGCGGGCGGGCTCGTCTAGCATGCCCGCGGGTTTGTTCCTCCAGCTGCGTCTGCGGGCTGAGCTCAACCGCGCTTTACCCCTGGTGCGTTCGATGGCGAGCATCAATCTGCTTTGTTTCTTGTGACGTAAAGCCCCCGGCCCCGTTCGTGTTCGCGAGCGGGGCCGAGGGCCTTCTGTGACAATAAGTAATTCCCTGCAGATTGTTTCGTCCTTCTCGGAATGGACCACCAGTATCGTCGCAGGTAAAGCTTTTGTAGTGTCATTGTTTGACGCACTTTGGCGCGTTTTTGCGAAAACGTGTTGGATTCATGTCAGGTTTTGGTTTGAGTGCGGGGGACTTTCTTGGCCTCGATCTTCGCGGACGTATGCGAGCCTGATAGCGTTGTGCCATGGCTATCTGCATCTGCGACATATCCGCACTCGAACTCCTTCGCTCGCGAGGCAAACTCGCCCCAGAGCTCCTAGGCATGTGCCGCGCTTCAACGCTTCAGGGCTGCGGAATTCCAGGAAAGCTGGAGATCGAAGACGCTCTTGCGACGTTTGGAGGGGTATCGCGTCCTTGCCATTTGATGATTCTGGCAGATAAGGCACGCAGCAAGCCATGGGCCATCAGACACGAATGGAGGACCGACCCTCCTTCCAGGTCCCTTATTCGATTGTCGAAAGACGTTTTGGTGGAATCACCGGAACTCATGTTCTTCGACCTTGCCTCATCGCAGGATTATGACGTTGTGGACCTTGCGCTGGTGGGTCTTGAACTGTGCGGAACGTATCTCCTCGACAATGGCCAGAGTGGTTGGGATGGCTTCGTTAATATCGATACGCCGATGACTTCGAGGCGGTCGATTGAGCGAATTGCTAACCGCTTGAAGTGGAGGCCTGGCTTGGGGAAGGCGCGAGAAGCCATGGGGCTTGTTGTCGATGGCTGCCATTCCCCAATGGAGAGCGTGCTTCTTGCCCTGCTGACGTTTCCACGGCGTCTGGGAGGTCTTGGCTTATCTGGTGCGAGGGCGAACTATCGCATCGCTACCCCGTCGGGAGATCGTTTTGCCGACATTGCGTTTCCGGAGCTTAAGATTGTATTTGAATACAAAGGACGTAGGTATCATCTGCCTGAGCAGGCGGGACGTGATGATAGGAGGCAGAACTCACTGGTCGGGCTCGGGTGGACGGTTATCAACGTCTGGTACGAAGACCTTGTTGACCCGCAATTGTTCGCGCGTCTGGAGTCGGTGGCATTAAAGGCGGCAGGGAAGCGCGATAGGATTCGCTCGGATAGTTTTCGCGGCCGACAGCAATGCCTTCGAGCTCGATTGATTCCGCGTTTGAGGAAGTGGACATCGATAGCCTGACGAGAATTCCCGGAGATGAAAAGACGGTCGTCTATCCGTGCGGTTTGTCTCGGTTATGGGTGCATGGTACGGCCGTCTCGCGATGATGCCTGCCATAAATGGCAGGCGGTATTTTGACCAGATGGTCAAAATACCCATCTTGGCGTACGCGATATCGAATTGGCGAACTACTAAAGAGCACCCTTGATGGAGTTTGGCAAAACAGCGTTGCCATAAGTGAGCAAAATGGGTGCGATTTGCCCACTTAATGAGACTATGTCTCATTAATAATTAAGCGAAGGCCCTTAATGGCGAGTCGTGCGTACGCCAAGATGGTGTTTTTGACCATCGCCGACGAAAAACGTCTCTGAGCGCTCTTGGGATACCGGAATGAGGGGCGCTTGTTGACATGTGCTCCTGCTGTCTGACTGTTATTCTAAAAAGTTGGAAACGAAAGGCGGCTTGCGCCGCGTGCGATTGGGGATTCGATGACGATGGAGCTATTGGCTCCGGCGGGTGGCCCGGAACCGTTCCGTGCGGCGCTGGCTGCTGGTGCTGATGCGATCTACTGCGGCGTCGGCAATGATTTCAATGCTCGCCGTAACGCTCATAACTTTGATTTCGATGCTTTTGAGGCTGCGTGCCGCGAGGCGCACCTTGCGGGTACGCGCGTTTACGTGACCATTAACGTCGTCGTTCGCGATGAGGAGATGCCACGCGCTCTCGCTCTCGTGCGAGAGGCATCCGCGCGCGGCGCTGATGCCTTCATCATTCAGGACTGGGGTCTATTCGACCAGATCCACAAGACCTGGCCCGAGCTTGAGCTGCATGTGTCCACGCAGGCGAACGTCCATGATGCACGCGGCGTTGCCTGGGCTCGCGAACAGGGCGCGCACCGTGTGACCTTGTCCCGCGAGCTCTCTCTTGCTGAGATTTCTCACATCGCTGAGGAAAGCGTCGAGCTGGAGGTATTCGGCCACGGCGCCCTTTGCTTCTGCTACTCCGGCGTGTGCCTCATGTCGAGCATGGCCGGAGGTCGCAGCGCCAATCGCGGTCTGTGCGCCCAGCCCTGCAGGCTACTCTATCGCCTTGTCGATGAGGCTGGAAATGACATCGCCGCTCCGGGGCGCACGCGTCCCCTCTGCCCGAAGGATGCCTGCACCGCTGGCGATGTCGCCGCGCTTATGAAGGCCGGCGTCGGTTCGCTAAAGGTCGAGGGCCGCATGAAGGCACCCGATTACGTCTGGAGCGTTATCGGGGCCTATCGCGAACAGATCGATTCCGTGTTGACGGGAGCACCCGCGTCGGCCGAGCTTGGCGGCACGCCCGTCCCCGCCCATGTCGCGCGTCGTCTCAAGCGCGCTTTCAACCGCGATTTCACCGATGCCTACCTGCGCGGATCCGCTGATGACGAGATGATGAGCTACGAACGCTCGAACAACCGCGGCCAACTCGTGGGCGAGGTTCTCTCGAGCTCGGGCGGCCAGCTCCAGCGCAGGGACGGAAGGGGCAACCTCCACCGCGATCCGCGTCAGGACAAGAAGAGCGCTCACTGCACCGTCGTGGTCCGCGTTGACGAGCCCGTTGGTGCCGGCGACCTGCTTGAGCTTCGTCCGGATAATGACCCCGATGCCTTTCTCACGGCGACCGTTCCCAGCGATGTTCCCGCGGGCGGTACGGTCGAGTGTCGAGTGGCGCGCCCGATGCCGGTGGGCTGCCCGGCCAGGGTCATCCGCAGCAAGGCAGCGCACGATGGTAGCTCGGCGGACCTTTCGCGCGAGGTCGCTCGCAAGCGCGCGGTCGACGTGCGCGTTGTCGCGCGGCTAGGAGAGCCCCTTTCCGTTGAGCTCACCTGCGCGAATGGCCCCGCACTGCCCGATGGCTCACTTCCGCAGGCTGTGGCTTCGGGCCCGGTTGTCGAGGCCGCGCGCACGAAGGCGCTGACGAGCGAGGACCTGGCCGAGCATGTCGGGCGCATGGGTGCCTCGGCCTTTGAGCCACGCTCGATCGAGGTCGAACTTGACGAGGGTTGTGGCATGGGCTTCTCCGTCGTGCACAAGGTCCGCGCCGCCGCTTGCGAGGCGCTGGAGGAAGCCATTCTCGCGCCGTATGCTGACCGTGCCCGTGCGCTCGCACCCGTCTCCGCGATGGCTACCGTTGCCATCACGCCTGCCGCCGCCTCCAGTGCGGAAGACGCTGCCTGCGCTGTCGCGACGCCAACTCCGGAGGTCTGCGTCATTGCGCCGTCGCCCGAGGTGGCCCGTGTTGCCACTGCAGTCGGCGCTACGCGTGTGTACGTTGCGTCCGATGAGCTTGGCGAGCCTGGAAGCCCCGCGCCCGTCTGGCCTGTCGGCAGCGTCCCTGTCCTCGACGAGGTCTGCCGCGACCCAGAGCATGCCCGCATCGACCCGTGGATAACGGCCGGCGCTTCCGTTGCCGTGGGTAACGTCTCCGAGCTCGCGCTTGCTGCGAGCTGCGGCGCGAAGGCGGAGGTTCGTGGTTGCATCCCCATTCACAACGCCTTCGCCCTCGATAAGCTCGAGCGTGCCGGTGCGGCCGGGGTCTGGCTTTCGCCGGAGCTTACGCTCGCGGAGATCCAGTCTCTCGCCCCGCGCGCCAACGTGCCCGTGGGTGTCGTCGTCTCGGGCCGCCCTCGTGTTATGACGAGTGAACATTGCGTTCTGAAGGCGGCGAATCGCTGTATCCACGATTGCGCGCGGTGTGCGCTACGCCGGCGTATGATCTCGCTTCGCGATCGAGACGGCCGCCTCTTGCCCGTCAGAACGGATCTCAATGGCCGTTCGCGCATCTATGACGCGGTGCCTCTCGACCTGACGCCGCAGGTAGGTGAGCTCATCGAGGCGGGCGTGACGCGCTTCGCGGTCGACGCGACGCTTCTCAACGAGGCGGAGACCAGGGCTGCCGTTGAGCGCCTCGTCAACGCGCTCGCCGCCGTTCGAGAGGGTCGCAAGCCCGCCTCGCGCGAGCGCCACGCCTCAAGTGGGCATCTGTTCTGGGGCATCGGATAGGCGCGAGTCGGGTAGCATCCAAGAGTGATTTGAGAACACGCCCGCCTTGCGGGGGAGAGGATAGACATGGCTGACAACGAGAACACCACGGAAAGCGCGTCGGAGAAGGACAAGACGGCCAAGATCGACCACCGTCTGCTCGAGGACGTCCTTGACGCGATTCGACCGAGCTTCCAGGCGGATGGCGGCGACATCGAGCTTATCGGTGTCGATGACGAGACTGGCGTCGTCACCATCGAGATGACGGGTGCCTGCGCCGCCTGCATGTTCGCTTCGACGGACATCTCCGAGGGCATCGACACCATCATCAAGGAGCACGTCCCCGGCGTCACCACGGTACGCCCCGTAATGTACTAGCGCTTGATCGGGCGGCGCGTGCCCGCGGCTCAACCGGGTCGCGCTCGCGCCTGCTCGCCTCGCGCGAACGGCAAGGAGGAGACATGGCGATTGACAAGGACCTTCTGGAGGTCGTGCTCGATGCGGTGCGTCCGAGCCTTCAGGCGGACGGCGGCGACTGCGCCCTCGTTGGCGTCGATGACGAGACCGGCGTCGTCACCATCGAGATGACGGGTGCCTGTGCGGGCTGCTCGCTCTCCGAGGTCACGATCTCTCAGGGTATCGAGCGCGTGCTTAAGGACAACGTCCCCGGTGTCACCGGTGTGAGGGCGGTGATGTAGGTGGTCCTCTCAGACCGCGACATCAAGGCCGAGATGACCGCCGGCCGTATCGTCATCGAGCCGCTCGACATGGAGGATGTCCAGCCGGCTTCGGTAGACGTGCGTCTTGGCTCGAGCTTCAGGGTCTTCCGCAACTCCACGCACGCCTACATCGACCCGACGCTGCCCCAGCCGGACCTCACCGAGGAGGTTGTGGTCCCCGAGGGCGGGCAGTTCGTGCTGCATCCTGGACAGTTCGTGCTTGGCACGACGCTCGAGCGCATCGCCGTGCCCGATGACATCCTCGGCAAACTCGAGGGCAAATCGACGCTGGGCCGCCTCGGCCTCATGATTCACTCAACCGCTGGCTATGTCGATCCGGGTTGGGATGGAGAGATCACGCTTGAGCTCTCCAACGTCGCTACGCTGCCCATCGTGCTTCATCCGGGCATGCGTATCGGGCAGATATCTTTCGAGCGCATGTCGAGCCCGGCCGAGCGTCCGTATGGCTCTGCCGGTCTCGGGAGCCACTACCAGGGTCAGCGCGGCGCTGCTGCCGCCCATACGCTCACGCGCTAATGACGGCCTCTGGTGTGCCGTCAGGGGATCGAACCCCGGGCCGCCCTCATATGTTCACGCGCTAGAGACGGCCGTATCGCTCCGCGCTGAGGCGCGTTCCTGATGGTGCCTTGTGCACCGCGTCTGTGTGCGTCGCATCCGCGTGTGCCCCGCCTGCGTGCGCCGTGTCTGCGTGCGCCCTGTCGGCCCGGCGCTCAAATATCGTTTCGAGGAGTTACATGCTCAACGAGCTTTACCACAGCCTCAATCCCGTCGCGATTTCGATTGGGCCGGTCCACATTTACTGGTACGCGCTTGCCTACCTTGCGGGCTTTGTCCTGACGGGCATCGTGATCTACCGCATCTCGCGACGCTGGGGCCTGGATATCACCGGGGACGAGGTCGCGAATCTCATCGTTGCGATGGCGTGGGGCATCATCATAGGCGCCCGCCTGTTCTACGTGCTCTTCTACGGCGATGGCTACTACTTCGCCAACCCGCTGAAGATCTTCGCCCTGAACGAGGGCGGCATGAGCTTCCACGGCGGCCTCGTGGGCGCCATCGTTGGCGGCTCGCTCATGTGCCGCTCCTGCCACCTCTCCGTCCCGACAGTCTGCGACCTCGGCGTTATCGGCGCGCCCCTGGGACTGTTCTTCGGTCGTTGCGCCAACTTCGTGAACGGCGAGCTTTGGGGCAAGCCCACGGATCTCCCATGGGGCGTAGTCTTCGAGACGGGCGGCAACGTCGCGCGCCATCCCAGCCAGCTGTACGAGGCCATTCTCGAGGGTCTCGTCATCTTCTGCGTGCTGTGGATGATGAGCCTACGCAAGCCCGCTCACCCGCAGGGCACCTTCATGGGGACGTTCCTCGTGCTCTACGGCGTTTTCCGCTTCCTTATCGAGTTCGTCCGCGTGCCTGACGCACAGCTTGGCTACCTGCTTGGGCCAATCACGATGGGTCAGTTGCTGAGCCTGCCGCTCGTGTTGCTGGGCATCGTCGTGCTTGCGTGGGCGGCGCGTGCCAAGCGCCCACAGATTGGGCACTTGGGGTAGGGGCGTCCGCATCCGCGCTCGATTTTTGTGACGTAATCAAGCCAATCAAAGATATGTCCGCAGATGACGTATGTGACACTGCAAAAGTGATAAAGTTCACTAGTTGTGCGCATGTGCCTTAGACCGTGCGCACGCTAGCTTGCAGTATGGGCGCTGGCCAGAGGGACCGGCGCTGTGTACAAGAAGGAGACGTGAATGTCCGGACACTCTAAGTGGGCAACCACCAAGCATCGTAAGGGCGCGCAGGACGCCAAGCGCTCCGCGCTGTTCTCGAAGCTCTCCCGCAACATCACCGTTGCGGCCAAGCTCGGCGGCGACCCGCTCCCGGAGAACAACGCCTCCCTGGCCGCCGCCGTGGCTAAGGCCCGCATGTCCTCCATGCCGAAGGACCGCATCAAGGCCGCCATCGACAAGGCCTTTGGCGCTGGCGCTGACGCCGCGGTCTACTCTGAGGTCACCTACGAGGGCTATGGCCCCGCTGGCGTTGCCGTTTACGTTGACTGCCTGACTGACAACAAGAACCGCACTGCCGCTGACGTCCGTTCCGCCTTCACGCACTCCGGCGGCTCTCTGGGCACCACCGGCTCCGTTGCCTTCCAGTTCGAGCGCAAGGGCTCCATCGCTGTCGACAAGATCATCAAGTCCGATGACAAGAAGGTCGCCGACAAGGAGAACGCTGTCGACGAGGACGAGTTCATGATGGCCGTCGCCGAGGCTGGCGGAGACGATTACGAGGATGCCGGCGAGGAGTGGGTCGTCTGGACCGCCTATGACAAGATGCAGGATGTCCAGAAGGCCCTCGAGGCCCAGGGCATCGAGGTCAAGGGCTCCGAGCTGACCATGGTCCCCACCACCCCGACGACCGTCACCGTCGCTGACGCCAAGAAGGTTCAGCGCCTCGTTGACCGCCTCGAGGAGCTCGAGGACGTCCAGAACGTCTACCACACCATGGACGTGACCGACGAGATCGCCGCCGCCCTGGAGGAGGACGAGTAGACCTCGCCCAAGCGGTTCTAATCCCCGCCCGGTATGTATCGTGTCAGAGGTTCGGGGTATTCTAGAGCAAGACGCGCCCTGGTCGGGAGGCCGGGGCGCTTTTTGTTAGAAAGGGTGCTCATGGGTGGCTTCAAGCGCATCGTTCTCTTCCTGTTCTCGCTGGCGGGGCTCTTTGCCCTTGCCATGCTCGCCCTGCCTGCATTTGGCATCGGCGAGGCGGAAATCTCCGCGTTTCTGTCGTATGACGCGGCCTATGTGTCGCTTGAGGTCTGTCTTGGCATGACGGCGGCGTGGCTCGTCTTCAACCTGCTGCGCTCGATTTTCTCGCGCCGCCCCAAGGCCGCCATCTCCGTCATGAATATCGAAGGCGGCGCTATCACGGTGACTCGTAACGCCGTTGCCTCGCAGGCGGGCCACATCGTGGAGGCCCTTGGCCTCGGCATCGCCAAGGATGTGGAGGTTCGCGCCTCAAAGCACGGCGTCGTCACCGTTGACGTACATGTGATGCCGTATGAGTCCGTCGATATCACGAGCGAGGCGCCGGTGCTCCACGAGGCGCTCGTCACCGGGCTTTCGGCCATGTGCGGCGAATGCCTGGGGGATATCAACGTTGAGTTCCTCGAGCCGCAGCGTGGCACGTCCCTCGTCGTCCCCGTTGAGGAGGACGACGAGGGCGAGGGCGCTTCCGAGCACCAGCCCACCGCGGCCTCGCCTACGGCTGCGCCCGCAGAGTCAACGGGTGACATCACGATTCCCATGAGCGTCGAGAAGGAGGCGTAAGACATGTCCGAGAAGCTCACTTGTCGCATCGAGCCAGCGGATGCGCCTGCTTCCGCCTCGTCAGGTAAGGCGCCAACCAACGGTTCGTCTGCAGCCGACGCCGCGGGCGCCCAGACCTCTGCCGTGCAGCCCTCGGGCGATGTGGCGCGGCCAGCGAGTGGCACCGAGCCCGCGGCGCAGCCGGCGAGTGGCCCCGAGCCCGCGGCGCAGACCGGAGTTCTCGCGCGCGCTTCGCGCTGGCTTGACGAGACGTTCCCCAATAGCCGCAATGCGGTTCTTGGCGGCGTGACCGGTCTTGTTGTGGCGCTTCTCCTCTTTACGATTGGCGTCCTGAAGACCCTGGTCATCGCCATCCTCGTGGTTGTCGGCATCGCCTGCGGCCAGTACCTTGACGGCGAACCCAAAATCGTTCGCTTTATCCAGAACCTGATGAAGAAGCGCTAGGGCGCCCGCTAAGGGTCACGCCCGTGATTGCCGGGAAATTCCGGTGGATAGGAGCCAACATGAGCACGAAGCCCACCATCGCGCAGGAGCCTGAGGTCGAGGCCCCGCTCACCGAGGAAACCGTCGAGGAGACGACCGAGACTCCCGCCGAGGAGGCCAGCACTACGTCGCTTGCCGCCTCCGAGGAGGGTGACCTTACCTTCTCCGATGCCGATGAGGACCTTGATTCCGAAGACTCGCTCACCTTCTCCAACGGTGTCATCGAGAAGATCGTCGCCATTGCCGTGCGTGACGTCCCGGGCGTCCTTGGCATGAAGGGCGGCTTCATCAACCGCGTCCAGGAGACCTTTGGCGCGGCGGATCCCACGAAGGGTGTCTCCGTCGAGGTCATGCCGGACAGCTCTGTCCGCGTGAACATCTCTGTGCTCATCGAATATGGTGCGTTTGCCCCGCAGGTCTTCGAGGACGTCAAGAAGGTCGTCGTCAAGCAGGTCGTCGGGATGACAGGCCTTGAGGTTGGCGGCGTCAACCTGCGCATCGAGGACGTCCTCACTCCTGAGGAGTACGAGAACATGCAGGGCGGTAGCCGCGACGAGGAAGAGGCGGAGTAGGCCGTGGGTCTCAGAGCCTCTCTCGCGCAGGGTCTTGGCCGCGCCTGCGCCGGCGCACTGCACATGGCGGGCCGTTCCGCCTCGCAGCTGCCTGGCCGCATCGCGCTCGCCATCGATCCTGCCTCAATCTCACACTCCGCCAAAAAGCTCACGCGGGGTTCCATCGTCGTGTGTGGAACCAACGGCAAGACGACCACGAACAACGTGCTCGCGAGCGCCGTAGAGGCAAGCGGCGCGCGCGTTCTGTGCAACCGCGTTGGCGCCAACATGGCTCCTGGCGTCGCGGCGGCCCTCCTTTCCGGCCGCTCTGCCGACTGGGCCATCATGGAGGCGGATGAGCTCTCCACGATCAACATCCTGCCCGAGCTTCGCCCACGCTACCTCGTGCTCCTGAACCTCTTCCGCGATCAGCTCGACCGCGCCGGCGAAATCGAGCGCGTCCAGGACGTCATCGTCTCTGCACTCTCTGCCTCGCCTGAGACCACGCTTGTGGCCTGCGGTGACGACCCCCTCGTTATGGGCGTCGCGCGTCGCGCGCGTGAGGCTGGCACCAAGGTGCTGGCGTTTGGCATCGGCGAGGACCTCCGCCTGCCGGCGGACCGCGTGCCCGAGGCGCGCTTCTGCCAGGTGTGCGGCACGGAGCTCGCCTATGACTACCGTGCCTATGCCCAGCTGGGCGCCTTCCGTTGCCCCAAGGGAGACTTCTGCCGTCCCGAGCTTGACTGGCGCGCCACTGGCGTCAAGGTCGGTCGCGAGGGCGTCTCCTTCGACGTGAGCGGTGTGGGTCTTGATAAGCCCGTGCGCGTGAATGCGAGCTTCGGTGGCGTATACATGGTCTATAACCTGCTCGCTGCCTTTGTGGGCGCGACTCTTGCCGGCACCACGCCCGAGCAGTTCCAAACCGCTCTTGACGCATATCATCCGGAGAACGGTCGCCTCCAACACTTCCGCGTCGACGGGCGCGATGTGATTCTCAACCTGGCGAAGAACCCCACGGGTTTCAACCAGAACATATCGCTCATGCTAGCGGATGACCGCAAGAAGGCGGCCTTCTTCGTCATCAACGACAACCCCAACGATGGTAAGGACATCTCCTGGATCTGGGATGTCGACTTCGAGCGTCTCGCTGTGGGGAGTCCCCGCGAGTGTGGCGACGTCGTCGAGCCTGATGACCTCACCGTTGTTGCTGGTGGCCACCGTGCGGATGACGTTCGCGTTCGCCTGAAGTACGCGGGGATCTCGGCGCCTATCGCGCTGACCGTGCGCGAGGCGCTCGATGCCGTGGCAGACCTGCCGCTGGATCGCCCCCTGTATGTCCTGACGAACTACTCGGCCCTGTGGCCCGCGAAGGCGGAGCTCGAGCAGATGGGGGAGCGACTGTGAGCGAAAAGTCCCTGCGTATCGCGCATCTCTATCCTGAGCTCCTGAACCTCTACGGCGACGGCGGCAATATCCTTGTGCTGCGCAAGCGTCTCGAGTGGCGTGGCATTCGCTGCGAGGTGGAGGAGGTCCACATCGACGACCGCCCGAGCTTCTCGGACGTGGATATCGCATTCATCGGCGGCGGCTCGGACCGTGAGCAGAGGATCGTCTGCGAGCATCTTTTGGCGGAGCGCGAGGAGCTCGTCTCCTTTGTCGAAGATGGCGGTGCCCTTGGTGCCGTCTGCGGCGGCTACCAGCTTCTTGGCCATTCCTACCTCATGGGTGACGAGGAAGTCGAGGGCCTGTCGCTCGTCGACCTCTACACGGACCGCGGCGCGCCGCGCCTCATTGGCAACATCGCCATCGAGAGTCGCATCGTGGACCGTCCCATCGTTGGGTACGAGAATCATGGCGGTCGCACGCATCTGGGTGCTGGTGTAGAGCCTCTGGGCCGTGTGGTTCATGGTCATGGCAACGACGGAAAGACTGGGTACGAGGGGTGCCTCTACAAGAACGTCGTGGGCACCTACATCCATGGCCCGCTGCTGCCCAAGAATCCCGGCGTGGCGGATTACCTCATCTCGCGCGCGCTTGAGCGCAAGTACGGCGACGGCACCCTTGAGCCGCTCGACGATACTGCGGAGCTCGCCGCGAACGAGACGATGTACCAGCGCCTCATCTCCGGCGAGGAGAAGGAATAGCGCCGTCCGCGCGAGCCCTAGAAAACGTCGAAGCGCCGCATGTCTCGCTGACATGCGGCGCTTCGTTTGTTGTTGGGGCTGTGTGCGTGCGTGACCTTGCGCGAGCTCGGGCTCGTTGCGCCTGCGTCGCCCGGCCTTGCCTTACTCCGCGAGGAAGTTGACCGCGTACTGGGCGGCGAGCATGGAGCCACGCACGAGGACGGATTCGTCGGGGTCATAGAAGCAGCTGTGCTGTGGCCAGACCTTGCCGTTGGGATCTGCCGTGCCGCTGCCGAGAAACGCGAATGCGCCCGGAACCCTCTTCAGGTACTCGGAGAAATCCTCGCCGGGCATGGAGCCCTGGTAGCGAACGAGCGCGTCTTCGCCAAGCACCTCGCGGGTTGCGCGCATGGCACGCTCGCTCGCGGCGGCCTCATTCACGACGGTGGAGTGGGCGTTCTCGTACGTGAGCTTTGCCGTGCAGCCAAACGCCGCAGCGACGTCATTTGCCATGCGTTCCATGAGGCCGGGAATCAGCTCGTGGGCATCCTCGTGGAAAGTGCGGACGGTTCCCTCCATCCAGGAGCTGCCGGCCATGACATTGCGTGCCGTGCCGCCATGGAATTGCCCCACCGTCACCACGGCGGGCTCGAAGGGGCTCATGTTGCGGCTCACGATCGCCTGCAGGCTCTCCACAATGGCGGCTCCGGCGAGCACCGCGTCGGCGCCCTGGTTAGGCATGGCGCCGTGGGCGCTACGGCCGGTGACGTCGATGCGCCACCAGTCGGTCGCTGCCATGCGGGGACCGGCTTCTACGGAGACTTTGCCTGCGGGAACATCACTCCAGATGTGCATGCCAAAGACTCCGTCGACACCTTCGAGGACGCCGGCTGAAATCATGGTCTTGGAGCCGTCGCCGCCCTCCTCGGCTGGTTGGAAGACAAGACGAACTTCACCTTTGAGCTCGTCGGTCATGCCGGCGAGGAGACGGGCGGCGCCCAGGAGCATCGCGATGTGGCAGTCGTGGCCACAGGCGTGCATGAACCCGTCGTTTTCTGACGAGAAGGACTCGCCGGTCCTCTCCGCCACGGGGAGGCCGTCGATATCGGCGCGGAGCATGATGCGTCGGCGCGGGGAGTCGGCTGCGCCATAGGCGCTCTGGGCGGTGCCGCGGATGGTCGCCACGACGCCGGTTGCTGTTGGGCGCTCGTAGGGGATACCCAGGGCTTCGAGGTCTGCGCAGATCTGTTCGGTGGTGGCAACCTCGTGATAGGCAATCTCGGGATGGGCGTGGTACCAGCGACGACGGTCGATGACATAGTCGCTCGTTTGCGCCCGCCTCGCGATGATCATGCTTGCAGCGCGTGCCTCGCGCTCGATATCCGCCTCTTGTGTCATGTGCATCTCCCCGTCGCTCAGGTCTAATCACCAGTCGAGGGTAACACGCTCGCGCTTGCAGAGCTCCGCATGCGTCAAGATGGAACGCGATGATAATGAGGGAGCGCTTCTATGGCAGCTCGGGCACGTGCGATTGGGGACGCCTCTTCGGCGGTCCGGGACCGCGCGATGAGGGACAGGTGTATGGTTGCGATCGCTCTGCACTCCTGAGAGCGTGTGCGGCTCGAACGAGATGCGAGCGAGAGGGGACATGAGAGGGGAAATGGCGAAGAACGAGCTTACGCGCAGGGAGATTCTCGGTGTGCTCGGCCTTGCGGGGGCGTCGGTCGCACTTTCTAGCTGCGGCCTTGGCCAAGACCCTGAGGGTGTCGCGACGCCGGGCACGGTGGCGTCCGTGGCACCGGTGCCCGTAACAACGGCGCCCGCGATGTCGGATTCTTCAGTCGCGGAGCGAATCCTCGGAACCATGACGCTCGAGCAGAAGGTGGCCCAGCTCTTCTTCGTGACGCCCGAGCAGCTTACGGGCACGGATTGCGTGACCGAAGCCGGCGAGGCTATGGAGGCCGCCCTCGCCACCCTGCCCGTAGGCGGCGTCATATGCTTCTCGCAAAACATCGAGACGCCGGGACAGCTTCGCGAGATGCTTGCGAACATAGGACGTTTCTCGAAGGAAGTGGCCGCTGGTGTCCCCGTGTTTCTCGGCGTGGACGAGGAGGGCGGGCCGCTTGTGTCCCGCGTTGCGAACTCACCAGCCTTCGACGTCGCGACCTTCCCCCATATGGCAACCATCGGATCCACAGGAGATGTGACCCAGGCCGAGCGAGTGGGCGCGGCCATAGGTTCCTACCTGCATGAAATTGGCTTTAACATCGATTTCGCGCCGGTTGCGGACGTGCTTACCAACCCCGAGAACACGGTTATCGGGCCGCGTTCCTTCGGCACGGACCCGCACTTGGTCGCAGACATGGTTGTCGCCGAGACAACCGCGATGCTCGCGACCGGCGTCCTCCCTTGCGTCAAACACTTTCCCGGTCATGGCGATACGAACGCCGATTCTCACACGGGTGAGGCGGTGTCGACGCGTACTCGCGAAGATCTCGATTCGTGCGAGTTCGAGCCGTTTCGCCGTGCCATCGCCGCCGGTGCGCCCCTCGTCATGGTGGGTCATATCAAGACGCCCAACGTCGCGGTGGACGATCTTCCGGCATCCCTCTCTCGCGTGATGATAGGGGAGACCTTGCGCCGTGAGCTGGGATTTAACGGCATCATCATCTCGGACTCATTCCAGATGGGGGCTGTGACCGAGCGCTTTTCGCCGGCGGAGGCGGCCGTCAGGTTCCTCGAGGCTGGGGGAGACATGATTCTCATGCCGGAGGATCTCGATGCTGCCTACCAAGGCGTTCTCGATGCGGTCGCGAGTGGCATCCTTTCTCGGGAGCGCATCGACGAATCATGTCTGCGCGTGCTGGGGACCAAATCCGTGCTGGTCGCCTAGGTGCAAATCCCACCAAAATACTAGGTTGTACCTGGGCATTCGCACGCCTATTCTCATGGGCATGCAAACAGCGCCAAACCGAGGGAGTTACATATGAGCGAGCAGCCCACCAATAACAGCGCCGCCAAGACCGTCGGGACCGTGTGCGTGCAGGGTGGCTATCGCCCCGGCGACGCCGAGCCGCGCCAGGTGCCGATTTGGCAGTCCACTACCTGGAAGTACGACACGTCCGAGCACATGGGCAAGCTCTTCGACCTCGAGGAGTCCGGCTACTTCTACAGCCGCCTCCAGAACCCCACCTGCGACCTCGTCGCGGCGAAGATCGCCGAGCTCGAGGGCGGCACGGCGGCAATGCTGACGAGCTCCGGTATGGCGGCGAACTTCCTCGCCATCTTCAACCTGGCTGCCGCGGGCGATCACGTGGTTGCGAGCTCCGCCATCTACGGCGGCACCTATAACCTTCTCGCTCACACCATGGGCCGCATGGGCCTCACTTGCACCTTTGTGGCGCCTGACTGCACGGATGAGGAGCTCGAGGCGGCCTTCCGCCCCAACACCAAGCTCGTCTTCGGCGAGACTATCGCCAACCCGGCGCTCGCCGTGCTCGACATCGAGCGCTTCGCCGCCGCGGCGCACGCGCATGGCGTGCCCCTGATCGTCGACAACACCTTCCCAACGCCGGTGATGTGTCGTCCGTTCGAGTGGGGCGCGGATATCGTGACCCACTCCACCACCAAGTACATGGATGGCCACGCGGCATATCTCGGCGGTGTCATTGTCGACCACGGCCAGTTTGACTGGATGGCGCACGCTGACAAGTTCCCGGGCCTCACCACGCCGGATGAGAGCTATCACGGCGTCACGTACGCGGAGAAGTTTGGTATGGGCGGGGCCTTCATCACCAAGGCGACCGCGCAGCTCATGCGCGACCTCGGCCCCATGCAGAACCCGCAGGCGGCCTTCTTCCTCAACAGCTCGCTCGAGAGCCTGCACGTACGCATGCCGCGCCACTGCGAGAACGGCATGGCCGTGGCCAAGTACCTCGCGAACCACGCCAAGGTGCGCTTCGTGAGCTATCCAGGCCTCGAGGGCGACAAGTACTATGACCTCGCTCAGAAGTACATGCCCAATGGCACGTGCGGTGTCGTGAGTTTTGGCTTTAACGGCGGTCGTGCGGCGGCGGAGACCTTTATGAAGAGCCTCGAGATGTGCCAGATCGCCACGCACGTGGCCGATGCCCGCACCTGCTGCCTGCATCCGGCGAACGCCACGCATCGCCAGATGAACGACGAGGAGCTCCTCGCCTGTGGCATCTCCGCCGATATGGTGCGTCTCTCCTGCGGCCTCGAGGACACGGCTGACCTGATTGCCGACCTGGATCAGGCTCTCGCCAAGTGCTAACGCGCTAGTGGCTCGGCCACATTGCTCCGATGCGTCCCGTCGCGAACAGCCGCGGCGGGGCGTTTTTTTGCCGCGTGTGCGGAAGACGGGGCTTTTTTCCGCTGCGCGTGCGGAAGGCGGGGCGTTATTTGCCGCGTGTGCGGAAGCTATTTGGTTTGGGCGTTGATTCCCCAAGGTTGACGCCCCATTCCGGGTGTCCTGAGTAACACGCCGGCAACTTGTGGGTGTCGAAGCTGCGCTATCATGTCTTCTTGCGCGAGTTGCCACGCTGTCTACGCGGCGGCTCGCCGTCTGATGGCAGGCCGTCCGTACCGACACGGGATGGCCCAGACGAGAGGAATCATATGCACGACACCAGCACCACCCCCGCCGTCGAGGAGCAGGCCGCCAGCGCCTTCTCCGCCGAGACGGGCGCCATGCACGAGCACTCCATGCACACCCACACCGCTGGCGAGCTTCGTCGTGAGGACATTGGCCGTGAGGTCACGCTCACGGGTTGGGTGTGGCGTCGCCGCGATCACGGTGGCCTCATCTTCGTTGACCTCCGCGATCGCTCTGGCATGACCCAGTGCACCTTCGACCCCGAGCACTCCGGTGGCACCGCCTTCCACGCTGCCGAGACCATACGCCCCGAGTGGCCCATCTGCGTCCACGGCGTCGTTCGCGGCCGTGACGAGGAGACCATCAACCCCAAGCTCCCCACCGGCGAGATCGAGGTTCGCGTCGACACCATCGAGATCCTCAACCGCTCCAAGACGCCGCCGTTCCAGATCGAGGACGGCATTGACACCGCTGAGGACACGCGCCTGCGCTATCGCTACCTCGACATCCGCAGGCCTGAGATGATGGCCAACCTCAAGCTACGCTCCGATTTCACCTTCGCCATCCGCGAGGCGCTTCACAACCGTGCCTTCATGGAGGTCGAGACGCCGAGCCTCTTCAAGTCCACGCCCGAGGGCGCGCGCGACTTCCTGGTGCCCTGTCGCATCCAGCCGGGTCGCCTCTACGCTCTGCCCCAGTCCCCGCAGCTTCTCAAGCAGCTGCTTATGGTTGGTGGCGTCGAGCGCTACTACCAGGTCGCCAAGTGCTTCCGTGACGAGGACCTCCGCGCCGACCGCCAGCCTGAGTTTACGCAGGTCGACATCGAGATGAGCTTCGTCGACCAGGACGACGTCATGAGCGCCCTCGAGGACGTCCTCCACGATGCCTTCGCCAAGATGGGCGTCGACATGCCCACGCCGCTGCGTCGCATGGACTATTGGGATGCCATGGACACCTACGGCATCGACAAGCCGGATACCCGCTATGGCATGCACCTCGTCGACGTCACGGATATCTTCACAGAGTCCAAGTTCAAGGTGTTCGCCTCTGCCGCTAACGCCGAGGGCGAAGTCGTCAAGTGCATCAACGCCAAGGGTGCCGGCACCTGGCCGCGCGCCCAGATCGACAAGCTCGAGGGCGTTGCCAAGACCCTCGGCGCCAAGGGCCTCGCCTGGATCGCCTTCCGCGAGGACGGCTCCATCAACAGCCCGATTGTCAAGTTCTTCTCTGACGAGGAGATGGCTGCCCTTCGCGAGCGCGCTGACGTCGAGCCCGGCGACCTCGTGATGTTCGCCGCCGGACCGCGTTTGGCCTCCTGCGAGATCCTCGGCGGTATGCGCTGCCACATGGCCGACGCCCTCCACATCGAGCGCGAGGGCCACGACTTCCTCTGGGTCGTCAACTTCCCGCTGTTCCACTGGGACGAGGAGCGTAAGGCCTATGCGGCGGAGCACCAGCCCTTCACCCTCCCGAC
Organism: uncultured Coriobacteriaceae bacterium; assembly: GCA_900552935.1. GTDB lineage: Bacteria > Actinomycetota > Coriobacteriia > Coriobacteriales > Atopobiaceae > Parolsenella. Next base: position 51,408 of record USBN01000002.1, on the reverse strand, counting down.
CGAGTCTGACGTCGAGAAGATTAAGGCTGACCCGCTGGCGGCTGGCAGCTTCACGTATGACTTCGTCATGGACGGCTATGAGGCCGGTGGCGGCGGCATGCGTATCCACGACGCGGAGATGCAGCTTCAGATGCTCGAGCTCCTCGGCTTTACGGAGGAGCGCGCCCGCGAGCAGTTCGGCTTCGTCATGGACGCCCTCGAGTTTGGTGCGCCTCCCATGGGCGGCTTCGCCCTCGGCCTCGACCGCGTGTGCATGCTGCTCACTGGCTCCGATTCGATTCGCGAGGTCATGGCGTTCCCGAAGACCTCGAGTGGCTCCGACCTCATGAGCGACGCTCCCAGCGAGGTCTCTTCCAAGCAGCTCAAGGAAGTTGGCCTCCGCCTGATGTAGTCCGCCGGCGCCTCAGTCATCGCCGAGCTTCATTACTACCTCGGGATGACAACTCGAACATGCGAAGGGCCCCGTCACCAAGTGGCGGGGCCCTTCTCTATGCTTGACGTCACCGGGCGATGAGAGTTGAGGGTACGGCTATGAACCAAGCGATCTGGTTGTCTGCTCCTGTTTCTGACCTGGCTCGAGGCCTATCGCCGCAGATGGTGCAGCCTTATGTTCGCGAGCTACTTCGTATCGCGGATGGCGCGCTTGCGGTAGCTCTTAAGCGTTTCGGAGAGCTCGGCGTGAATCGAGAGGTACTCGGTCACTAGCAGCACGAGGAGGATGCACATAACGATGAGGTATCCGAGAACCGCGCCGGGAAGGCCTGTGAAGCCGATGAGCAGTGGCGGTACGAACAGCGAGAAGCCGAGCGTCAACAGGTAGACGCGCGTGACGGCCTTCTGGCGACGCAGCACCGTGATGATCTGGTAGAGGAAGTCGATCGCGGCACAGACGCCTCCCGTCGCGATCATGACGTAGCACAGGCCACGGAACTGCTCGAAGTCGACGCCGTACATGAAGCTCATGATGGGAATGCCGGCGGTTGCCATGAAGACGCCGACGCCACCCGTGAGTGCGACGATCAGTAGGAGCACGGCGAGAACGATGATGTCGAAGCGGCCGCGGCGCTCGGGGTCAGCCCAAATCTCCGCAAGACGCATGAGCTGCGGCTTATAGACGAAGCCAATCACCATGATAATCATGTGCGCGGGCGAGAAGAGCGCGTTGAAGTAGAGCTGGTTGTCGTACGACAGCACACCTTCCATGGCGAACTTAGGCATGTTGTCGATGAGGTTATAGAGGAACAGCGCCACGAACAGCGGGAAGCACTGAACGAAGAGGTCCTTCACACTCGCCAGTCTGAGCTTTTCGCTCTTGGGCGTTTCGAAGAACGTAAGCGGGAGCGTGAGCAGGACGAACGATGCGACGGCGGCGACGCCCATGGCGATGCCGGCGGCAGAGATGCTCCTCGTGATGAAGATTAGCGCGCAGTAGGCGACGATGGCGGCGGCTGAGCGGACTGCCTGCGAGATGCCGGCGAGGTAGAGCTTGTCCATTTGTTGGAGACGACCCTCGTAGACATCCGCGAGGCCATCGACGGCGCGATAGACGAACATGCCCATGCAGAGGCCGAACATCTCCGGATCATAGCCGCGGATCTGGCAGTAGAGCACGCCGATGAGCAGCATCGCGGCGACGGTGACGACACGGCAGGCCTGGTAGTCCGCGAAGGAGTGGTTCTCTGAGATGTCAGACGCCTGGTAGGTGCGGACGCCGAAGTTGGCGATGAAGAGGAGCAGCGTGCCCGTGACGAAAGCCATCGAGAAGCGACCGCCTTGCTCGACGTTCAAGAGCTGCGTCGTGACGACGGAGAGGACGGGGAAGACCACGCCCCAGGCGCCAAGGCCCACGGAGTTCCAAATGTAGTCCTGCGTGGTGTTGTGGGCGGCATACTGCTCGGTCTGGCTCGAGAGGGAGCCGGAGTACACGGCACCGATGAGGCGGTTCCACCAACCGCCAACGATCATGCCGAGGCGGCTAGGCTTGCGAGGACGCTTGGGACGCTGGGCGCGGTTGCCACGACCACCACGACCGCGCATCCTGCTGCGTCCGCGGCCCGCCTCCTCGTCCATCGTCTCGTCATTGCCGGCGTCAGAGGAGAAACGGGCGCTCCTCGGGCGGACGGCAACCTCGCTGCTATTGCGCAGCCTTCGTCCGCGCGTTGCGTTTCGCTCGGATCCCGACCTATTAGCTAGCGGATTGATCATGTGTGCCCTTTGTCGTGTGAATCGTGGTTCATTCTACCCAAGCCCCGGAACGACGATCACACCTTTGCCATGGCTTAACAATGCTGCTACGAGTGCTCGCCGGGCGCGGGCGTCATCGGCAGCGTGTGCTCACGTCCTTGTCCAGCCGAGTTGTTGGTGTCGCGCTCGTCTGCCTTAAATCCGCCGCGTTGTCCCGTGCGCATCTGCCCTAAATCCGCTGCGTTGTCCCGTTGCTACTCCGCGGACTTGAGCGCTCCGACCATGTCGATGCGGTCGATCGAGGGCCTCGTGATGAGACAGACGATGACGGCGAACACGAGCGATAGCGTGCAGGAGATGATGACCCCCGCGGGCGCGACCTCGACGGCAAAGTACATGGAAGGCATGTTGAGGACATAGGTGAGCGACTGCGATAGCGCAAGACCCAGCGGAATGCCGAGAATCGTGCCGATGAACGTGAGGATGAGCATCTCCTTGTTGATGTAGGTGCGTACCTCGCCACGACGGAAGCCGAGTACCTTAATCGTTGCGAGCTCACGCTCGCGCTCGGACACGTTGGTGGTCGAGAGCGTGAATAGCACGACAAAGGAAAGACCTGCGGCAAGCACGATGAGCAGGGCAGTCACGCAGCGGATGAGGATGAAGACGTCCGAGAAGTCGCGCACGCCCTGGCGGATGTTGGTGACGTTAAGGTAGCGCGTGTCATTGGCGAGCTCGTTGCAGAAGTCAATCTTCTCGTCATCCGTTCCGAGTAGGTTGGCGATGAGGGCGTTGGCCTCGAGCTTCTCGCCAAAGAGCTTCTCGTAGGTGGACTGTGTCATGTAGACGGCGTTGCCGAGGTAGCTCATGACGATGTCGGACGCCTTCACGTCCGCCTGGTTGAGCTTGGTGTCCTTGAGCGTAACCTCGTCTCCAGCGCCAAAGCCGAGGACGTTGGCGGTGCTCTTGGTGAAGAGCACGCCGCCATCGCGCGTGGCGTCGTCGAGGGAGACGCCGGTGCCATCCTCACCGCGCAGATCGATGAAGCCGTCGAGAGAGAAGCCGTCGGGTACGACGATGAGCTGGGCGGTGTCCTGGTTGCCGTTGCGTTCGACGGTGACGTTATCTGTATAGACGCAGGTGTAAGTGGCAACCTCGGGCGCTCGAGTGAGCTCGCGCGCCGCCTCCTCGAGGTCATCCGCCTGGGTGACGGCAAGTAGGTCATAGGAGTAGACGCCGGCGCGGTCGTCGCCGCCGTATTGGTTGGCGGAGAGGCCTTCGACGGTGTCGTTGATGGCGAAGCCGGCGATCATGAGCGCGCAGCAACCGGCGACGCCAAAGACCGTCATCGCGAGGCGTCCCTTGTAACGGAAGAGGTTGCGGGCCGTGACCTTGTTGAGGAAGCCGAGGTGGTTCCAGATTACGGGCATGCGCTCGAGTAGGATGCGCTTGCCCGCCTTGGGCGCGCGCGGGCGCATGAGCTGGGCGGGCTGTTCCGATAGCTCGCGGCTTACGGTGAGCGCCGTGGTGGCACCGATGCCGAGGACGAAGATGCCCATGGCGAGCGCGCAGAGCGCCGGCGAGAACGAGAGCTCGAAGGCGGGCAGCGTATACATGAGCGCGAAGAACTTGAAGAGGAACAGCGGCAGCGCGACGAAGCCGAGAATGGCGCCGACGATGCCGCCTGCGAGGGCGGCGCCTGCGGTATAGAGGACGTATTTGGCCATGATGCTGCCGCGGTGGTAGCCAAGCGCCTTGTAAAGGCCGATGAGCCCGCGCTCCTCCTCGACCATGCGCATGGCCGTCGTGAGGGCGACGAGAATGGCGACCACAAGGAAGATAATCGGGAAGACGAAGCCCAGCGTCTCGATGCAGCTGGCGTCCGTGTCGATGGAGGAGAAGCACGAGATGGAGCCTCGGTCCTGGACATACCAGGTGGCATGCCCTATGTCTTCGACCTTGGCACGGGCGTCGGCGATCTTCTGGAGGGCCTCGGCCTTCTGGCGCTCGAACTCGGCGCGGTTCTCCTCGAGTTCGGCGGCACCCTCGTCAACCTCGATTTGAGCGTCAGCGAGCCTTGCCTCGCCGGCGGCAAGCTGGGCATCGAGCTCGGCGCGGGAGGAGTTCAGCTCAGCCTGGCCCTGGTCAAGACGCGCGCGGCTCTCGACGATGCTGCGGTCGACCTCGGCCACGGCGGCGTCTTCCGCCTGCTGCCTTGCGGCGGCTATGCCGGCCTCGAGCTGGGTGATAGTGGGCTCGAGCGCTTCGGGTGTGAGGTTCTGGAGGGCAAGCGCCGCGGTGATGGCGGTGATGCCGTCGTTCACGGTGTCAAGCTGGGCCTCGACCTGGGTGAGCTGCGTCTCGGCCTCCGCGAGCTGCGTGTCGAGCTCAGTGATCTTGCCCTCGACCTCGGCGAGTTGGGCCTTGAGGTCATCCGCGGGAAGGCCCAATTCCTCGAGCTGAGCGATCCTCTGCTTGAGCGTGTCCCTTGCGGTTTCGAGCTCGCCCTTGCCTTGCTTGAGCTGGTCTATGGCAGCTTTAAGCTGGCCCTGCGTTTCCTCGAGCTGCGCTTTGGCGTTGACGAGCGCGTCGTAGTTCTGCTTGGTCTGGACGAGGGCGTCGCGCGTGGAGACGAGCTGCTTGTACTGATCGCTCTCTTCGAGGGCACAAATTGCGGCGGCCTTTGCCTGCTCGACGGCCTGATTGCGGGTCGCGGGGTCTTCGAGCTGGGCCCTGCCGGAGTCGATCTTTGCCTGGGCCTCGGCAAGCTGGTCGAGTGCGGACGCCTTCTGCTCCGCGAGCTCGTTGCGGCCGGACTCGATCTGGGCAATGGCGTCGTCGATGGTCTTCTGAGCCTCGGCGAGCTTGTCTTCGGCCTCGGCGAACTTGTCGTTGGCGGTCTGCTCGGCATCGTCGATGCGGGCGTTGGCGTCGCCGCGAATCTCCGCCTCGCGCTCGGCCTCGCGCTCGGCCTTGATACCCTCGGCCTCGCTTGTCACGCGGCTTACGACGTCCTTGTACTTTTGGGAGAAGCAGGAGAGCTCGGCGGCGCCGGCGGCGCGCAGGTAGACGACGGAATAGGCCTCTGCGGTGGCGGCGCTCGCGGGTACGAAGAAGCTGTACTTCGGGCCGGAGGAGCGGAATGACGAGGAGCCATTCTTGACGGAGACGTTGGTTGGGTCGATAACGCAAGCGGTGATCGTGTAGGTGTGACGGGCGAAGAGCTCGCTGTCCTGCGCGTCTTCGCTATCGAGATCGAGGTCGTCGAGGTCCTCGTCGTCATCGGCGTCTGCCTGTGGCGGTGTCGTGTCGCCGACGGCCCAAGTCGTATCATCCGCGTTGACGCCAAAGGTGAGGGTATCGCCCACGTGCTTGCCGGTGGCGTCGAGGTAGTCCTGTGTGACGGCGACCTCGTCTGAGTTCTCGGGGAGGCGGCCCTCCTCGAGATAGGGCTGGTTCATGCCGCCGGTCTTGAAGGCATTCACCGAGACCGAGGTGTGGGCGCCGTCGATTGTGGTGTAGGCGGTTTCGCTCCAGCTACCCTCGGCCTCCTCGACGCTATCGAGTGCCGCGAGGGCATTGACGTCGTCATCCGTGAGGCCAAGCGTGGATTGCACGCTCACGTCATAGAGCCGCTGCTGGTCAAAGAACTTGTCTGCGGAGAGGCGAAGGTCCCTGCACGCGATCGTGAGGCCGACGAGCATCGTGACGCCGAGCACGCAGATCGCGGCAAGCGAGACGAAGCGCTTGGCGCTATTGCGGATGGTGCGCAGGGCGTCTGTGGCGAGGGCAGAGCGCATGGGCCTCTCTTTCCGTGCTTGTGAGCTGGCGTTGCGTGTTGCATGTGGGGCGTTTGCCTTGCGAGGGGCGTGGCCCGACTACCATTCGATCTGGTTGATCGGCGTGGGGGAGGAGTTGACGCTCATCTCGGTGACCTTGCCGCTCTTGAACCTGATAAGGCGGTCCGCCATGGGGGCGAGGGCGGCGTTGTGCGTGATGAGGACGACGGTGATGCCGTCCTTGCGGCAGGTGTCCTGGAGCAACTGGAGAATCTGCTTGCCGGTCACGTAGTCGAGTGCGCCCGTGGGCTCGTCGCAGAGGAGAAGCTTCGGGTTCTTGGCGACGGCGCGCGCGATGGAGACGCGCTGCTGCTCGCCGCCGGAGAGCTGGGCGGGGAAGTTTGAGAGCCTGTTGGCGAGGCCGACCTTCTCCAGGGTCTCGCGCGCGTCGAGAGAATCCGGGCAAATCTGGGCTGCGAGCTCGACGTTCTCGAGGGCGGTGAGGTTGGGCACGAGGTTGTAGAACTGGAATACGAAGCCCACGTCCGCGCGGCGATACTCGACGAGGTCATTCTCGCTCGCGCGCGTGATGTCGCGGCCGTCTACCACGACGCGGCCCGAGGTGGCGGTGTCCATGCCGCCCAGGATGTTGAGGGCGGTGGTTTTGCCGGCGCCCGAAGCGCCGAGGATCACGGCGAGCTCCCCCTTCTCGACGGCGAAGCTCGCCTCGTCGAGGGCGTGAATCTCGGTCGCGCCAGACCCGTATGCCTTCACTACGTGGTCGAACTCGATGTATGCCATGAGCATCCCCCTGGCTATGCCGGCGGGCCTTCCCGCGGTCGTGGGTGAGATGGGCGCAAAACTGCATAGCGCCAGCGTCTCTATAGTATATCGCCCTGGCGGAATACCTGGGGAGTGCTTGCCCCGGAATGCCGTGACGACCTGGCTTGCCTTCTGTTCACGATGGCTAACAAATTTGGGTAGAATGCTCCGTGGAATATGTTCATAAAGGCTAACTGCCGGCCTACGGGGATGACTGCATGCAGCTTGGGGAAGCGCGTGCGTCGATGACGGCTGGGATTGATACCGGGAGGTCCGATGTTCGAGAAGCGCCTGTTCGCTCTCGTTCCTGAGGCGACGCCATACATCATCGCGAGCGTGCTGTTCAAGTGGGTCGCCCTCTTGGCGAACGTCTTCGTCATGTGGTCGCTTGCGACGCTGCTAAATGGCGCGTTGGCTGGTGCCCCCGGCTTGCTTGGGGCATTTGAATCCCTTCTCCTGCCGTTCGCGCTCGCCATCATCGTGCGCGCCGCGTCCATCTACCTCGCGCAGCGCGCGGGCGACCGTGCCGCCTTCGTCGCCGTGCGCCGCGTGCGCTCCCTCGTGTACGGCAAGCTCTCGGCCCTTGGCCCCTCGTATGCCGAGATGGTGCCCACCGCGGAGGCGGTGCAGACGAGCGTCGAGGGCGCCACGCAACTCCAGGTGTACTTTGGCGGGTATCTCCCGCAGCTCTTCTATGCGGGCATAGCGCCCGTGACGCTGTTCTGCCTGCTCGTGTGGCAGGCGGCTCTCCCCGCGGCGCTGTTGCTCGCGTGCGTGCCCGTCATCCCGATCTCGATCATGATGGTCATGCGCAACGCCAAGAGGATCGGATCCGAGTACTGGGGTAGCTATGTTGACCTCGGCGGAATGTTCCTCGAGGCGGTCCAGGGGCTTACCACGCTCAAGATCTATCGCGCGGACGCCTCGTGGCACAAGCGTATCAACGATGAGGCGGAGCGCTTCCGCGGCGCCACGATGAGGCTTCTCGTCATGCAGCTGCGCTCCATCTGCGTCATGGACCTTGTTGTGTACGTGGGCGCGGCTCTGGGCATCATCGTCGCCGTGTGGCAGCTCTCGGCCGGTGCCATCACGTTTGGTGCGGCCTTCCTCATCGTCTTCCTGTCTCAGGAGTTCTTCCTTCCCATGCGTCGTCTGGGTTCGCTGTTCCATACGGCAATGAATGGTATGGCGGCCTCGCGCCGCATGTTCGAGATCCTCGATGCGCCCGAGCCTGCCTGTGGCACGATCGAGCTTGACGGCCATGGAGACATTGAGTTTTCGGGCGTTGGCTATGCCTATGGAGAAAAGAGCGTGCTGAGCGACATCACTTTAACCATTGAGGGCGGCACCTGCGTGGCGATCGTGGGCGAGAGCGGCGGCGGTAAGTCAACGCTCGCGGGCATCGTCTCTGGGCGCAAGGGCAGCTATGAGGGGTGCGTGCGCGTTGGAGGCGTTTCGCTTCGAGACGCGACGTCTGCATCGCTCATGCGTGCCGTCACGCTCGTTCCCACGAATGGATATCTGTTTGCGGGCACGCTGCGCGAGAACCTGCTGCTTGCGAAGCCCGAGGCGACCGAGGAGGAGCTGTGGGACGCCCTCGGCCGCGCTCGCGTCGACGCGTTCGTGCTCGCCTCCGGTGGTCTCGACATGCGCGTTTCCGAGGGCGGCACGAATTTGTCCGGCGGCCAGCGCCAGCGCGTATGCATCGCTCGTGCTCTGCTGCATGACTCGCCGATCTATGTCTTCGATGAGGCAACGAGCAACGTCGACGCGGCGAGCGAGGCGGCCATCGGTGACGTCATCTCGGGCCTCGCTGGCGATCGCACCGTTATCGTCGTGGCTCACCGTCTCGCGACTGTGATTTCGGCCGATGAGATCCTCGTCATGGACGGTGGCAAGCTGGTCGAGAGCGGGACTCACGAGGAACTCCTCGCCGCGGGCGGCGTGTACGCGCGCATGTGGGAGAGCCAAGAGGGGCTTGCGGGCTATGCTGTGGTGCCCGAGGCTGGCGCCGAGCAGGATGGGAGCGTGGCCGACGAGCCCATGGCTGCGGCGTCTGTGCCCGCGAAGAACGCTCCTGCTCGTCGTTCCGGCTTCTCGATTATGCGCCGCATGATGGGTCTCGTCCGCCCGCTTGCCGGATGGCTCGCCCTCGCGGTGCTCCTCGGCAGTGTGGGCATGCTCGCCGCGACGTTCGTGCCGGCGCTCGGCGCGTTTGGCCTTATGGCGGGTGTGGGTAACGAAGCGGGTCTGGGGATCGTCCTTTCTTGCGTGCTGTGCGCCGCCTGCGGCGTCGTCCGTGGACCGCTTCACTATGGCGAGCAACTTTGCAACCACTACATCGCCTTCCGCCTGCTCGCGCACGTGCGCGACCTCGTCTTTGGCGCACTGCGCCACCTTGCCCCTGCCAAGCTCGAGGGCCGTGGCAAGGGCGATGTCATGAGCCTCGTCACGTCTGACATCGAACTCCTCGAGGTCTTCTACGCGCACACGATCTCGCCCATCGCTATCGCCATCGTGTGCGTTGCTGTCATGGCTGCGTTCATCGGCGGTGTTGATGCCTCGATGGCACTCGTCGCGCTTGTGGCCTACGCGGTCATCGGCATCGGCATGCCGCTCGTGGCGTCGATGGCTTGCGGTCGCGCGGGTCGCGAGAGCCGTGACGGGGCGGGTCGCCTGGGCGCGTATGTGCTCGATGGCCTGCGCGGAATGGCCGAGACGATCCAGTACGGTGGTGCGGCGGCCCGCGAACGTGGCCTCGACGAGCTTACGGATGCCGTGGGTGCCGTGGATGCCCGCCTCCAGCGCCGTCAGGCAGCTACGGAGGCCATTGGTGACGCGCTCGTGCTTGTCGCAAGTCTCGCGATGCTCGGCACGTCGCTCTCACTCGTCTCGGCGGGCCACGTGGCGCTTGGCTCTGCGTTCGTGGCGACGTTCGCCTTCTTCTCCTCGTTTGGCCCCGTTATGGCGGTGGGGCGTCTCGGGGCCTCGCTCCAGGCGACGCTCGCGTCTGGTGCTCGCGTGCTCGACCTCTTGGACGAGACACCCGAGTGCGATGACGTGACCGATGGCGTGGACGTCGAGTTTGACGGCGCCTCGATGGAGAACGTCAACTTCTCCTATGGCGAGGGACCTGCTGCCGCCTCAATTCTCGAGGACATCACGTGCGAGTTCCCGGCGGGCGAGATGGTCTGCGTCTCGGGCCGCTCTGGATCGGGCAAGTCGACTCTGCTCAAGCTACTCATGCGCTTCTGGGACGTGACCGATGGCGTCGTGCGAGTCTCGGGCGAGGACGTTCGTCGCGTCAACACGGCGAGCCTGCGCGCCAACGAGGCATATATGACGCAGGACACGCACCTGTTTGTCGGAACGGTTGGAGACAACCTGCGCGTCGCCTGCGCCGATGCGACGGACGAGCAACTCGACGAGGCCTGCGATGCCGCTTCGCTCAGTAGCCTTATCGCAAGGCTTCCTAACGGCTATGACACGCCTGTCGCCGAGCTGGGCGACTCGCTGTCTGGTGGCGAGCGCCAGCGTCTTGGGCTTGCGCGCATCTTTTTGAGCGACGCTTCGTTCGTGCTGCTCGATGAACCAACGAGCGCGCTTGACGCCTTGAATGAGGCCTCGGTCATGCGATCGGTCGCGCGTCTGCGCGAACGTGGCAAGACGATCGTCCTCGTGAGCCATCGCGCGAGCACGTGCGCGTTCGCGGACCGGTCCGTCTCCGTCGAGCACGGGAGGGTGAGCTAGGTGCGCGTGGACGATGCCAAGAATTGCGCGGCGACGAATCCCCGTGACACGCCGGACTTGGCGCGAAAGCGCGCGGAGGAGGCCGCTATGGTCTCTGAGATGATCGCGTTATGGTGTCGCGCTCACCATGCGGGCGTTATGCATGAGCCGCGCCCTGTCACTGTGAGGGTCTCGGGTAGGGACGTCGCGCTTTGCCCGGAGTGTAGCGAGCTTTGCTCCTATGCGCTATCGCGTATCAGCCACTGCCCCCATATGGGCACGAAGACGTTTTGCTCCGTATGCCCAACGCATTGTTACAAGCCAAGCATGCGCGAGAAGATTCGCGAGGTCATGCGCTGGAGCGGACCTCGCATGCTGTTTCATCGACCGATTCTCGCCATGCGCCATGCCATGGTTACCATGAAGGCGAAGAGGGCCGCGGCGCAATCCTCGCCTCCAAGTAGAAAGGACGCGGAATGAATCCCGTTGATCTGATTATCATCCTCGTGGTGCTGGCCGTTTTCGCCCTGTGCGTCCGGTCCATGGTTCGCGGTGCCAAGAGCGGTGAGTGCGCAGACTGCGCCTCGAGCGGCTCGTGCAATGCGGGTAAGAGTGGCCATTGCAAGGAGAGCGCCAAGCTCATGGCGAGTGCCGCCGCCGCAGCGGAGCGCTACAAGGCGGAGAAGGGCGCCTAGCTGTGGCGTAGGTGGGCTCGTGCCTCGGGCGAAAATGCCTGCTCGTAGTACTGGCAAACTCGCATCTCTGCCGAGCGGTCACCTGATCGCAGCGTTGGCAGACTTACGCCCCGCGGGGTGACTCGCCCGGGCAAAGTGCCCGGTCAAGGCATCTCGCCGAGATGATGCTACCGTTCGCCGACGGTAAAAATCGATTGTCGGGGAGGTTCGGTAAGGGTAACAGCTCCGTAACACGCCTGTGGGAAAGTTGTTGCGTACACTGGCACAACTAGGTCCAACCTTACCGGCCCCATTCTTGCTGATCCTGCGTCCGTCTGCGAGGTAGCTCGATGACTAACGAGCAGAACATCGATTTCGTACTGCGTTCCGTCGAGGAGCGCGATATTCGCTTCGTGCGTCTGTGGTTCACTGACGTGCTCGGCAATCTCAAGTCCTTCGCCATCTCTCCCGAGGACCTCGAGGAGGCTTTCGAGGAGGGCATTGGCTTTGATGGCTCTGCGGTGAAGGGCTTCTCCTCCCTCGAGGAGTCCGACATGTTGGCGTTCCCGGATGCGTCGACCTTCCAGGTCCTGCCGTGGCGCCCCTCCGAGAGCGGCGTCGCCCGCATCTTCTGCGACATCAAGACTCCCCAGCGCGAGCCCTTCCTGGGCGATCCTCGCGCCTGCCTGCTGCGTCAGTTCCGCGAGGCGGACAAGGCCGGCTACGTCATGAACGTCAGCCCTGAGATTCAGTTCTTCTACTTCAAGGAGGACACGACGGTCTCCAGCGGCTCTGCCGTTCCGGTCCCGCTCGACAACGCCGGCTATTTTGACCTCACGCCCGAGGACTCTGCCCGCGACCTCCGTCGCGATCTGACCCTCGCCCTCGAGCAGATGTCCGTGCCGGTCGAGTACTCCTATCATGCGCTGGCTCCGTCGCAGAACGGCGTGTCGCTTCGTTACTCCGAGGCTATCACCTGCGCCGACAACATCATGACGGCTCGTCTCGTCATCAAACAGACGGCATTCTCGCATGGCCTGTTCGCCTCGTTCATGCCCAAGCCGCTCTCGGGCGTTCCCGGCTCGGCCATGTTCCTCTACCAGTCGCTGTTCGATCATGACGGCAACAACCTGTTCTGGGCGAAGGGAGAGGGCTCGATCCACCACCTCTCGAAGACGGCCCAGCACTACGCTGCGGGCATCCTGAAGTACGCTCCGGAGTTCGCGCTCATCACGAACCCCACCGTCAACTCCTACAAGCGTCTCGTCCCCAACGGCGAGGTTCCGTGCTATGCCACCTGGGGTTCGAAGAACCGCTCCGCGTTCGTGCGCGTTCCCACCTATAAGCCTGGCAAGGAACTGAGCCGCCGCATCGAGCTCCGTGGTCCGGATCCCACCTGCAACCCCTACCTCATCATGGCCGTGACGCTTGCCGCCGGCATGAGGGGCATCGCCGACGAGCTGCCTCTGCCGCCCGAGTCGACTGTGCCGTTCGACCAGCTTGCCGAGTCCGGCGCCACGCGCCTTCCTCGCGACCTTGGCGAGGCCATCCATGAGTTCGAGAACTCCGAGTTCGTGCACGAGACACTCGGTGACCACATCTTCAACTACCTCCTCGAGGAGAAGCGTCGCGAGTGGGCCGAGTACTCGCAGACCGTGACCGACTGGGAGCTTCGCCACTACTACGGAGGCTTCTAAGGGGCCGGAGGGCCCGCGCGGCTTGCATACGAGCTTGCGTGAGGCCGCAGGCCTGCACAACTGCGTGCTAACTTGCGCCGAGATGAACTGACAGGAACGCCACTCATCGCGGGATGAGTGGCGTTCTGCTTTCGTTATAAGGGTGCTCCGGAAATATCCATTCGGGCGCATAAAATGCACGGACAGTTTGTATCTTGTTGGAAATATGCAAGAAATAGAATATTTAGCATTTGTAATGCATTGGAATGACTACAATGGGAAACCAATCGCGAGCAGTTGACTAGTTGGTTGCATGCTTGCGGCGGGGCAAGGGCTCCAGGAACGGCGCCTCCAGGCGCGGGTGGTTTTGCGCCCGTATCCATGCGTCAATAACCGCGCCGTTGGGCGCGAAGGAAGGGGATTTACATGAACAAGAACATGAGCAGGCGCGAGTTCGTCGCCACCGCTGGTCTTTTTGCCGGCATGATGGGTCTTGTCGGTTGCGGTGGCTCGGGCAGCGCCGCCACCACCGCTGCCGCCTCCTCTGCCGCCGCCGACGCCGGCCTTGGCCTCGTCACCGCCGGCAAGCTGACAGTCGGCGTCTCGCCGGACTTCCCGCCGTTCGAGAACCTCGAGAATGACCAGTACGTTGGTCTTGACATCGACCTCGCCCAGGCACTCGCTGACAAGCTTGGCCTCGAGCTCGAGATGAAGACCCTGCAGTTCGACGCCATCGTCCCGGCTGTTGCCGCTGGTGGCCAGGTTGACCTCGGTATCTCTGGCATCACGATCGATCCGGAGCGCGAGGAGCAGGTCGACTTCTCCGATTCCTACTACATCGATGACCTCTCCGTCGTCGCCATGAAGGCCAACGCTGACATCACGGCCGATACTTTCGCCGATGCCCTCAACCAGGCCGGCATCACCATTGCCGTCCAGTCCGGCACCACGGCTGAGTCCTATGCTCAGGAGAACTTCCCCAACGCCACCACCCAGCCCTACGGCAATGCCACGGATGCCTTTGCCGCGATGCAGGCTGGCCAGGCCAACGCCGTCATCACCAACAAGGCCGTCGGCGCTAAGATGGTTTCTGAGTCCTACACCGATGCCCAGGTCATCAAGGAGATCGCCACGGGCGAGGAGTATGGCGTCGCCGTCAGCAAGGACAACGGTGCCCTGCTCGACGCCGTCAACGATGCTCTCGCTGCCATCACCGATGACGGCACCCTCGACAGCATCGTGAACAAGTACTTCGGCTAACGAGACCGCTTTGCGGCGCCCCTCCGTCCGCCGTGGCGGAGGGGCGTTTGCCGTTTGCGGGCAATCCGCGGCTTTGCGCGCGTGCGCATGGCGGCGGAGCGATGCCACGCCCCTTGCCGTTGTATGCGCCCACGGCTTTGCGCGCGCGTGCGTGTGGCGGCGGGTTGCCCGCAAGCGACAGCTGGATGAAACGGATGAACATGTTCGACAATACTGACAAGAGGAACCTCGCCGGCTCGAAGCGCTCGCTTACCCTCGCGCTCACGGCCATCGTGGCCGCGTGTGCCTTCGCGTTTGCTGTCCCCGCGCCCGCCTACGCGCTCGAGACCGCGAAGTGCACAGCCAAGCCCAACGCGAGCGGTTCGAGCGACGTCCTTGGCGGTTCCGAGACGCGAATTACCTGGGAGGGCCAGGCGGATTCCTCCGAACAGGTCAAGAGCGTCACGCTGACTCTGCCCGAGGGCACCTCGTTTGGAACGGACGACGCTCGCGTGACGCTGCTCTCCGGTGCTGGCCTCATGGATCGCGAGCGCCCTTCCGTCGAGGTCTCCGCCGATGGCCAGGCGCTCACGTTCGACCTTGACGAGGCGGCGCCCGCCGGCTCCTACATCCGCCTCGAGGTCTACAAGGTGAAGTTCCCCACCGCTGGTGGAGAAGAGCAAGTCCAGGCCTCCTATGAGCTCGCCGATGGCTCCACCAAGGAGCTCTCCGACGTGCCTTCCATCACGGTCACGGGCGTCTCGATGTGGGATGGTGCCGCCACCTGGCTTAAGCAGCAGGACTGGGTGAAGAAGTGGAACGAGAACACGTTCCTGCGCCTCTTCCTCAACCCGCCCATCCTTGTCTCGAGCATCCCCACCGTCTTCCAGGGCTTCCTGATGGCGCTCGCCATCGTGCTCGTGGCGTTCCCGCTCGCAATCCCGTTCGGCTTCGTGCTGGCGCTCATGCGCATCTCCGGCTCGCGCATCCTGCGCGGTATCGCGGGCTTCTACGTGAACCTTATCCGTGGCACCCCGGCGTTTTTGCAGATCTACATCGCGTTCTTCGGCCTGCCGCTCGCCGGCGTCAAGATCCCGAGCTATCCGCTCGGCGTCATCGTGCTCGCGATGAACTCCGCCGCCTACCTGTGCGAGATCTTCCGTGCTGGCATCCAGTCGATTAGCAAGGGCCAGAACGAGGCTGCGAGGTCTCTTGGCATGACTGCGGCCCAGACGATGATCTACGTCATCATCCCCCAGACCTTCCGCAACGTCCTCCCGACGATGACGAGCGAGTTTATCCTGCTCTACAAGGACACGTCGCTGCTCGCCGCGGTGGGCGTCATGGAGGTCGTCATGTACTCGAAGACGATCGTCGCTTCCACCGGCTCGATCACGCCCTACATCGTTGCCGCCCTCTTCTATCTCGTGGTGACGATTCCGCTCGCTCGCGTCGTGAGTATGCTTGAGTCGCGCATGCTCGGAACGGATACCGGCAAGCGTCGTAAGAAGACCCTCAAGGAAGCCGGCGTTATCGACGGCGATCACATCGCGTAAAGGGACACCATGGCTGATATGACCCAGGCCGAGAAGGCCCAAGAGACCAAGACCGCCGAGAAGGACGAGGTAGTCGTCCAGATTCGTGACCTGCACAAGACCTATGACGGGGAGAACGTCATCCTGAAGGGCATCGACCTCGATGTCCACCGCGGCGAGGTCGTCGTGGTGCTGGGTCCCTCGGGCTCGGGCAAGTCCACGATGCTGCGCTGCATCAACCTGCTCGAGACCCCAACGAGCGGCACCATCACCGTCGAGGGAACCGAAATCACCGGCAAGAATGTGGACATCAACGAGGTTCGCACTCACCTCGGCATGGTGTTCCAGCAGTTCAACCTCTTCCCTCATCTCTCGGTGAAGAAGAACGTCATGCTCGCCCAGCAGAAGGTGCTTAAGCGTACCGCTGAGGAGGCCGAGCGTATCGCCATCGAGGAGCTCACGAAGGTGGGCCTCGCCGATCGCGTCGACTTCATGCCGAGCCAGCTTTCCGGTGGCCAGCAGCAGCGCGTGGCCATTGCCCGCGCGCTTGCTATGAACCCGCACGTGATGCTGTTCGATGAGGCGACGAGCGCCCTTGACCCGGAGCTCGTCCGCGACGTCCTCGGCGTCATGCGCGACCTCGCCCGCGAGGGCATGACGATGATCGTCGTCACTCACGAGATGGGCTTCGCGCGCGACGTCGCTGATCGCGTCGTCTTCATGGATGGCGGCGTTATTGTGGAGCAGGGAACGCCCGAGGAGGTCTTCGATCACCCCCAGCACGAGCGCACCAAAGCGTTTCTTGGCAATATCAAGGACGTATAGGGCCGCAAAAGGCAGCGTTGCGAATTGATTACACGGGGTAAGCGTCGTTGTAAACTATGCTCAACCAAAAGGTTTGGCTGGGACGGCCGTGTTAAGATTTTCGAATCGTAACACGGCCTTAGCGGGCACCTTCTCAACCGTCGAGGATTAGGGGCACCCGGCATGCATCACAAGAAGGTTCTTCTCATATCGCGTACCACGCGCCTGCATGATCGCATGCGCGAGCTCTCTCACGAGCTCGACATCTCCATTCTGCTGGCTACGCCGGACACCTTCGACCAGGCCATTGCCAGCGGTAACGACTTTGGTCTCGTGACGCTCGACCTCGCGGGCGTGACGGACGATCTCGCTGCTCGCGTCTCTGCCTGGTCTGCCGAGAACGGCTGCGTGCCGGAGCTTCTCGTTGTGGACGAGGAGAAGCTTGACAGCCTGAGCATGCCTGTTCAGGGCCGCAATGACTTCATTCTTGCCAGTGCCGGTCAGGCCGAGTTCGAGGTGCGCATGACGCAGCTCCTGTGGCCCGGTGAGGAGAATGTTCCGAGCGATATCGTGGTCATCGACAACATGACCATCAACCTTGCCACGTACCAGATCTACATCGACGATAAGCCCGTCGACCTCACCCTCATGGAGTACTCGCTGCTAAGCTTCCTCGCCACGCATCCTTCGCGCGCCTACTCGCGTGAGACGCTACTGCACCGCGTCTGGGGCTTCGAGTACTGCGGCGGCACGCGCACGGTCGACGTGCACATCCGTCGAGTGCGTTCGAAGGTGGGCCCGCAGGTGGCAAACCACATTGTCACCGTCCGTGGCGTGGGCTACCTGTTTAAGGTGTAGGCCTGTATTGGGTTGCGTCTGGGCGCGTCCTTTTGGACGCGTCTTTTTTGTGGCCGGGCGCCGCGTCGCGAGGGCGAGGGCGCGGGTGCGAAGCCGCGCGTGGGCATGGGCGAGGGTGCCAGGCCGTGCGCGGGCGAGGCTGCGGGTGCCAGGCCGCCCGTGGGGAGGTACCGTGCCGTGCGTGAGCGGGCACCGCGCCGTGCGTGAGCGGGCACCGCGCCGTGCGTGGGCGGGCGCCGCGCCGGCTGCATCTTCCTGGCTGAATTGTTTTCAGGCCCCTGTAAGCGTTGTTTCGCGACTGTGATTCATGGGCGTTGAAGCTGGGCGGTGTGGTGCGGTAGGGTACAACAGTCACAAGCGAAATTCGCGAGCGATCGCATATATAGAACGGGGAGCGATCATGCCAACTGACAACCAAGGTCCGGTCTATCCGGGTGCTCAGCCGACGCAGCAGGTTCCGCCTGTACCGCCGACTCAGGCGTACAACCAGCAGTCCTCCGCTCGGCAGGCGGTGGGCCAGCAGGCGGCCACGGGCCAGCAGGCCGCGGGTCAGGTGCCGCCCGCTCAGACGACGCAGACATATGCGCAGCCTACCGCGGGTCAGGCATATGCGCAGCAGGCGGCGGGCCAGGCGTACGCGCAGCAGGCGGCCACGAGCCAGGTGCCGCCTACGCAGGTGCCGCCCATCCCGGGTGCGGGGGCTGGCGCTGGCGCACCTAAGCCCAACAAGCCGCGCGTCGGCCTCAAGGCCCTCGTGCTCGGCTTGATTGGCGGTGTCCTGGGCGCTGCGGGCGTCGTGGCGGCGCTGAACTTCGGTGGCTTCTTCGACAGGCCCGCCACCGTCACAACCGTGACGAACGCCGGTCAGTCCATCACGATCGATCCCTCCTCCGAGGACACCTCGCTCGCGACCGCCGTCGCGGCGAAGTGCCTGCCTTCCGTCGTCTCCATCAACGTGGAGACGAGCGATGCCGAGGGCGTCGGATCTGGCGTCGTCCTCGATACGGATGGCAATATCCTCACCAACTATCATGTCATCGAGGGGGCGCAGACCATCTCGGTCTCTGTTGGCGGCGAGTCGTATGACGCTACGGTCGTTGGCTCTGACGAGTCGAGTGACCTAGCCGTCATCAAGATCAATCCCAACGGCGCGACGCTCACGCCCATCGAGGTGGGAGACTCGAGCTCGCTCCAGGTTGGCGATTGGGTCATGAGCCTGGGCAGCCCCTTCGGCCTTGAACAGTCCGTCTCTACGGGTATCGTGAGCTCGCTGTATCGTTCCACGATGATGCAGAGCACTTCGGGCAACACGATCTACACCAACCTCATCCAGACCGACGCGACGATCAACCCTGGCAACTCCGGTGGTGCACTCGTGAATGGGGAGGGCAAGCTCGTTGGCATCAACTCGCTCATCGAGAGCTATTCGGGCTCGAGTTCGGGCGTGGGCTTTGCCATTCCGGGCAACTATGCGGTCGAGGTGGCGCAGAAAATCATCAACGGAGAGACGGTCACGCATGCCTATCTCGGCGGCTCCTTCCAGACCGTGACGCCGCAGAACGCACGCGAGAACAACCTCTCCGTGAATCAGGGTGCTTATGTCGCCGAGGTTACGAGCGGAAGTCCGGCCGAGCAGGCGGGTATTCGCAAGGGCGATATCATCACCAGCCTCGATGGTGAGGAGATTACGAGCTCAGACGGCCTCGTGCTTGCAGTTCGCTCGCACAGCGTGGGCGACAAGGTAACCGTGACCCTCATGCGCGGCGGCAAGCAGATGTCCGTTGACGTGACGCTTGGATCGGACGAGTCCATGCAGAACAGCGAACAGGACGAGTCCTCGCAGGGCTCTCTACTCGAGCAATATCTCAACCAGTATGGCTACGGTAACGGGAACGGTAACTCGGATTCCCGTGGTAACGGGTTCAGCCGGCGATAAGACGGGCGTGCGGGCGGCCTGATGCCCGGGACGATTTGGCTCGTGGGCGGTCCGATGCCCGGAGCGACTGAATGGCTTGCGGACGGCCTGATGCCTGGAACGATTTGGCTTGATGCAAGGCGCTGGTCTCGCGCGAATTCACGTGGGGCCGGCGCCTTTGTGCGACGCAACGGGTTGTGAGGCGCTGGCATTTGCTTGAAAGACCGCATCAGCCTCGCGGCGTGTCCGGGACCTGCGGTACCATTCTGAGCAATCGACAGTGACCGATGGGAGTCTCGATGGCGCAGGGCAAGTCAAATAACACGCAGGCAGACGGGCAGATTTCTCTCTTTGGCGATATGCCGGAGGTAGAAGAGGCCGCGTCCGAGGCTCCCGCGTCCGATGCCGCGAAGTCTCCGCGCGCCCGTGCGGCGGAGCTCAATCGCCTCCTCAACACCTATGCCTATCGTTATTACGCGCTCGATGACCCGGCCGTCACGGATGCCGAGTTTGATCGTCTCGTCCGCGAGCTCAAAGCTATTGAGGATCTACATCCCGAGCTTGTTGGGCCGGATTCCTACACCCAGCGCGTGGGCGGCTATGTCTCGGAGCAGTTCGAGCCGGTGCGCCACGCGCGCCGCATGTACTCGATCGATGACGCGATGAACCTCGAGGAGCTTGACGAGTGGCTTGCCCGCACTGACGAGGCCCTGGGTTCCACGCCGGAGCGCCCCGTTGCCTACACTTGCGAGCTCAAGATCGACGGCTTGGGCGTCGCCCTCACATATCGTGATGCGCAGTTTGTTCGCGCGGCGACGCGAGGTGACGGCACCACTGGCGAGAACGTCACCGCCAGCGTGCTGACGATCGCCGACATCCCGCATGCGCTCGCCGCGAATGGCCTCGCTAAGGTCGCCGACGGCGGTCTCGGCCAGTCCGTCGAGGTGCGCGGCGAGGTCTACATGCCCAAGCACAGCTTCGTTCGCCTGAACGAGGACGCGGACGCCGCGGGCCGCGAGCCCTTCGCCAACCCGCGCAACGCCGCCGCTGGTAGTCTCCGCCAGAAGGATCCGAAGGTTACGGCCCATCGTGACCTCGAGACCTTCATCTACGCCGTGGCTGACGAGGCCCCGCTTTCCGTGAGCACGCAGTGGGAGTTCCTCCAGTGGCTCCGTGCCTGCGGCTTCTCGGTCAACCCCAACGCCCGCCGTTGCACGAGTGCCCATGAGGTGCACGAGTTCTGCGCCGATGCGCTGGCACATCGCGAGGACCTCGACTATGACATCGACGGCGTGGTGGTCAAGGTCGACTCGTTCGCTAGCCAGGAGGCACTGGGCTTTACGGCGCGTGCTCCGCGCTGGGCGATTGCCTTCAAGTTCCCGCCGGAGGAGAAGCGCACGGTGCTTCGCGAGATTCGCATTCAGGTGGGGCGCACGGGCGTGCTGACGCCGGTCGCCGAGTTCGACCCCGTCTTCGTGGCGGGCTCTACCATCGCCCGAGCCACCCTTCACAACATCGACGAGATTCGCCGTAAGAACGTGCGTGTGGGTGACACCATTGTGGTTCACAAGGCCGGCGACGTCATCCCCGAGGTCGTGGGCCCGGTGCTCGAGCTGCGCCCGGAGGACGCGCCCGAGTTCCACATGCCTACTACGTGTCCCAGCTGTGGAAGCCCCGTCATCCGCGAGGAGGGCGAGGTCGCCTATCGCTGCGTCTCCATCGACTGCCCCGCACAGGCTCACGAGCGTCTTTGCCACTGGGTGGGTCGCAAGGCGATGGACATCGACGGCCTGGGCGACGAGCTGATCGGCAAGCTCGTGGCTGCCGGCATGGTCTCTGACGTGGCAGATTTCTATGACCGCCTGACGGAGACGGCGCTTGCCGCGTGCCCGACGGGCCGCGTGAGCGTCGCGGGCGACGACATCCTCGTGGGCAAGACCATTGCCGCCAAGGTGATGGCTCAGGTAGAGGAGTCGCGCGGGCGCGGCCTGGCGCGCGTGCTGTTCGGCTTGGGCATTCGTCACGTGGGAGAGCAGGTTGCGCGTTCACTCGCGAAGGAATTCGGCAGTCTCACGAGCCTGATGTCGGCAGACGAGGAGCGTATCGCCGCGGTCGAGGGCGTGGGGCCAAAGATCGCCCACAGCGTGCGCGAATTCCTCTCTGTCGAAGAAAATGCCGCCGTACTCGAGCGCCTGCGCGAGGCGGGCGTCGTGCTCGAGGAGGAGCAGGCGGGGGAGGCTGCCCCGCAGACGCTCGCGGGTCTCACGTTCGTGCTGACCGGCACGCTCGAGCGTCACACGCGCGACGAGGCAAAGGCTGCGCTCCAGGCGTTTGGCGCCAAAGTGTCCGGCTCGGTCTCGAAGAAGACGAGTTATGTCGTGGCGGGCGCCGCCGCGGGTTCGAAGCTAACGAAGGCGGAGCAGCTCGGCGTGCCCGTGCTTGACGAGGAAGCGCTCGACCATATCCTCGAGACAGGCGAGGCACCCACCGTCTAAACCTGAAAAAGGGACAGTCCCTTTTTCAGGTTTCAATGCAGCCGGCGAAGCGTTCACCGTCCAAAGTTGACAAATAGTTGACAAAGGACCAGTCCCTTTTCAACTATTCGTGGCCGCTGCAAAAGGAGCAAACGAAGTAAACGAAATCGCCCGGTCCCTTTGGGGTCCGGGCGATTTGCTTTGCGCGCGTACTGCGCGCGTACGCTTGTTTGCTGGTTGCAGCTTTAGGCCAGGGCGCGGTCAGCCTCGAACCAAGACGGCAGCTGCTCGCTCACCACGCGCGCGGCTGCGTAGGCGCGCGACAGGGAGGCGACGGCCGCTGCCTGGTAGGCGCCGCTCGGCATGAGCTCGAGGACCAGCGCGCAGTCGATGCTTGTGTCGTCAACGAGAGCGAGCGGCAGGAGCATGAGCTTGCGGCCGAGGGCGGCGTCGAAGGCGGGCACGACGTGGCGATAGCTGCGGCGCGCGCGACGCAGCGAGAGGTCGATGGCATCGTCGAGCGCGCGGCACGCGCGGCGATAACGGCCGGGCTCGCCCTCAATGGCGCGAGAGAGGTCGCGTCTCGCGGCGGCTCGCTCGGCGGAGCCGGCGGTGGCAAGGCGGTCGAGAGGGGCCTGGGCGTCAGTGCCGGCGACGAGCGATGCGACGAAGCCGAGTGGCAGGCGCTCGATGTTCGCACCCAGGAGGGACTTATAGTCTGGAATCACAAGGGCGCCATCGCGGAGGACAACGTCGTCAATCCTCTCGAGGTAGCATGCGCGCGGGGGTAGCTCCGCGAGGTGCGCGGTGAGGCGGCTACCAAGCTCGCCGTCGCCGGCTGTGGCAAATCCGTCGAGGTGCCAGGGGATGTCGGTGCCGGTGGGGGAGAGAACGGCGTAGAGCTCCTCGTCCATCGGGGTGGCAAGACCGGTGTCGAACGCTGCGAGCGTGCCATCCGGGGAGGTCACGACGCCGCCGTTCGTGCGAAGGCGCGCGAGCGTCGAGGCAAGATAATCGCGCAGGATGCCGTAACGACTCTCCTTGCCGACACCCTCGCCAGGGTAGTTCCAGCGCTCGGGCGCGGCTGCGCGGGCAAGGGTGCCCAGCATCGTGTCCCAGGAACCAATCTCCATGAATTGGGCGAGGTCACGCGCGGGATCTGCTTTGGGGACGCCCGCTGAGGAGGCGGGAGCGAGCTGGGCCCAGCAGCCGCCCTCGGCCTGGGGCAGACCTTCGATGCCAACGGCCATGTGGACGTTGCCGGACCCGTCGTCTCCGTCGACGAGCGTGAGGTGCCAGCGGCGTGCATCACCCGGACGCGAGGTGCGGCGAATGGTGACGGTTACGGGAGCGGTGCCGTCTTCCTGCAGGTACCTGAGGGGGAAAGTCACGAGGTTGCGGGAGCCCGTCGCCGTGCCGGTCGCACGGGCGACGCGCCAATCCTCGTCGAGGACGCTCATGAGGTCTTCGTCGATGGGGAGCATGCGCGTGAGCATGCCCACGAAGGACGGCTTGATGGAGACTTCCTCAGAGAAGGTGTGGGGCAAGCCGTCCGGGATGTGGGGCGTGGCGGAAACGGTGGGAGCCGCGGGAGCTGCAGGCACGGGTGCCGCGGGAGCCGCGGGTGCCGCAGGAGCCGCGGGAGCCGTGGGAGCCGCAGGCACGGGCGCTGCGGGCGCTGAAGGCGCGGGCGCGGGCACCGCGGGCGCGGGTGCAGCTTCATCCGCGTGAGTCGTTTCGAGTGCTGCGTTGGCGACGACGGTTTCCTCCTGAGAGGACTCGAACTCGGCCGCCTGTGCCGCAATCTGCTCAAGGATGGAGGGAATGGCTGGTGCGTCGGACACGATGACATCTGCCTTCGGGCTATTTGCTTCCGCGACGTCGGGGGATACGGTGGCGTCTGCCGGTGCCATCTCGACGGTCTCCTGCGGCGCTTCGGCTACGGTAGCCTTCGGGGCGGCGGGGTCATTATTCTCGACGGGCACCGCGTTCTGCGTCTGCTCGCCTGCGACGCACGCGACGGCCTCCTCTACTTCCTCTGTCGGAGGCATCTCGATGGGCTCTTCCGTATTTTTGAGCTCGCGCATCTTGGGACGCACGGGCTTGAGTGCGCCCTTCTTGCGCTTCCACGGCTTTCCCTTGCCGCCGTTCTTTTTGGACTCGTCGCCCGCGGCGAGTGCGGCGTCGAACGTCTCGTTGCGCGTTACGGTTACGTAGAACCGTCCTCCCTTGAACACGGTGAGCTCGCAGACCCCGTCGAGTGCGGCGAAGAGGTCTTGCGCGGTGGCGTGACCGAGGCCCTCAGGCGTGATGCCCTCCGCCTCGAGCGCCTCGACGGCACGGGGGAGGAAGGCCTGGCGACCAATCCCTAGAGCGTTACTCAGAAGACGATAAAGGTAAAGCTTGTTTGCGTCCGTGAGCTGCACGGGCAGGTCGACGATCTGCTTTTTTGCCATGAGATGCCCCTTATTCTTGCGGCCGCATAATTGCTCGCCGCGTTATGTCTCAAGGTACTAGGCTATCACGGCTTGCCTGCTGAGCCTCTGTCGCTTGCTTCATATAACTCCGTTCCGGGATTCGGACCGCTCCTTCGCGCGCAGTCTCATTAATTGCCCTTCAAACACGGCGTTTAATCGTCGATTCGCGCCTGGCTGCCTTCGAATTTGCGCGACGAGATTAAAAAGTCGTTAAGTAGGGGGCTAATTCGGTTTTGCTTGAGTAGTCCCTAAAAACGCAACCTCGCTACCTGCGGTTTTGATACGCCGGCAGAGCGGTCTACTCAGTTGGTTGCGGATTAGCCCCCTACTTAGCGTTGTTTTGTGCGGCACCCTGCTAGCGAAGAAATTGCCCTGGTATTCAACTCACTCGAGAAGTATGGACATGAATCGAACCGCCTCGAGTAGTCTCCTAATAAGTGTCTAATCTACCTGCAGGTTTGGTGGCTAAACAATTGTCTCTACTCCGACGAACGTGATTCATGTCCATACTTCTCGGTCGAGTGGGCGTCTGCGATCTCGGAGGAGGCTAACTGCGCGTGAAACGGGTGGGGCTGCGGCGTGCGCCATGGGGCTGGCGGCCAGCTGAGCACGGCAAACATCTGCGTATTGGCAACCTCCTGCGTGCCGGAGGCCACCAACGCGCTAGCGACTCCATGCCTCATGACAAACCCCTTTCGATACGCACGTCGCCTGGGGAGTAAACTCATTACGGACATTCATTCATCCCGTCCAGCGCGGGATTTCCCTGAGGAGGGCCCATGGATAGCTATACGCCGAAGCCAAGCGACGTCCTTGAACGATTCATGCGCTACGTGCAGATTGACTCGCAGTCTGATCCGCATAACGAGGAGGAGACCCCGTCGACTGCCTGCCAGTGTGACATGGCTCGCCAGCTTGCCGTCGAGCTTGCCGAGCTGGGCTGCGTCGAGGTCGAGGCCACGAGCAACGCCTACGTGACGGCGACGCTGCCCGCCTCGGCCGGGGCGGAGGATCTACCGGCCCTCGGCCTCATTGCCCACATCGACACCGCACCCGATGCGCCTGCCGCCAGTGTCAAGCCGCGTGTCGTCCGTTACGAGGGAGGAGCGCTCGTCGCCGGCGAGCGTGACGGCCACGTGATCGAGACCACGCCCGAGCAGCTTCCCGCGCTCGAGCGATTCGTCGGCCAGGACATCGTCGTCACGGACGGCACCACGCTTCTTGGCGCGGACGACAAGGCGGGCGTTGCGGAGATCGTCGCCCTCGTTGCGCGTCTCGCCGCTCATCCCGAGCTACCGCACCCCACGCTCGAGATTGCCTTCGTGCCGGACGAGGAGATTGGCCATGGCGCGTCCCTGCTCGACCTCGAGAAGTTCGGCGCGACCTGGGCCTACACCGTCGATGGCGAGGAGCTCGGCGACTTCAACTGGGAGTGCTTCTCCGCGAGCCAAGCCAAGGTCACGGCCCATGGCGTCGAGGTGCACCCCGGTAGTGCCAAGAACGTCATGGTCAACGCCATCACCGTGCTCGGCGAATTTGACGCCCTCCTTCCCGCGGCAGAGCGCCCGGAGCACACGGAGGGTTACGAGGGCTTCTTCCACCCGATCGAGGTCTCGGGTTCTTCGGGCGAGGCAAGCCTGACCTATATCGTGCGCGACTTCGACGCGGACCACTTCGCCGATCGTGAGCAGCAGCTTCGTGATGCCGCGGAGTTCCTCAACAGGCGCTATGGCACCGGCACGGTCGAGGTCGAGATTCGCGAGCAGTATCGCAACATGGCTGAGCACCTGCGTGGCATGGACTTCCTGCGCGATAACGCCTTCGCCGCGATGGCGGCGTGTGGCATGGAACCGCGCGTCGTGCCCGTCCGCGGCGGCACCGACGGCGCCCAGCTGACCTTCCGCGGCCTGCCGTGCCCCAACCTGCCCACCGGCGGCTACAACTTCCACGGCGTGCGTGAGTTCATTCCCGTGCGCAGCATGGAGCTCATGGTCGACGCGCTCGAGCAGCTCGTGGCCCGCTTTGCGGTTCCGCAGGAGTAATCGCTCGCGGCGAAGGGCGCCTGGCGATTCGTCGCGCCCTTTGCCGCTTAGCCCGGGTGCCTGCCGCCTTGTGCTGGCAGGCGTCCAAGCCAAGCGGCTTGCTGTCACGACAACCGACGACATCGCCACAATCCAGAGAACGGAGACATCGTGATTAAGCTCATCGCATCGGATATGGACGGCACGCTGCTCGACGAGCACTCCGAGGTGCCGGCGGAGACCTTCGGCCTCATTCGCGAGCTTCGCGAGGCGGGCGTTCATTTCGCGGCGAGCTCCGGCCGCAGGCTCGACACGCTCCATGAGTTCTTTGCCCCCGTTGTGGACCAGATGGACTTCGTGGCATCGAACGGCGCCCAGGTTGTGGTGTCTGGAGAGCTCATCGACCGCGAGGTCTTCTCGCACATCGGGCTCAGGCGCCTGAAGGAGACGGTCGACCGCTTCGGCTGTCTCCACATCGCCCTTTTTGACCGCACCCAGAGCTTCCTGCTCGATGACGAGGACCGTTTCGAGCGTGAGATCGACAAGGACCTGCTCGCCGCTGTCCGCGTTTATGACGTGCCCGCACCCGAGGTGAACATCCTCAAGACCTCGGTCTTCTGCGACACGCCCGAATACACGATGGACATGGCCTACGTCCTCCAGCGCGAGCTGGGCGATCGCTTTGTCTTCGCGCCCTCGGGCTCGAGGTGGATCGACGTTATGCAGGTGGGCGTTTCGAAGGCAACGGGCATTCGCCAGATTATGGAGTACCTGGGCGTCGAGTCGGACGAGGTCATGGCTTTCGGCGATGCCATGAACGACTACGAGATCCTGCGCATGGTGGGTCATCCCGTGGCGATGGGCAATGGCCGCTACGCCGTCAAACAGATTGCCGAGCGCGTGATTGGGAAGAATACCGAGCAGGCCGTTCAGGCCGAAATGCGCCGCGTTCTCGAGGAGGCGCGCGCTCAGGCGTAATCGATACGAGGGGTTTGAGGTACGCAATGTCAGCAACGATGATGGGCGTGGCGACGTCGGCGCGTGAAGAGGCGGAGCCCGAGGCCGAGCCTATGGGCCCGGACATCCGGCAGTATGTCGTGGTCGATCGCTCCCTGGGCATGAGCGCGGGCAAGGTCGCCGCGCAGGTGGCGCATGCGAGTGTGGCGGCGCTGCTCGCCGGCACCCAGCGCTACGTCGAGGGCGATCCTACGTGCGGGCCCATCGGGCTCGAGTGGGGCGGCAGCCTTGCGCGCACATCCGTTGACGCGGGCGTGCTGGCGGAGTGGGTTCGCCAGGGTGAGCCCAAGATCGTGCTCGCGGTCGATGGCGAACGCGCACTTGCCGCGCTCGTGAGTCGTGCAGAGAGCCGCGGCTTCATGGAGGGCATGGACTTCTTCTGTATCCGCGACGCGTGCCGCACCGAGCTCACGCCGGACGCCTCCGGTAGCCGTTGGACCTGCGTTGGGTTCGCGCCCATGGACGTGAGCGCGATCTCGCCCGTGACGGGCCAGCTGCCACTGTATAGGTAGCCGCCGCTCCGTCCGCCGTGCCGGCCGTGCCTGCCGCCGATGGCGCCGCCGAGCCGCCGAAAACGCCGCGCGCCTGTTGCCTCGGCGCGTCCGATGCCTGGCAACGCGTCCGCTGCCGTGCGCTCCGCGCTCCGCCCCAAAGAACACCGCGATGGGAACCACATGATCGAGATCCAGGGTATTACCAAGTCCTACAAGACAGGAGACTTCGTCCAGCGCGCCCTTGATGGCGTGTCCATCACCTTCCGCGAAAGCGAGTTCGTGGCGGTGCTGGGACCCTCGGGCTCCGGCAAGACGACCTTCCTCAATATCCTCGGCGGCTTTGATCATGCTGATTCCGGCGACATCATCGTGAACGGTGTCTCGACCAAAGACTACTCAGACGCCGATTGGGATACCTATCGCAACCACCGCATCGGCTTCGTGTTCCAGAGCTATAACCTTATCCCGCACCAGACGATTCTCCAGAACGTCGAGCTCGCGCTCACGTTGGCGGGTGTTGGCCGAGAGGAACGTCGCGAGCGTGCCCGTGCCGCGCTCGAGCGCGTAGGTCTGGGCGACCACGTCAACAAGCGTCCGGCGCAGCTCTCCGGTGGTCAGATGCAGCGTGTGGCCATTGCCCGCGCCCTCGTGAACGACCCTGAGATTGTGCTCGCGGACGAGCCCACGGGCGCGCTCGACACGGAGACCGGCATCCAGGTCATGAACATCCTTGCCGAGGTGGCGCAGGACCGCCTCGTCATTATGGTCACCCATAACCCGCAGCTCGCGGAGGACTACGCCACGCGCATCGTCCGCATCAAGGACGGCCGCATCGTGGATGACTCCCGTCCCATCGCCGACGCCGAGCTCGCGGAGCGCCGTGCCGCCGAGAAGGGTGCAGAGCAGCCAAAGCGCCGCTCCTCGATGAGCTTCCTGACGGCGCTCGCGCTCTCCGCCAACAACCTCATGACGAAGAAGGGCCGCACGGCCATGACGGCCTTTGCCGGCTCGATCGGCATCATCGGCATCGCTGCGATCCTGGCGCTTTCCAACGGCGTGAACGAGTACATCGCCCGTGTCGAGCAAGACACGCTCTCCAGCTATCCGCTCTCCATCTCTCGCCAGGACTATGACCTCACGGGCATGATGGACGAGGCTGGCACGGCGAGTGACGATGCGGCCCAGAGCGAGGTGCCGGAGAATCCGAGCGGCTCCGACAAGATCTCCGTGGTCACGGCGCTCAAGGAGATGTTCGCGAGTGTCAAGTCGAATGACCTCGCCTCCTTCAAGCAGTGGCTCGATGCTGGCGGCGACGGCGTCACGGACGACGTCAACGCCATCCAGTATGACTACGGCATCACACCCATCATCTACCGCGAGCAGGACGGGGCCGACCCGGTGAAGCTCGTGCCCAACAACATGACCGCCGCGGCGAGCGGAGGCGCCTCGAACGCCGCGATGGCGGGTATGTCGTCGATGAACGGCTCGAGCGTCTTCAACGAGATGATCGACGACCAGGAGCTCCTCGACTCCCAGTACGACGTCGTCGCCGGCCGCTGGGCGAGCGCGCCCGATGAGGCGGTGCTCGTGCTCTCGAGTCGGGGCACCGTGGGCGACTACACGCTCTACAGCATCGGTAAACTCGACATCGACGAGCTCAACAGCCTCGTTTCGAGTGCTATGTCAGCGGATGGCAACATCACCACGCCCGATACCGACGTGGACTTCACCTATGACGAGGCTCTCCAGACCAAGTTCAAGGTGCTTTCGCCCTCAGACGCCTATCGTAGGAACGACGAAACCGGCGGCTGGACCGACATGAGCAACGACGCCGCCTTTATGGCGGACAAGGTCGCCAGCGGCCTCGACCTCAAGATCGTCGGCGTGGTGAGGCCCAACGGCAGCTCGAGCTCGAGGGCGCTTTCCCCGGGCGTCGCCTACACGCATGGCCTCACGGAGGAGCTCATGGCCCGCGCCGCGAACTCCGACATCGTGAAGCAGCAGCTCGCGAACCCCGAGGTCGACGTCTTCACGGGCAAGACCTTTGACACGCTGCAGGAGGAGAGCAAGCGCGGCTTTGACCTCTCCAGCATGTTTTCCGTTGACGAGGCGGCGCTCAAGCGCGCGTTCTCCTTCGATGAGAGTGCGCTCAACCTGCAGGGATTTGACTTCTCCGGCATGGATTTGGGGAACGTGAAGCTCGACCTGTCCAATATCGACTTCGACATCGATATGAACAAGATCATGGCCGGAGCGCCCGTGCCTGATTTCTCGGGCGTTTTCCAAGACCCGCTTACACCGGAGCAGATCAAGCAACTTGGTGATCTCGCGAACCAGCTCCTTGCGAACTTCCTGACGTCTGACCAGTTCCGTGACCTCGGAACCGACGTGAACGATCCATCGAAGGTGGTCGCGGCGTTCCAGAAGTACCTGGCTGAGGATACGGGCGCTCAGGAGACGCTCGCCCAGATCAAGGCGATTGCGGGGGAGGACGTTGCCGGGAGGCTGCAGAAGGCGCTCGCCGACTATATGCAGAACAGCTTCGCGCCGTACCTGAAGCAGGCGATGCAGCAGGTCATGGACCAGATGGGCCAGCAGATTGGCAACGCGGTCGCCTCGCAGCTCCAGAGCTCGCTCGCGGGGGCCATGGGCCAGGCCGCACAGAGCATGGGCTCGCAGCTCGCGAGTGGCATGCAGGGCGCCTTCCACGTGGATGCGAACGCATTTGCCAATGCCATCCACTTCAACATGACGGCGGACGACCTCACCTCGCTCATGACGAGTTATGCAAACGCCGGACGCCTTACGTATGACAACAACCTCTCCACGCTTGGCTATGCTGACGAGAGCAACCCGCAGATGGTGAAGATCTACCCCATCGATTTCGAGGCCAAGAACCGCGTGGTCGCGAGCATTGATGCATACAACGAAAGTGCCAAGGCGGCCGGCGATGAGGACCGCGTGATCTCCTACACGGACTACATGGGTGTCATCATGGGCAGCGTCACGGACATCGTGAACATGATCAGCCTCGTGCTCATCGCGTTCGTGAGCATCTCGCTGGTGGTGAGCTCGATCATGATCGGCATCATCACCTACATCAGCGTGCTCGAGCGCAAGAAGGAAATTGGCATCCTGCGCGCGATGGGCGCTTCCAAGGGCAATGTCGCGAACGTCTTCAACGCAGAGACCTTCATCGAGGGCCTCATCGCGGGCGTGTTTGCGATTGCGGTGGTGCTTATCGTGTCGGTTCCGGTGAACGCCTGGGTGCTGCGCGAGCACAACGTCGCGAACATCATGAGTCTGCCCGCGGGTGCTGCCGTTGCGCTGATTTGTATATCGGTGCTGCTTACGGTGGTTGCCGGGCTTATCCCGTCCTTCTCCGCCGCGAAGCGTGATCCGGTCGAGGCCCTGCGCAGCGAGTAGATGGCAGGCCCGCGCGCGGCGGCGTGGCTCGCACATGGCCTCTGGCCGGGGCGGCGGCGTGGCTCGCGCATGGCCTCCGGCCGGGGCGGCGACGCGGTGAGCGGGCGTGCCCCGAGTGCGATGGGCAGGGTGGTGCGTGGTTCGCGCATGACGGAGCGAACCGCCTTTGCGTCTACAGCTCGAGCGTGGCGATGAGGGCAAGGTGGTCCGAGCCCGGCACCTCTGCTGTGGAGACCTCCGTGGCGATCACCCGATCGCTCGTGACGACGTGATCGATGCTACAGAACGCGGGAATCTCCAGGTTGGCGGGCCAGGTGCTCGTGATGCCGGCTCCGCATTCGCGAGCGGCGTCGTGAAGCCTGGGCGCGCCAGCCGCCGTGCCCTCACCAAGCATCTCGCGGAAGGGTGCGTGGTCATACGTGGCGTTGAAATCGCCGAGAAGGACGTAGTTAAGGCCATCGTTCTCCGCTAGGCGTTCGCGCACCACGCCAATCTCGGTAATGCTCCTTTCCCACAGGGCCCAGTAGCCCAGGGCGGGCGAACACGTGTGGACGGAGACGAGGCGCAGGCGGGCGGTCGTGCCGTCTGGGCGCGTGACCTCGATGGTGCCCGCGGGCATGGCGGATGCGGACGAGCCGATGTCGTCGCTCGCGGCGTCCGAGAGGGGAAGCGCGCTCCACACGCCGTTGCCGTAGACGCCGTCCGAGCTCGAGCGCTCGGAATAGGGGAGGAGTTCGTCGATTCCCGCCGCCTTAAGCTCGTTCACGAAGTCGACCGTGGTCTCCTGCAGAGCGAGGACCTGGATGTTGTTTTCGCGCACCAGCTCGACGATGCGCTCGGCGCTGGCGTTTCCCTTGTAGACGTTGCAGGTCATGACGCGGAGGGCCGTTGTCTGGCTATCCTCCGCGGCGAGCGCCGAGGTGACACGCTGGCTGGGAATGAAGAAGGGCGCCTGCCAGGCAACCTCGAGGGCGATCGCGCATGCGGCTATGATGCGCACGAAGAGCCGTGCCTCATGATGGTGACGCCATGCTGGGACGAAGGAGAATGCGAGCGCGATGGCGGCTGATCCCGCGAACCATGGCGTGAGCGAGACGACATTCGCGACGAAGGGGAGCGCCGCGAGTGAATCGGGTAGCATGCGACATGCGACGCCGCCAAGCGTTACGAGTGCCAGTAGCAGGGTGATTGCTCGCATGTCTCTCCTCTCGTGAACAAATGCGGGTGCGGCGGATTGCGCGCTTCGACGTCACGCGAACCCCTGGGGCCGTAAGGGTCGCGTCGTATTTTGACGGCCTTGAATGGTAGGCTGTTCGCAAATCGCTGGCATCTAGCATGTGGAGGTCCGATGACGAAGGACAGGGCTACGGAGATCCGAGAGGCGATCGATGCCGCGGATGCCGCGCTCAAGCATCTTGGGAATGCCGCAGATATGCTCGATGACGCCGGGCGCTGGGGCATCGTGGATATGCTTGGCGGAGGGCTCATCACGACGCTGCTCAAGCATCGCAAGATTTCCGATGCTCAAGAGGAGATTGACGAGGCAAAGCATGCGCTTCGCATCTTCGTGAAGGAGCTTGACGATGTGGATGAGGCCACCGGGCTCAATGTCGAGCTAGGTAGCGGCCTTCAGTTCGCGGATATCTTCTTCGACGGCGTGCTCGCTGATTGGATCGCACAGAACAAGATTGACCACGCGAAGCAGCAAGTTGCGGATGCGATGCGTCAGGTTTATGCCGTTCGCTCTCAACTCGAGCGCATGCACTAGGACGCGGGACTGCGTTTCCATAGGCAGTGCGCGTGGCCAACCCGGCGTACGCCTCTCGTTGAGATGCGCCTGTGGGTAGCCTAGCCTGAAAGTATGCCAGCGTGCCTACAGCACCAGCTGGTAGGCCAGGCGCGGGTCGCCATCCTCGAGGTGGATGATGCCGCAGTACGAGAATCCCGCCTTGGCAACGACGTGCTGCATGGTCAGGTTGTCATTGTGCGTGTCGATGCGTAGGTTGCGGATGCCCAGGCTGCTGGCCTCGTCCTTTGCGCGAGCCAAGACGGAGGAGAATGCGCCTCTCATAGTGCCGTCGCTCGCGACGCGATGAATGGTCACGTAGGGTTCGTCGTTGAGCCAGGCGCCATCATAGATCTGCTGGTAGGTTGGGTCTTCCTCGTTGTAGATGGTGAACGCGAAGTGCGCGCGGTCATCCTCGTCGACGCCAACGCGGTATGCGCCTTCTTCGACGCTGCTCGCAATTTCCTCAGGAGAGGGGCGGCCATCGCCCCACTGATGGGGATTGCCGTGCTCTGCCATGTAGCGACGAGCGGCGGCGTAGATGCGAACGAGGTCGTCAAGATCCTCGCTGGTAGCGATGCGAATCTGCATGTGAAGTCCTGTCTTGTGCTGAAGGCGGGCGTGCTGGCGTTGTTCGCGCCCGCGCCGCCGGGCTCTTGGGTCCGCGGACTGCGCTGGCGTTTGCCGCGCTTGTGCTGACGAGGTATGGGCTCGGGCGTGCTGGTGCTAGCCGCGCTGGTCCTCCGGGCACTCCTCGGCGGTACCGAGGGGGCGACCCGAGTAGTTGAGTCCGTTGATTGCGCGGCGAAGCTCCTCCCCGCCGTGCGTGAAGGCCTGGGCGAGGGCCGGCCATCCGTCGAGGGCGGCGTCGAACCTCGTCTGGAAGGAATCCTGAGAGGTGCCGCCTGCGAAGGGGTTCCCCCACGGCAGGTGGGAGAGATTCGCTACCCAGCAGTCATCGCTCGTGGTGATGCGGTGCGAGAGCGAGGTGAGCTGCGAGTGCGGACGCGCGATGCGCTCGAGGGTACCGAGCGCGCGGCTCTTCAGCGAGCCGCTGGGCTCGATGGCGCGATAGCACAGCTCCATGTCATCGACGGCGGCGGCGTACTCGGTCGCGGAGAGGTCGATGCCAAAGGCGGCCCAGGCAACCTGGCTCGTGAGCGCGCCGGCGACGCGACAGATGCGGTCCGTGCGCGCGAGCTCACCGGCGGGCGGGCAATCGTGAACCGTGGCGCGGCGGCGCGTCCAGAGCATCCAAGAGTCGAGGTCTGACTCGATGACGGCATGGACCTCGCTGCCGGCATCATCTAGCTCGGGATTCGCGGCGATGATGGCGTACTGCTGCGCGTAGATGAAGGGGTGTGCGGAGCGATCGAGCGCATAGTGGGAGAGCATGCCGAGGGCGAAGGCGCGGCCGATGCCGGCGTCATGGACGGGAAGGTGGCTCACTCCGTCGCGAAGCGCCGTGAACGCTGCCGTCATGCGCTCGTCATGCATGCGATGGGCGAGTTGGTGAGAGGCGCTGGTCGCTGCGGGTGCGCCGAGCACGTGGAAGAAGAAGGGGTCCGGGCCTTGGTTGCCGAGCAGGAACGCGAGAAGTTCCTCCTCACCGGTAATGACGTTTTCCGGGAGGAGCGCGACTGAGCTCTCGCCGAACAGATGATGAGTGATGAGAGCGGGCATGGAAGTCCTTCCTCGGTCGATTTGCTGCGTCCATTATGCCCCTGCCGGGGGAGTGCTATCCATGAGGTGGCGGGTATCCGCCACATTCGTGTTTGGCTATCCGTCTATTGGATTCTGACATGCATTGCGGACATTTATGGCATCGCCGCTCCTGTAAAGGGGCCGCTTACCGTTGCGTTACATAAGGCGTCGCCAAGTCCGGGTATCATGCATGGGATGCAAACGGCGCGTGCCCGAGCCCGCGCCTCGATAGTGCAGACAGGAGAGCCTACATGGCCAAGACGAAGTTCACGAAGCTCGAGCGCAATTGGGTCATGTATGACGTCGGAAACTCGGCGCTCGTACTGCTCAACACCTCTATCGTGCCGATCTACTTCAATGCCATCAACACGGGCGCCTCTTCGGCAGAGCTCGTGACCGCATGGGCTAACGCCCAGACGATCGCCTCCCTCGTGGTGGCGCTGCTCATGCCCATTCTGGGTTCGCTCGCGGATTATGCGGGCAACAAGATCAAATTCTTCCTCGGATTCTTCCTCACGGGTCTCGTCCTGTGCTTCGCCCAGGCGATTCCGATGGCCGCCCTGCCGTTCCTCGTGCTCTACGTGCTCTGCACGGTGGGCCTCAACTCATCGATGACGTTCTATGACGCCATGCTCACCGACGTCACGACGGACGAGCGCATGGACACGGTCTCGAGCGCGGGCTATGCCTGGGGCTATGTTGGCTCGACCATCCCCTTCATCATCTGCCTCGCCCTGATCTTCGGTGGCCCGGCGCTGGGCCTCGAGATGATGCTCTGCACGCGCCTCTCCTTCGTGATTACGGGTATTTGGTGGCTCGCGTTCACGCTGCCGCTCATCCGCACCTACAAGCAGAAGTACGGCAAGGAGCGTGGTGAGGAAGACACCCTTGGCAAGATCGTCGCCTCCACGTTCTCTGGCCTGGCCGACACCATGGGTCGTATCGCCAAGGACCGCGTGCTCTTGATCTATATGATTGCCTTCTTCTTCTATATCGATGGCGTCCACACGGTCATCTCGATGGCGACGAGTTATGGCTCCGCCCTTGGCATTGATTCGACACAGCTCGTGCTCGCGTTGCTCGTGACGCAGTTCGTGGCGTTCCCCTCTGCCATCATCTACGGCAAGCTTGCTGGCAAGTTCGGTACGCTCCGCATGATCATCGTGGCCGTGCTCGCATATTGCGGCATCGTTCTGTTCGCGGCGTTCCTGCTGAAGACGGCGACCGAGTTTTGGATCCTCGCCATTCTCGTGGGCCTCTTCCAGGGTGGCATTCAGGCGCTTTCCCGCAGCTACTTTGGCAGGCTCGTTCCCAAGGAGCGCGCCAACGAGTACTACGGCTTCTTCGACATCTTCGGCCGCTACGCGAGTGTCATGGGCACCTTCCTCGTGAGCGTTATCACCGCCGCGACCGGCAATGCCAGCCTGGGCGTGCTTTCCATTGGCATGCTGCTCGTGGTGGGTCTCGTCATGCTGCTCACCCTGCCGGACGCTCGTGGCGAGAGGGCTGCATAAGGGCAACTCGCCCACGGCATTTCGCGAAGGTTTGCCTTGGTTCGCTGGGGCGCGCAATGTCATTCGTGATGCGCAACGGTGCTGGCTCTTCGTCGTTGGCGTTTGGTCCTATCATTCATAACGCTCGAGAGTTGGCCGGTCTGTGAGTGATCGGCCAACCTTTTTATCTCATGCCACCTCGGGGAGGGTGCGGGTTTCTTGGGTATCGTTGAGATCCTGGTGCTGGGCGTGGCGCTATCCGCCGACGCCTTTGCTGTGACCATTTCGAATGCGTTTGTCTACCCTGGCGAGACGAAGGCCCGCCTAGCGCTCATGCCGGTATTCTTTGGCCTGTTCCAGGGGCTTATGCCGTTGCTGGGCTATTTCGTGGGAGGCCTTGCAGCTGAGGTCATCGAGGAGTATTCCGGGATCATCACGCTGATTATCCTTGGCTTCATCGGGGGCAATATGGTTCGCGAGGGCGTGTGCGCCCTGTTGGGTCTTGGCGATGATGCGGACGAGCCTGGCAATGGCCCCGCGGTAAAGCGGCTCACCGTCGCGACTCTGCTGGTTCAGGCGATCGCGACCGCTATTGATGCGTTCGCCGTTGGCGTGAGCCTTCGTGCCCAGGCGGTTGCCATCGTGCCCGCGGCGACAATCATCGCGCTGACCACGGCTGCCTGCTGCGTGGTCGCGCTTCTCATCGGTCGCAAGCTCGGTGAGGTCTTGGGCGATCGCGCCGAGGTTGCCGGTGGCGTCGTGCTGATTATCATTGGCCTCAAGGCATTCTTCGCATAGTTTTTTTCGGGGATGCTGCCGCGCGGCGCGCGTGGCTTCCGCGCCAGAGGCGCCCCGTGGTGCGCGCTCGCGCTTCTCGTGCTGGGGAGCGCTGTTGCGCGGCGCGCGTGGTCCCTGCGCCAGAGGCGCCTTGTGGTGCGCGCGCATAACTCCCACGAGCCTGGGTATGTCTAGTGCGTGAGCTTATCCGTTGGATGCGTTGCTGCGAGTTTTATTTCGCGGAGCGATGACGCGCCACGCCGCCTGGTATGGCGCAGCGCACTCATATCCAGCGTTGTCTTGGGAGGCAAACATGAACGCGTTCGAGAAACTCTTCAAGCGCACGAAGGCGACGGTCATCCTTATGGGGATCGCCTTGCTGGTGCTCGGCATCGCGATGTTCGTGAGCCCGATTGGGGCAACGCTTTTGATCGTGCAGGTCGCCGGATGGACGCTTGCCATGGTGGGCGTCGTGACGCTGCTTGGCTGCTGGGCGCGCCGCGCGGTGCTCCTGAGCCAGGCTGACCTGGCGATCGGCCTCGTGGAGACCGTCCTCGGCATGTGCCTCATCCTCTGGCCGGATGCCTTCGTCGCCGGAATCTACGTGATCATCGGCGTGATCATCCTCATTACGGGCGTGAATGACATCATCGAGGCAAACGTCGTGTTCAGGCTTGGGCTTCCGGGTCGTGGCTGGCGCTATGTGGTGGGTCTTCTTACGCTTGCGGCTGGCGTCCTTGTTGTGACTTCGCCCTTCACGATGGCGGAGTTCGTGATGCTCATCGCGGGCGTTGCGCTCATCTTCGACGGCATCACGGAAATCGTCGCCGGTGTCACGATGAAGGCCGAGTAGGCTGCTTGGGGGCGTGCGGTGAGGATCTGGCGGCCTTCCCAGATAAGGCTTTTTGAGTGACGCACCGGCCTCCCCGACGGGGCCGAGCTGCTCGCCCTACTGCTTGCCGTCGATGATCGGCCAGGCGAGCGTGAGGTCTCGCTTGTCGATCGAATGGGGAGCGGCGGCGCGCGTCTTGGGCTTGGCGCAGAAGGCGATGCCGATGCCAGCCTCGAGAATCATTGGGATGTCATTGGCGCCGTCGCCCATGGCGACGGTCTGGTTGCGAGAAAGCCCCAGCTCCTCGGCCCACCCATGCAGCGCCCGGACCTTGCTCTCCTTGGTGACTACCTCAGAGATCACCTTGCCGGTGAGACGCCCATCCACGACCTCGAGCTGGTTCGCGAGGCAGTAGTCAATGCCTGCCGCGGCAACGATCTTGTCTGCGACCTGATGGAAACCGCCTGAAACCACGCCGACCTTCCAACCGCGACGGTGAGCCTCCTCGACGAGCTCGAGAGCGCCGGGAGTAAACGTCACGCGAGCGAAGGTGCGGTCGAAGACGCTTTCATCGAGACCCGCCAGGAGTCCGACGCGCTCCGCGAGAGCCTCGCGAAAGTAGAGCTCGCCGCGCATGGCGCGCTCGGTAATCTGGGCGACACGGTCGCCAACGCCCGCCTCCTCGCCAAGGAGGTCGATGACCTCCTCGTTGATGAGCGTGGAGTCGATATCCATGACGATAAGGCCGCGGGCGGCGGTGTTCATGTCGGGCGTTGCCATCTCTGCCATGGTTTCTCCTCTGTCTACCGCCATGTTGGGACGGTGCTTTTGCGCGTGGTGTTCGTTACTGCTCGCTTTGGCAACTCGCCGCGTTGACGCTTGCTGCCGAAGTTCGTCGTTAACTGCATTGTCCGCGTATTTCGATGCGTTTTTGACGCCATTCGATTCAATTTACCTTGTGGAAAAGGAAAACAACGGACGCAATTGCTGGCCGGGTAAATCCCCGTCGCATCTTGCGGGCCTTCGTGCCCCTCTTAAGAAGGGTGAGGACTATATTCAACAGCATGTATAGCGTCCTGGGAGGGCTCGTCATGGCGAGCGCGTTTGTCTATGCGCTAATTATTTCGCAGTTCTCCGCCTTAACCACGCGAAGTCGCGTTATGCTCACACGCGCACCACGCATCGCTCGCGTGGGTGTCGCGCGTTGCTAATGCTCGCGTCTCGCGCTGCTCACATTTGGGTGACGTGCGGGAAGCAAAAGGTTAATGACAGAGAAACAACGCCCCGTTAGAGTATTTTCGCGTCAGGGATCAGTTCTCAGAAGAGAAAGCGAGTCCATATGGCTTCAAAGGTCACAGAGGAGTACGGCTCTCTAGTCTTCAGCGACTCCGTCATGCGTGATCGGCTGCCCAAGCCCACGTACAAGGAGCTCTCGCGCGTTATCAAGGAGGGCAAGGCCCTCAACCTCGATATCGCCAACGAGGTCGCCCACGCGATGAAGGAGTGGGCGCTCGAGAAGGGTGCCACCCACTACACGCACTGGTTCCAGCCGCTCACGGGCATCACGTCCGAGAAGCACGACGCCTTCATGGAGCCCACTGGTGACGGCCGCGCCTTCGAGACCTTCTCTGGCAAGGCGCTCATCCAGGGTGAGCCTGACGCTTCGAGCTTCCCCTCTGGCGGCCTTCGTGCCACCTTCGAGGCCCGCGGTTACACCGCCTGGGACCCGACTTCCCCTGCCTTCATCAAGGACGAGGTCCTCTGCATTCCCACCGCGTTCATTTCCTACACCGGTGAGGCGCTCGACAAGAAGACCCCGCTGCTTCGCTCCTGCGTCGCGCTCGACGCCCAGGCCAAGCGCGTCCTCAAGCTCTTCGGCAAGGATGTCAAGAGCGTCACCACCACCGTTGGTCCCGAGCAGGAGTACTTCCTCATCAAGGAGGAGGACTACGCCGCCCGTCCCGACCTCATCATGTGTGGCCGCACGCTCTTCGGCTGCGAGCCGGTCAAGGGCCAGGAACTCGAGGAGCACTACTTCGGCGCCATCCGTCCGACGGTCAACGAGTTCATGAAGGAGCTCGACGACGAGCTCTGGAAGCTCGCCGTGCCGGCGAAGACCAAGCACAACGAGGTCGCCCCGTGCCAGCACGAGCTCGCCCCGATCTTCGAGACCGGCTCCAAGGCGATCGACCACAACCTCCTCACGATGGAGAAGATGAAGCTCATCGCCTCCCACCATGGCCTCGTCTGCCTGCAGCATGAGAAGCCGTTCGACTACGTCAACGGCTCCGGCAAGCACAACAACTGGTCGATCTCCGCTGACGGCAAGAACCTGCTCGACCCGTCCGACACCCCCGAGGAGAACCTGCAGTTCCTCGTCTTCCTCACCAGCGTCATCGCCGCGGTCGACGACCACCAGGACCTCATGCGCGCGAGCGTCGCCTCCGCCGGCAACGACCACCGTCTGGGCGCCAACGAGGCTCCTCCCGCGATTGTCTCCATCTTCCTGGGCGACGACCTCGCCGGCGTCGTGGACGCGCTCATCAACGATAAGCCTTACACGAGCCACCCGCGCGAGAAGATGGACCTCGGCGTCCCGCAGCTCGCCGACCTTACGAAGGACAGCACGGACCGCAACCGCACCTCTCCGTTCGCCTTCACCGGCAACAAGTTCGAGTTCCGTATGTGCGGCTCCCAGCAGAACCTGTCTGACCCGAACATGGTCCTCAACACCGCTGTTGCCGAGAAGCTCGATCAGTTCGCCACCGATATGGCTGACGTCGCCGAGGCCGACTTCCTCTCCGAGGCTCTCGCCTGGGTTAAGAAGACCCTGACCGATCACCAGCGCATCATCTTCAACGGCAACGGCTACTCCGATGAGTGGCCCGTCGAGGCCGAGAAGCGTGGCCTGCTCAACATGCGCACCACGCCGGACGCCCTGCCGTGCATCGTTGATGAGAAGAACGTCGAGCTCTTCGAGAAGTACCACGTCGCCAACGCCGACGAGATGAAGGCCCGCTACATCTCCAAGGCCGAGCAGTACGCCAAGCTCCTCAACATCGAGGCCAACACGATGGTGTACATGGTCAAGCACATGTACCTGCCGGCGCTGTACGACTACTCTGGTGACATCGCCTCCACCGTTGCCACCAAGGCCGAGCTGGGCATCGCCGCCAAGGCGGAGAAGACCCTCGTCCAGTCGCTTACCGACAGCATCGATAACATCACCGAGCTCGTCGCTGACCTCGAGAAGAAGAATGCCGAGGCCCAGGCTCTCGAGTGCCCGACCAAGCAGGACGAGGCCATTCGCGACACCGTCATCCCGGCAATGGACGCGCTGCGTGCCGCCGTCGACGCGATGGAGAAGGTCTGCGGTCACGACTACTGGCCTGTCCCGAGCTACAACAGGATTCTGTTCTACGTGTAGTTTCGCGGTTGTCTTTAGACGCTGAGTCATTGGCGGCCTCGCTTCTGGCGGGGCCGCTTTTTTATGGACGCGTGGGCTGGTAGGTTCTGCGCGCGTCAACCCGATGTCCGGGATAGCTGCTAGGATGGGTTGAGCAAACGTCGCATGATCATGTGCGTTCAAGGAGGAACAACATGCCTCGCTTCAAATATCCTGAGTCGGATGACGGCCAGCGCCATTCCGCTTCGAGTGGTTCGGGCTCGCATTTCAGGAGCCAGTCTTCCGCGGAGCGTCAGCCTGCCGTTCGGTCGGATTCCCACGGGAACGCTCCGGCGAATCCCTATGCCGCCGGCCATGCTGCGTCGCCCAACGCCACGAGTCGCGCCGTGGCTCCCGTTCCCGCTGACCAGACGCAGCGCGCGCCCCAGGCTGGCGTCTATGTTCCGCCGGCAACCAACCCCTATGCCGCGGGTGACCCGTACGCCTCGCCCTACCAGGCGTCATACGAGGACAATCCCTATGCTTCCGGCCCCTCTACGGGCGCGGTCGAGATGGGCCATGAGCAGGTTGGATCGCGCTCCCGTGACGGACGTCGCCACAAGAACACCGCCGGTCAGGGCGTTCCGGGCGCCCCACGCAAGCGCCGCCGCCGCGTGCCGGCGATCGTCGTCGTTCTTCTCGTCCTTGCCGTTCTTGGCGGAGGCGGGGCCTATCTTTACTTCAACCCGCCCATCTATAGCGTCAACGTCAACGGCACGGATCGCATGGTGCGTGCTGGCTCCACGCTTCAGGATATTGTCGACGAGGGCTTTGCCTCGCCTACGGCCGGTGACCTTATCGCTGTTGATGGCTCCGTCTGCAAGGAGGGTGGCGGTGACCCCTTAGAGGCAACCGTCAATGGCACGGAGACCGCGGATCCCACGACGGTGGTCCCGCGTCATGCCGTCGTCCAGATCAATGACGGCAACGACACTGACGAGGAGTGCACTGAGACCACGGAGACCCTCCCTCATGGAGAGGGTGGCGAGGACATGAGCTCGTTTAACCTGTATTGGGCGGGCTCGATGCATGTGTACTCGAACGGCGAGGACGGCGAGCAAGTAACGAGGACTGGTAACGTCTCTGGTATCTCGGTCACCGAGGTCACGAAGCAACCCGTTGATGCCGGCTACCACGTTTACACGACGAACACCAATGGCGACAAAGTCATCGCGCTGACGTTTGATGATGGTCCCTGGCCCGGCACCACCTCGGAGATTCTCGACGTTCTCAAGGAGAATGACGCGCACGCCACGTTCTTCGAGATCGGTAACCAGGTCGCGGAAAACGCGGATGTCGTGAAGCGCATTCATGACGAGGGAAATCAGATCGCCACGCACACGTGGGATCACGCGAGCGGCTCGGGTGGTGGCGTTGACCTTACGAAGATGAGCGCCGACGAGCAGATTCAGGAAGTCGACAAGGGCTTCCAGGCTATCGAAGACGTGCTTGGGACCTCGGTCACACGCATCATGCGCGCGCCGGGCGGTAACTATCACGCCACAAGCAACGGCAACATCATCACTAACCTTGCCGATCACGTCACGGCCGAGATTGGCTGGAATGTCGATACGGAGGACTGGCGTCGTCCGGGAGCTCAGGCCATTGCGGACAGGATCATGTCCGCTCAGCCCGGAGACGTCGTTCTCATGCACGACGGTGGCGGCGATCGCTCTCAGACTGTCGAGGCGCTCAAGATCGCGCTTCCGCAGCTCAAGGCACAGGGCTATCGCTTCGTCACCATTGATGAGCTTATGAGCTCGTATGGCATGCCGAGCAACGACTAACGCTTACGGTTGACTATCGCGGGCCCCAGGTATGGCTTGGGGCCCGTTTTGTCTAGGGGAGGGTTTATGCCGCGCGAGACGAACGCCGCCAAGCGGGCGCGCGCAATCGAGTTCTGCGACCGCCTGGGGGAGATGTACGGGCCCGTCGAGTGCTTCCTCGACCACGGGAGCCCCTATCGCCTCGTCATATCCGTGCTGCTCTCCGCCCAGACGACGGACGCACAGGTCAACAAGGTGACGCCGGAGCTGTTTCGTCGCTGGCCCTCGCCCGAGGCCCTTGCTGCTGCCTCGCCGGAGGAGGTCGCCGAGGTCATCCGTAGCCTGGGCTTCTACAAGAGCAAGGCGAGGCACGCCGTCGAGGCCGCGCAGATGATCGTGAGCGACTATGGCGGGGAGGTGCCGCACACGATGGCCGAGCTCACGCGCCTGCCGGGCGTGGGGCGCAAGACCGCCAACATCGTGCTCAACGTGAGCTTCGACATCGTTGAGGGCATCGCGGTGGACACGCACGTGAACCGCATCGCCCACAGGCTAGCCCTGAGTCCCAAGACGCACGAGAAGGAACCGCTCAAGACCGAGCAGGACCTGCTCAAGCTGCTCCCTCGCGAATACTGGCGCGATGTCAACCACCAGTGGATTCGCTTTGGGCGTGAGGTTTGCAGTGCCAAGGTCCCGCGCTGCGCCGAGTGTCCCATGGCGGATATCTGCCCGAGCGTCGGGAAGTGCTAGCCGCCTCGAACGCATGACGTGCGGATCACGCCGGGCCGTGGGATGCTGGCAGTTCGGGCTCGGGCACGTCGGGTTGATGTGGCTCGGATGTCGAATCGTCCGCGCGTCAGGGTTCCCACGTACAATGGACGGCGGACAACACGAGTGAGGGAGACGCCGATGACGACTGAGAACATGGCCGAGAAGAACGTGGCAGCTGTATCCGTGACTGAGGGCGCCGAGTTCGCCGCACCCGCGCCTGAATCCGCCGAGGCCGCCGCCGAGTCCGCCGCCGCGATGGACGCTGCTGCCGACCCTGTCGCCGGCGAGGCCGCCGCCTCCGCGCCCGACGCCGCGCCCGACGCCTCCGAGCGCCGCGTCATCGCCGTTATCGATGGCAATTCGCTTATGCACCGCGCGTTTCACGCCATCCCACCTACGATGACCGCGCCGGACGGCCGACCCACCAACGCCATCTTCGGCTTCGTGTCGATGTTCGTGAAGCTCGTCGAGAGCTTCCGTCCCAACGGCGTGATCTGTGCGTTTGACAAGGGCAAGCCGCGCGTGCGCATGGAGATGCTCCCGCAGTACAAGGCTCAGCGCCCGCCGATGGATCCGGTCCTGCACGAGCAGTTCCCCATGGTCAAGAATCTGTTGCGCTCGATGGACGTTCCCGTTGTGGAGCTCGAGGGCTGGGAAGGCGATGACATCCTCGGCACGCTCGCTCGCCGTGGCGAGGCTGCCGGCTATGACATGTACCTTGTCACGGGCGACCGCGACATGTACCAGCTGGTCACGGAACACGTG
Source organism: uncultured Coriobacteriaceae bacterium (assembly GCA_900552935.1). GTDB lineage: Bacteria > Actinomycetota > Coriobacteriia > Coriobacteriales > Atopobiaceae > Parolsenella. Next base: position 6,945 of record USBN01000002.1, on the reverse strand, counting down.
AATGTCGTCTCCACGCGCAAGGGCGTTTCAGACGTGAACATCATGACACCGGAGAGCGTCGATGATCTCTACCACGGCATTACCCCGGAGCTCGTTCCGGATTTCTACGGCCTCAAGGGCGATACCTCGGACAACATTCCCGGCGTGCCGGGCATCGGCCCCAAGAAGGCAAGTGCGCTCATCTGTCAGTACGGCAGCCTGGACGAGGTTATTGCCCATGCGGACGAGGTCAAGGGCAAGATGGGCGAGAACCTCCGCGCCCACATAGACGACGCCCTGCTCAGCCGCAAGGTCGCGACCATTCGCACGGATGCCCCCATCGAGCTCGATTTGTCTACGGCGAAGTTCCCCACGTTTGATGTCGAGACGGTCCGCGCCGCCATGGGCGAGCTGGGCTTTACGGGTATGACGAGTCGCGTCCTCGCCCTCTCAACGGCGGAGGCCGACGCCGCAGCAGCGGCGAAGCCCGCGTTCGAGCTGCCGAAGGTCCTCTCGGGCTCCACGCTCGAGGAAGCGCTTTGCGACGCCGGTGAGGCGGGGGAGTGGGTCGGTCTCGCCCTCGGCGAGGCCCCCGCGCAGACGACGCTGTTCGATCCCGCACCTGATCTCGTGGTTTGGGCGAGTTGCGAGACTGGCATGGGCAAGCTCGAGGGCGACGCGGCTTCCGCGCTACTCGTCCGCGCGCTTGAGGGTTGGCGCATCGCTTCGGGCGACGTGAAGGCCCTCATGCACGCCGTCTACCCGAGCGATTCCTCGGTCGCGCCGGCGGTGGACGAGGATTGCCGTTCCTTCGATCCCGCCCTTTGCGATCCGGCCAACCTCTTCGACACGGGCGTGGCCGCCTACCTCCTCGATTCCTCTAATGGTTCGTATCCCGTGGCAGAGGTGGCCGAGCGCTATCTCGAGGGAGAGCTGCCCGAGGCGACCGATGCCGTTCCCACCTCCGCCATCGCGGCGACGGCGAGCCGCGTGCTCGTGCCCATCCTGCGCGAGGCGCTTGAACGTGACGGCTCCGCCCAGCTGATGGACCAGATGGAGATGCCGCTCGTGGGCGTACTCGCACGCATGGAGCGCATGGGCCTCGCCGTTGATCCTGCGGTCCTCGCCGCTCAATCGCGTGAGCTGGGAGCGGACATCGAGGAGAGCCGCCAGAAGATCTTTGCCGCCGCCGGTCGCGAGTTCAACGTCGATAGTCCCATGCAGCTCTCCGGTGTGCTTTTTGATGACCTGGGGCTGCCCACGGCGGGTCTCAAGAAGACCCAGCGTGGCTACTATTCCACCAACGCCAAGGTCCTCGAGGACCTCGCCCGCACGAATGACGTGGTTGCCGAGGTGCTCGCTTACCGCGAGAAGGCCAAGATCAAGAGCACCTATCTCGACGCCCTGCCCGAGCTCATCGCAGGTGACGGTCGCATTCACACCAGCCTCAACCAGACGGTTACGGCGACGGGTCGCCTTTCGAGCTCAAATCCCAACCTGCAGAACATCCCGACTCGTTCCGAGCTTGGGCATCGCGTGCGAACGGCCTTCAAGGTGGCTCCGGGCAGTGTGTTCCTCGCGTGCGATTACTCGCAGATCGAGCTGCGCCTGCTCGCGCATCTCTCTGGCGACGAACACCTCATCGCGGCCTTCTGCGAGGGCGAGGACTTCCATGCTGAGACGGCCGCCCGTGTCTTTGGCGTGCCCGTGTCCGAGGTAACGCCCGTGATGCGCAGTCGCGCTAAGGCAGTGAACTTCGGTATCGTCTACGGACAACAGGCCTACGGGCTCTCCACGTCGCTTGGCATCTCGCGCGCTGAGGCGCAGGAGATGATCGATCGCTACTTTGCGGCTTATCCCGGCGTGCGCCGCTACCTTGACGAGACCGTCGCGCTTGCCAAACGCAATGTCTGGGCGTCCACGATGTATGGCCGCAAGCGCCACGTGCCGGACATCCTCGCGCGCAACGCCAACCTGCGCAACTTTGGCGAGCGCACGGCGATGAACCACCCCATGCAGGGCACCGCGGCAGACATCATCAAGCTCGCGATGGTCGCGGTCGACGCGCGCATGCGCGAGGAGGGGATGACGAGCAAGCTCGTCCTCCAGATTCACGACGAACTTGACTTCGAGGTGCCGGAGACCGAGCTCGATGCTATGAGCGCGCTCGTCAAGGAGACCATGGAGGGCGTGGTGGCGCTGAGTGTCCCGCTGGTGGCCGAGGTTTCCTACGGCGCGGATTGGGCGGCTGCGAAGTAGTCGTGGTGCCCGGGTGGCGATAGCCGTTGCCGCCGCGAGGGGCGCGATTTCCGGGTGGCGGCGGACGTTGCCACCGCGAGGCGCGCATGGCGCCAGTCGGCGTATTCAGTCAACAAACGCGAGGGGAGCGTATGAGGGTCGTTATCTATACGGATGGTTCTAGCAGGGGCAATCCAGGTCCTGGTGGCTATGGGGCGGTGCTGCGCTATACCGATCAGGCGGGCGTCCTTCACGAGCGCGAACTCTCGCAGGGCTATGCGCGCACTACGAACAACCGCATGGAGCTCATGGCTGCCATCGCTGCGCTCGAGGCGCTCAAGCGTCCGTGCGAGGTGGAGGTCCACAGCGACTCGCAATACGTCGTGAACGCGTTCAACCAGCATTGGGTCGATGGCTGGCAGCGCCGCGGATGGAAGAACGCCAAGAAGGAACCGGTGAAGAACCCGGATCTCTGGAAGCGCCTGATTGCGGCTGCCAAGCCCCATGACGTGCGCTGGGTATGGGTCCGCGGACACGCGGGCGCCGAGCTCAACGAGCGCTGCGACCAACTTGCCGTTGCCGCCGCAACCGCGTCTGCCACCCAACTCCTCGAGGACGGGGGCTTCGAGGGGTAGGGCTCTCGGGTTTGCCATGACGCCGCTCACCCCGCTACGCTCGGCGGCGCGCCTGCTCGCGCGTTTCGTTCGCCGTGGCCACCCCAGGCGCCAACAAGCATCCACATCCGCCACGACGCCCTCGTCATGTCACAGAGGCGGGGTATAGTAGACCCTCGCAATTCGTACCAACCGCTGGAGGCACCCATGATCGTCCGCCTGAACAAGGCCGTCCTGCACGTTCTCGACCTCGACTCTGCCGTGAGCGTCATCTCCAAGGCCGAGCTTGACCTCGAGGAGAAGCCCGTCAAGTCCTACGTGCAGAGCATCTGCCGCAAGTCCCTCGGCTCGACGGACTGCCGCCACGGCAAGTTCGGGCAGGACAACGCCCTCGCGACCCAGGTGAGCCGCTACCTCCATGGCGCGGATGAGTTCGTCCCGCTGACGGCAACCGTGGCGAGCTTCCTGTTCGGTGAACTCCAGCGTGCGGATGGCGCCCGCAGCACGGACCTCCTCATGGCGGATTTTCTCGATGGTGACGATACGCGCTACATTGGCCTTTTCCTCCTCGAGGGCAAGAAGGCCTTCGTCCACGAGGTCAGCCAGGCTGGCTCGATGGTGAGCTGCGACATCGTTCGTCGCTATGGCGTGCTGCCCGCCGCCACCCAGAAGCTTGCGAGCTGGGCCCTCGTGCGTGCGGACAACCTCGAGATTGCCTATGTCGACAAGCCGCGTTCCATCGACGGCCAGGACACGCTGCTCATCCCCGAGGGTCTGCTCCAGTGCAGCTCTGAGGCGAGCGCTCGCGAGACGATCGACTGCGTGACCGAGATCGTGGAACAGGTCGCCGAGGAGCACGGTGCCAATGCCGCCCTGGCTCTCTCCCGCGCCAAGGCTTACGTCGCCGAGCAGGTCGACGAACAGGATTCCTTCTCGCGTGATGGCCTCGCGGAGAAAGTCTTCGAGGACTCCGAGCCCGCGCGCCGCGCGTTCGAGACCGCGGCTGACGTGCGTCACCTGCCGGAGCGCGTCGCCGTCGACCGTCGCGCCGTTGCCCAGAAGCGCGTGCGCTGCCACCGCATCGTGACGGACACCGGCATCGAGGTCTCGTTCCCGGCGGAGTACGGCGATGACCCGGAGTTCATCCAGTTCTCCACCGAGGCCAACGGCCTCATCTCGATCGAGCTCAAGAACATCGGCAGCATCGAGAACAAGTAGACGCCGCGCGCGCCTGATGCGCGCGACCGCGCCCGCGTGCGACGGGCACGCAGGAGGTGGCCGGAACCACGCCCGCCGGTGCCCGCGCCTGGCCACGAAGGCTATCATTACCCTCTACGCAGTGATTCCGTTGGCCATCGGAGGGCATACGATGAGTGCATGGACGTCCTACAAGGGTTCTGTCTACCAGCAGCTCTTTGGCAATTTCTTCGAATACTTCCGCAAGTACTGCGGCGACCAAGACTTCTCCCGCTCAGCGTGGCTCGAGCACGAGCTCGGCGGGCATCGCCTGGCGTTCAACTCCTACTATGACGCGCTGGACAACGAGGCGGCGCGGTTCGCGACCGTCCTTACCACCCGCGGGTTCGTCTCCGCGTGCTGCCTGCATGCGACGGGTGCCGTGAGCGGGGGCGACGACGGGGCGTGGCGAATCGAGCGTGACGGCGAGAGCCAGGCCTTTCCGTCCCCTCTGACTTACGTTCGCCGCCAGAAGAAGTTCCTCGGCGGATTCATCGAGAGGGACGTGACGTACGTGATCGTGTTCGATGACGGGACGGACCTTACGGGCGTCCGTTGCGCCTGTCCCGTCATGCATATGAGTGAGTTCGTGGACTTCCTCAAGGGCCTCGGCGACATTGCCTCAGAGGCTGAGATAAAGGGCGCCTTCGATGCGTTCAGGCTCGCCGTCGCGAACGGCGGCACGCGATAGCCCGTCTTCAGGTGGATTGAGGATGGCGGTCGCATCCTCTGCCTCGCTGCCGGCGCGGGCACGCGGCTCGCGGGCGCACCTGGGCGCGGCCTGTCCGGCGGACGGTGGGTTAGAGCGACTCCTCGAGTAGGTCGATGACCTCGCTCGCGACGCTTCTCTCGGTCAGGCCACAGCAGTTGAGGAGGTCTTCCGGCTCGTAACGATCCGGGAAGCCGTGCGGCAGGCCAAAACCGCGCACACGCGCGTTGGTGGGGCCGAGGATGCGGGCGATGTGGCTGCCAAAGCCGCCGTCGAGCACGCCGTCCTCGAGGGTCACCACGACGCGGTTCTCCTCCGCGAGCGAATACACCCAGTCGAAGTCGATGCCGCACGCGTAACGCGGGTTGACGAGCGTGGCGTTGATGCCCTTCTCCGCGAGGAGTGCCACCACCTTCTCGCCTAGGGGCATGGTGGATCCAAGCGCGAGAATCGCGGCACCGCTCGTGCCCTCGTGGACGACCTCGGGGATGCCGAAGACGTAGCCGCCGTCAGGAATCTCGACGCTCGGGCGGGAGACGACGCCGGCTCCGGGCACGCGAATCGCGTACGGACCACGGCGGCAGTCGATCGCCCAGTCGAGCATGGCGAGGTACTCCTCGCGGCACGTGGGCGCGAGGTAGGTGAGGCCTGGCATGTCGCTGAGCATTGCGATGTCATAAAAGCCCAGGTGAGTGGCATCGGTCGTGCCAAAGGCGCTCGAGCCGAACACAAGGACCGTGATCGGCGCGGCGTTGAGGCAGACGTCGTGCCAGAGCTGGTCATACGTGCGCTGGAGGAAGGTGCCGTAGACGCCGTAGACGGGCTTGGCACCACCAACCGCGAGGCCGGCGCACAGCGTGACGGCGTGCTCCTCCGCAATGCCAACGTCGACGAACTGCTTGCCTGCCGCGGCGCGACGGTCGGGCGTGAAGCCCATCATGTAGGGCGTGGCGGAAGAGACGGCAACAAGTTGCTGGTCAGAGGCCATGCGCTTGAGTAGATAGTCACCCGTGATGTCCGCATAGGTGGCGGGCGGGGTGATTACGATGCCACCGCTCGCGCGCCCACCGGAGAGCTTCTCGCCAGTCTCCGGGTTGAAGGGGCCGACGTGATGCCAGCTCTCCTCATTTTCCTCCGCCGGGGCGAAGCCGAGGCCCTTATGGGTGTGGATGTGGAGCACGACGGGGTGGTCGCAGCCGCGCAGACTCGCGAGGGCCTCCTCGCAGGCGGCCTCGTCGTTGCCGTTCTCGAGGTAGCGATAGTCAAGACCCATCGAGCGGAAGTAGTTGTCCTTGGTGTGGCCTCGCGTGGCGCGTAGCTCGGCGAGGTTGGCGTAGATGCCACCGTGGTCCTCGGAGATGGACCACTCGTTGTCATTCACGACGATGATGAGGTTCGTGCCGAGCTCTGCCGCGTTGTCGAGACCTTCGAAGGCGAGGCCGCCGGACAGCGAACCGTCGCCAATGACGGCGACGACGTCATAGGTGTCTCCCGCGAGGTCGCGCGCCTTCGCGAGGCCAAGCGCGAGGCCCACCGAGGTCGAGGTGTGACCCATGGAGAAGTGGTCGTGCTTGCTCTCAACGGGGCTGGCGAATCCGGAGACTGCGCCCATGAGCTCTGGGTTTATGAATGCCTCGGCACGGCCGGTGAGCATCTTGTGCGCATAGGTCTGATGGGAGACGTCGAACACGATCTTGTCTCGAGGGGAGTCAAAGACGCGGTGGAGCGCCACCGTAAGCTCGACGACACCAAGGTTGGGGCCCACGTGACCGCCCACCTTGGCGCAGGTCGCAATGATGGCGGACCTGATTTCCTCGCAGAGGGGACGCATCGCTTGGGCGGGGAGAGCGCGAACGTCTGCCGGTGTGGCAATGCCCTCGAGATACATGTGCCCTCCCATCATCTGACCTGCGGTTTCTTGAATCGTGCTAAAAAGTGCGCCTATTTAGGGCGCATAAACATATAGATTGGCACATTTGGGGAAAGAAAGTGTGGTGGGGATGTGCCAGCGGCAGAATAGTGTCGATTGGCGAGGCTATTTTAGGGGGCGATGGCGTTGACGACCGGTTCGATGTACGAGACGACGGGCGCCGAGGCCGCGAAGGCCACGGACGTTGCGTGTGGCCCCGCCACCCCTGCTGCCACCCCTGTTCGCCCGTCGCGCGCCCG
>USBN01000001.1 GCA_900552935.1 uncultured Coriobacteriaceae bacterium | reverse complement strand
GTCCTGAGCGCGCTCGCCATTTTGTGGCTTGACGGTCGTCCCGCTAGGCGGTGGCTATACGATCACCGGCCATCGCCGCAGCAGGTATCCGGCGTGAGCAGGGGGTCGATCGTCCTTCTTGCAGTTGCTGCCGCGGCCATGACCCTCGACTACGGCCTTCTCGACGGAGTTCTCGTCTGGAACTATGCAAATGGAAATATCCTCAGCACCGGTCTCTTCAAGATCGCCTACTCGCTTTCGCTTCCGTTCGTTGGCGTGTTGTTTGACCTGAAGAAAGGCCGTCTTCGCTCCCTCATCACGATATGTGCGATGTTCCTTGTCGCTGCGGCGGTGCCCGCGGCGGAAACGCCGGAGGGAATGCCTGCCGCCGCCTTTATCGCAGGAATTAGTGGCTCTTTCTATGTCATGTATCTCAGCGCGAGCTTCATGAGGGTTGCGCCCAAGACATCTTGTCCGGAGATCGTTGCAAGTATGGGAAGGGCTATCAGCTGTCTTGTGGGCGCTTTGGGTGCACTGTTCGCACGTCTCCTCTTTGAATCGCTGGGCGTGGTCGTGACGGTGACCTTGTCATGCTTGCTTTCGGTCGTTTGCCTTCTCGTCCTTGTTCGCGACATCGCGTGGGGAATTACGGAGAACCTGGACGAGGAGAAGGCGGGGATTGGCGAAGGCCTCAACCAGATGCCCGCCCTTCCATCCCGCGAAGAGGCGCTTGCCCTATACGCCGAGAAGATTGGTCTCACCACGAGGGAAGGGGAAGTGTATACGGCCCTCCTGACGACGGACCTCGGCGTTCAAGAGATTGCGGATGGCCTGTTCGTCTCACGCCGTGTGGCGTATAGGCATATCTCCGCCATATACGAGAAGGCGGGAGTGACTACGCGCGTTGGTCTCTATCGAGAATTCGATGCCTGGTTCGATGGGCTCAGGGTCCACGGGAAGGCGTAGAGAGAGCGAACGGGGTGCCGCTCGTCGATATCAAACGCTCGTTTCGACACTTCTGGACATGATTGATCGCTCTTCCGTATCGACAGATATGCGCCTCCGCGGCCAACGCAGGGTTTGGTTTTCCCATACCGTTCGCGGAAACGGTAGTTTTTGAAACAGGTTAATCTACCTGCGAATTCTCAAAGTTGGCACACATGTGACCTATTGAATTGACCTCGATTTACTGACGATAAGCTCGGCTATCTAGCTTTCGTCGGAGGAGGTCACCATGAAGCGGCTAAGGCTTCTGTTGTTGTTTGCGATATTCCTTACGTTGGCACCTGTCTCGGCCTTCGCCGCCACGATCGCCGATCCCTCCTCTGCGTCAACATGGCGCAACTGGGGTCTTGAAAACTCGACGGAGAACGTTGGCCGCATTTGGACTGACAAGACCGTCTCGGATGGCAACATCGACCTCACGGGTGCCGGCGGCACCATGACGATCGAGAAGGGTGACTCGGACTTTCTGACGTCACTCTCCGCCATCTCCTCGACGTCGAACCTAACGACGACGTCGACCACGCCGCTCGACATCGTCCTCGTCCTTGATGCCTCTGGTTCGATGGAGGAGGAGATGACTGACGGAGGAACGAAGATTGCCGCCCTGAAGGCTGCCGCGAACGCCTTCGTCGACGAGATCGCAAAGGCAAACGAGGGAATCGACGACCCGGAGCTGCAGCACCGGGTTTCCATCGTGAAGTTCGCCAGCGACACTACCGACCGTGTAGGCAATAACTTCACCTGGGACGGCTACAACTGCAGCCAGCGCATGATTGGCCTCACGCCGTGCACGCAGGATGGTAAGGGTGCCATCAGCTCGCAGATCAACGCGCTCGATCCTGCCGGCGCCACGCGTGCCGACTATGGTATGAGCCATGCGCAGAAGGCGCTGAACGATGCTCGCCCCGGCGCAAAGAAGGTCGTCGTTTTCTTCACGGACGGTACGCCGACTAAGAGCAACAGGTTCAGCGAGTCCGTTGCCAACTCCGCCGTCTCCACCGCCAAGGCGCTCAAGGACGGCGGAACCACCATCTACACCGTTGGCATCCAGAGTGGCGCCAATCCTTCCGTTGATCCCAATGGCTGGGGCGTTACGAACGAGAACAAGTTCCTGCACGCCGTGTCCAGCAACTATCCCGCCGCAACGGAGTATGACGAACTTGGTGCGCGCGCGACTGACTCCGACTTCTATAAGACGGCGACAAGCGCCGACGGCCTCAAGGATGTCTTTAGCGGAATCTCGCAGGACATCGCGAACGCGGCGGGACATCCCACTGATGTCGTCGAAGGTGCCGAGAACACGTCTGGCTACGTGACGTTTACCGATCAGCTGGGCGACTACATGAAGGTCGACAGCTTCGAAAGCATCGTCTTTGCCAAGCAGGTCTTCTCCAATCCCGATGTCTCCACCTCTGGTAATGTCGATACCTACACGTTCCACGGCACGGCCGGTAACGTGCTCTATCCCACGGGTAACCTTGCCGATGTCATTATTCGCTTCGAGCACTCCGATGATGCCCGGACTGGCGACAAGGTGACCGTTTCCATTCCGGCATCCCTTATTCCGCTTCGTCATTTCAACGTCGATGAGGATGCGGGAACCGGCGACGTGACGCTGACGTTCCCCATCCGCGTGTTCTACGGGTCGAGCCTCAAGGAAGAGGCGATTGACCTCCTCGCGAATCCCGATGAGGCCATGGCGGACTACATTGCCAGCCACACGGATGAGGAGGGGAAGGTCTACTTCCTCGCGAACGCGTACTCCGGTGGGGCGGATGGTGACACAACGTCTACGTTCACTCCCGCGACGGGTAACAGGTACTACTACATCACCGAAGACGCTCCGCTCTATCTCGATGCCGAGTGCACCCAGCGCGCCCGTGGTCCGCTGAGTAGCTCTGCGACGTATTACTACGAGCACTCTTGGTATGACATTGCTGATGGAAAGGCCACTAAGGCTTCGAAGGCGGTTTCCTTCTCCGGTAGTGTTGCCGAGGGTATTACCGGCGGAATTGGCACCGATGAATCTGGATATCTCGTTCTGAAAAAGGGTGCCCGCCGTCTCACCTATATCAACGAGCTGCGTACCGACAAGAATCCCAACGCCACGGGCACCGCCTCCTCCATCATCAATCCCCACTGGAATGGCACGACGATCAACGTTGCCCTTGGCAACAACGGTCGCCTCTCCCTCGAGAAGCCCGGGACGCTCGCGATTTCCAAGACGGTTGTCGTCCCTGATGGCTTTGACGAGGCGTACTACAACGACTTCGATTTCACGTTCGACATCTCCATCCCCGACGCCGCCGGCAAGACGTTCAAGGCAACCGTCAAGGGTGAGGACGGGACGGTCCACGGTGACGAGTCCTGGGATCTCGCGTTTGACGCCAGCGGCCATGCCACGCACACGCTCAAGCACGGAGAGACGCTCTACGTGTATGGTCTAGCTCGGGGAGCTGCCTATACCGTGACCGAGAAAGCCGCGAGTGGCTTCGAGACTTCGCCTTCCACTGCGCAGGAAGGTGTGGTCGAGGCTGGGCTCGAGGCTAAGGAGGAATTCACGAACACTTACTCCGCTACGGGAACGCTCTCCGGTGGAGAGAGCCTCGTTGGCGAGAAGATCCTCAATGGCCGCGATTGGCTTGCAAACGATAGCTTCACGTTTATCCTCCAGGGCCTCGATGGCGCACCCATGCCCGCGGGCTCTGAGGGCGACGTCTGCAGGCTCGTCGTCAGGAGCGCCGAGGGTACGGACTCCGGCACGCCTGTCGCCTTCAACTTCGGCGACATCGCCTATGAGGCGCCCGGAACGTACGTCTACCAGGTCTTCGAGCCCGCCGAGGAAGCCATGACGCCCGGTGTGTCGACCTCGCTCGCCCTCTACACCGTGACCGTCACGGTCGAGGATAACCACGACGGAACGCTTGTCGCCTCCTCCGAGATCACGCGCGTCCACGATGACCTCGGTGCCGACGTCGCCTCCGACGCCGCCGCTGCGGACGTCGCGACGTTTACGAACACCTTCGACGCCGCTTCGCAGGAGTGGGCGCCCATCGCCACGAAGACGCTGAGCGACGCGTCCGGCGCGCTGTCCCTCCAGCCCGAGATGTTCGAGTTCTCGCTGACGCCTGTGGACGACGCCCCCATGCCCGCCGACGCGACCGAGCTCGTTGGCCACAACAATGCCCATGGCGTCGTGGTCTTCGAGGGAATCACCTTCACGAGTGAGGACGTGGGCAAGACCTACCAGTACAAGATTTGCGAGAAGGTCCCCGCCGACCCTCGCCCCGGCATGACGTATGACACCACGGTCTGGATTGCGACCGTGACCGTGACCCACGAGTCCGTCGACGGCGAGAACCTCGTCAAGGTTTCCGCGACCTATACGCGCGAGGGGGAGTCCGACGGGCTCGCTGAGGCCGCGTTCGAGAACTCCTATACGCCCCAGGCATTCGTTGAGTCCGGAATCATCAAGGGCGAGAAGCAGCTTGTTGGCCGAGACATGCTCGATACGGATAACTTCAATTTCTCCCTGAGCCTCGTCTCTGGCCCCGAGAACGGCGTCGCCTCTGACATGGCCCTCGAGCACAAGACCAACGGCAACGTGGTCAACTTTGAGTCTGGCGAGATGACGTTCACCAAGCCCGGCGAGTACACCTTCGATATTCGTGAGAACGTCCCTGCCGAGGATAGCGTGGGCATCACGTGGGACCGCCACGTCGCCACCGCAACCGTCACTATCGTTGACGACAATGGCAAACTCGCCCTTGGGAAGGTCTCCTACGACAACACGACCTCCGCGATCGACACGGACAAGACCGTTACCGATCATGCGGCCTTTACGAACGTCTACGGGCCCACCGAGGTTGCCTACTATCCCGGTCTTACCGTGAGCAAGGTCCTCACCGGCCGTTCCATGGATATGGACATGTTCTCCTTCACCATTACGGGCAAGGATGCCACCGCCGCGACCGGAACCACTGCTGCGACGGCTGACGAAGCAAATGCCTTGCTCGCCGATTCCGACAAGAGCTTCTCCAACACCCAGAGGCGCGCAGGCGGCATCGCCGAGGACATGGCGAAGCTGTCTGACGTGGTCTTTAACGCGGAGAACGCCAACAAGACCTACGCGTTCGAGGTGACGGAGGTCATCCCTGCCGATGAGGATAAGGTCCCCGGCGTTACCTATGACGAGCGTACGCACGAGGTGGTCATCTCCGTCATCGACAACCTTGACGGCACGCTGACGGTTACGACGAAGATTGACGGCCAGGTCGTGAACGGCGACAGCCGCAGGGTCCTGTTCGAGAACACGTACCATGCCGCGGACGCCAGCTTCGCTACGGCTGACTTCGGCCTGACGAAGGTCCTTGAGGGTCGCGACTGGCAGGATGGCGACAGCTTCGCCTTCCTGCTCGAGGGCGCCGCCGGCGCTCCCGTCCCCATGGGTGACGACGGCGCTCCCTCCACGAGGGTCGTCCTCGGTCCCGATGACGTCGTCGACGGCGCGGCGAAGATTGACTTTGGCTCCATCGTGTACACGCAGCCTGGCCAGTACGAATACAAGGTCACCGAGGAACGCGGAAGCGCCGGTGGCATGAGCTACTCTGACAACGTCGCTGTCCTCCGCGTTACCGTCCGCGATAACACCGAGACTGGCAAGCTCGAGGCTTCCGTCGAGCGCGTGTCCGGTGACGGGGAGTTCGTCAACACCTATGACTCGAGCATCCCATCTGATCAGCTCGTGAACCCCCACTTCTCCAAGGTCCTCGAAGGCCGCGAGTGGCGCGAGGGAGACAGCTTCACCTTCACGATCAGCGCTAAGACCGACGGAGCGCCGCTTCCCGTCAATGCCAACGGCGAGGAAGTCACCAGCGTGACCGTCCATGACGCCACCGAGGCGGCAGACTTCACGTTTGGCACCATCCCGTTCACCTACGATATGGTGCGTGACGGCGAGCGTACGTTCGTCTACGAGGTCACCGAGAACGCTTCTGGCATCCCCGGAATCTCCGACGACAAGCATGCCGCGACGGTGACCGTAACGGTCGCTGACCGGGGCAACGGCACGATGAGCGCCGTCGTGTCGAACGGGAGCAACGTCTTCACGAACACCTACAGCTCTCGCCTCGACTACACGGCCGCTGGCGGCCTGAGTGTGACGAAGAAGATGAGCGGTCGCGCGCAGGCGGCGGGCGAGTTCAGGTTCGACGTCATCGCTACTGGTGACGGCGACAAGCTCGGCATTGCCGGCGAGCACGCCAACTCCGCAGCCCCTGACGGGGACGAGGCCCTTGTGGTGAGCTCTCCCGCGGGCATCACGTTTACCCAGGAAGACGTAGGGAAGGTCTACTCCTACACCATTACCGAGAAGGGCGGCAATCTTGGTGGCGTCATCTATGACGCAACGAGCTACTACGTCGAGATCACCACGGCTGATGACGCCTCTACCGCCAGGCTCACGGTAACGACGCACATCACGAGCACGTCTGGTGTCAACAACACGTACACCTACGTTGCCGGTTCTGACGCGAACGCCGCTGCGAAGGTCTCCTTCGTGAACTCCTATGCCGCCGCCGGCGCGACCGACCCCATCGTTGGCACGAAGTCCATGACGAACGGTCTCATGTTCAATAACGACTTCAACTTCCGCCTGGTTTACGGCAAGGACGCCGGCAAGGTCGTTTCCACTGCCACGAACGTCTCTGGTAAGGTTGACTTCGGAGTCCTGTCCTACAACAGCGATATGCTCGCGGGCCTTGTTCGCGACAATCTCGCTACCCGCGTGGGCAATACTTGGACGATTCCGTACGTTGCCTACGAGGTCACTGACGGTCTCAGCGACAAGGGTGTGACGCCCACGGCGTCGAGCTTCTCCTTCAACGTGACCGTTGTGGATAACGGCGACGGAAAGCTGACTTGCACCACGGACCTCTCTGACGGTGGCCTTGCGTTCCTCAATACGTATGCGACGGGCGAGCCCGTCTCTATCGACCTTGTGGGATCCAAGCAGCTCAACGTGCCTGAAGGCCTTAATGGCACCGATATCACCAAGAAGTTCACCTTCATCGTCGAGGGCGAGGACGGCGCCCCCATGCCCACCCGCACCTCGACTACGAACGATGCGAACGGCAACGTCGGCTTTGGCTCGATCAAATTCACGCTCGAGGACCTTCTGAAGGCCCTTGGCGAGAACGTCGAGACCAATGATGCCGCTGGCGAGGCGGAAGGTGCGGGCGCCGTGGCTGGTGACGCCGCTGCCCTGGGCGAATCCTCGCCCACGCCTAACGCGCAGCTCAACGAGCCTGCGGTGGGAGAGACCGGGAACCCCGCTGTCGATTCCGAGCCCGACGCTGCTCCTCCCGCAACTCAGGAAGCCGTTCCCGTGCCGTCTGAGGGTGCTGCGTCTGAGTCCGCTCCCGCTGCGGAGTCCGAGTCCGCTCCCGAGCCGGCACCTCAGGCCCTTGCCAACCACGACGTTGAGGCGGATAGCGTCGCCACCGCTTCCTGGCGTAGATCTCGCAGGCTGATGCGCGTCGTCTCCGACACCGCCGCTGCCGCGACCGATGGCGAAGCCGGCACCGAGCCCGTTCGCGAGCGTTCCTACACCTACCGCTATGTCATCACCGAGAGCGGTTCTGCGAAGGGCGTCACGAACGACGCGCAGTCCTCGCGCGTCGTGTACATCAAGGTTACGGACAATGGCCACGGCAAGCTCGCCGTCGCTCGCGTCGACGCGAACGGCAACGAGCTCGATGGCCCGGCCTTCACCTTCACGAACTCCTACAGCGTCACGCCTACCACTTCGAGCGTCACCGATCAGATCAAGGTCCACAAGACCCTGACTGGGCGCACCCTCGATGAGAACGAGTTCACGTTTGACCTCCTCGAGGGGGATACGATCGTTGCTACTGGCACGAACGATGCGTCCGGCAATGTGGCTCTGAGCGCCATCAAGTACACCACTCCTGGCGTCCACAACTATACGATTCGCGAACATGGCTACGGGACCACCGCGAATGGCGTTACGTATAGCGATGCAACCTACCGTGTGACGACGACCGTCGTGGACAACGGGGACGGAACCCTCGGCGTTACCCACAAGCTCGTAGATGCGGGTGAGGTTGAGTTCGAAAACGTCTACACTGCCAAGCCCACGAAGCTCGCGCTCACCGCGGCCAAGGTTCTCGAGGGCGCAGACCTCAAGGCTGGCCAGTTCACCTTCAAGCTCTTCGGTGGCGGTGTCGAGCTCACCGCGACGAATGACGCGAACGGTCAGGTTACGTTCTCCGAGCTCTCCTTCACGCAGGCCGGCACCTACACGTTTACCATCTCCGAGGTGAACGATGGCCAGCAGGGCGTCACGTACGACGAGGCGGAGCGCAAGGTTACCGTCACGGTTGAAGACGATCTTCAGGGCAACCTCATCGCGAGCGTGAACCAGGAGGAGCTCGCGGCTTGCGTGTTCCGCAACACGTACACCAAGCCCGAGGAACCTGCGAAGCCCTCGACCCCGACGCCGCCCACGAAGTTCATCCCCCAGACGGGTGACCCCATCGAGTCCGCACCCATCGTGGTTAGCGCGGTTCTCGGCGTCGCCATCCTCGCCGTCGCCCTCGTTGTGAACAA
The DNA here is from genome assembly GCA_900552935.1 of uncultured Coriobacteriaceae bacterium. GTDB lineage: Bacteria > Actinomycetota > Coriobacteriia > Coriobacteriales > Atopobiaceae > Parolsenella. Next base: position 76,292 of record USBN01000001.1, on the reverse strand, counting down.
GAGGGGCAAGAGGAGCTAGGGGGCTAAGAAAACCTAAGCCGGCGCGACTCCTCCCATTGTCGCGCCGGCGAGGGTCTGCCCATTTCCACCGGGCGGGTTTGTCGAGTTTCTCCCGTTCTCCTTCCGCAATTCCCGCCCGGTGCTCTGGGAGCCGAGGTCAATTGGCCTCGGCTCCCTTCTCTTTTGGTGCGGAGCGCGCAACCTCGTGCGCGGATGCGTTACCATCTTTTCGACATCACGGCGAACGCGGAGGGTGACACATGGCGGACAATCACGGCAACGGCGGCGTTTCCGCTCAGACCGACGAGCTCGGTAGCACCCTCATGGGCGAGGCCCTCGATCGTCTCGCTGCTGGCGAGGACTTCTCCGTCGTCGCCACCGCTGCGGATTCCCAGGGCCAGCGTATGACCTGCGAATTCGACGATGATTCCGCCGAACAGTGCCTCGAAGCGGCCCGCACGTGGGTTCGCAACGGCGCTCGTGGCGAGGACAACGCTCGCGTTATTGGCAAGCCCGCCTGCTACGCGATCGCGTACCTTGGCGCGGTTGCGGATGAGGATGACGTCTTCCGAGATGCGCTCATCCTCGAGTTTGGCGAGCGCGGTGCCGAGTGCGGCTACTCAGCCTTCTCGCTCGTCGAGGGGATTGGCGCGGGCGATGACCTCGCCTGGAGCGATCCCGCCCCGGCCGGGGAGACCCCGAGCCTGCTGTAGGACTCGCCACGGCGGTTTTTAGCCCGCCCCTCGACAAGCCCATAAGCCCTCGCGCCATTCTCGGCGCCCGCCCATCCGAGTGAGACCGGTCTCAACCGTGATACCTCGATGGATGCGCTTGTGAGGAAAGCAACCTACCGTCCACCGCGCTAAACTAAGCCGTTGGCCGAGAATTCGGCCCAAACATGCCATATCGCGCGTAATCCGACGCGCCGCACGAGATTGAGGATAAACATGCGCCAGGAACACCTACGCAACATCGCCATCATCGCCCACGTCGACCACGGTAAGACGACTATCGTTGACAAGCTCCTGCGCGCCACCGACGCCTTCCGCGAGAACCAGCAGGTCGAGGACCGCGTGCTCGACTCCAACGACCAGGAGCGCGAGCGCGGCATCACCATCCTCGCCAAGAACATCTCCATCGAGTACAAGGGCGTCAAGATCAACGTCCTCGACACCCCGGGCCACGCTGACTTCGGCGGCGAGGTCGAGCGCGTCCTCAAGATGGCCGACGGCGCCCTGTTGCTCGTCGACGCCTTCGAGGGCCCGATGCCCCAGACGCGCTTCGTGCTCCGTCACGCCATCGACGGCGGCCTCTCCATCATGATCGTCGTCAACAAGATCGACCGCCCGGGCGCCAACCCCGAGAAGGCCTACAACGACTGCCTCGACCTCATGGCCGACCTCGGCGCCACGGACGAGCAGCTCGAGTTCGCCATGGAGCACGTCGTCTATGCGAGCGCGATGAACGGCTACGCCCGCCTCGATCCCTCTGACGACAACAACGACATGTACCCGCTCCTTGACATGATCATCGACGACATGCCCGCCCCCGAGGCCGACGTCGACGCCCCGCTGGCCATGCAGTGCGTGACGATCGACCACTCCGAGTATGTGGGCCGCATCGGTATCGGCCGCATCTACTCCGGCACCATTCATGACGGCGATCGCATCCTCGTCGTCAAGAACGACGGCTCGCGCGCCGAGGCCACCGTCAAGCAGCTCTTCACCTTCGACTACCTCGGCCGCACCGAGTGCCAGGAGGTCAGCGCCGGTGACATCGCTGCTGTCGTGGGCATCGACCGTACCGACATCGGTGACGTCTACACCGATCCGGAGAACCCCGTCGAGCTTGACCCGATCGAGATTGACCCGCCGACCCTTGCCATCGTCTTCGAGGCCAGCACGAGCCCGCTCGTCGGCCGCGAGGGTGATATCGTGGGCGCTCGCCAGCTCAAGGAGCGCCTCATGAACGAGGCCGAGAACAACGTGACCATGCGCATCGAGGAGCTCCCTGACAAGACGGGCGTCGAGGTCGCTGGCCGAGGCATTCTCCACCTCTCCGTCCTCATGGAGACCATGCGCCGCGAGGGCTTCGAGTTCCAGGTAGGCCGTCCGCGCGTCCTCATCAAGAAGGATGAGGATGGCAACCGTATCGAGCCGATCGAGCAGGCCGTCGTCGAGTGCCCGGGCGAGTACTCCGGTAAGGTCATCGAGCTTTTCGGTAACGCCTCCGGCACCCTGACCAACCTCGAGCAGGGCGATACCATCTGCCACATCGAGTTCAAGATTCCGACCCGCGGCATCATGGGCCTCAAGAACCGCATCCTCAACGTCACCCACGGCGAGGGCGTCTTCTATCACACCTTCCTCGAGTACGGCCCGTTCGCCGGCGAGATTGGCGTGCGCAACAACGGCGCCATGATCTCCATGACCACCGAGAAGGCCGTCGCCTACGCCCTCGGCACGCTCCAGGAGCGCGGTCAGCTTTTCGTGGGCCCTGGCGACGAGTGCTACGAGGGCATGCTCGTGGGCGAGCGCTCAAAGCCTGGCGACATGGTCGTTAACATTGCTCGTTCCAAGCAGCTCGGCAACCAGCGTAGCTCCACGGCAGACATCGCCGTTCAGCTCACCCCGCCGCGCACCTTCTCCCTCGAGGAGGCGCTCGAGTACATCATGGACGACGAGCTCGTCGAGGTCACGCCGAAGAGCATCCGCATGCGCAAGCGCATCCTCAACGCGATCGAGCGCAAGAAGGCCAACGTGCGCGCCGGTCTCGTGAACAAGTAAGCCATCCTTGCGATTATCGTGAGTGGGGGCGTGCCGCAGATGCGGTGCGCCCCCTATTTGTGTCTGAGTGTGTTGAGGCGTGCGAACTGAACCCTCGCGATCCGAGCCCTCGCGTCCAAAGCGCTTGCGCTAACGAGTGTCGTGCTTCCTCGCGCGTCTCCTTGCCCGAGAGGCATCCCTCCTGACGGGCGCGAGAACCTCGTCCGTGTGGTCGCGGCTTGCGGTATGGTCCACGGGTATGTTGTGGCGCTTGTCGTTGGATCGCTTTTCTCGTCTAAACAATCGCCTTTGAGAATCTGAGAAATTTCTCTTGTACTTAGCAAGATATTTAGGTTAGAATAGTCGCCGCGCTTAATGGAGAGTTGGCCGAGTGGTCGAAGGCGCACGATTGGAAATCGTGTAGGCGTCTAAAGCGTCTCCGGGGTTCAAATCCCCGACTCTCCGCCAGAATCTTTCGCGGCGTCCTGTGTGGGCGCCGCTCTCATATTCTGGAGAGGTGGCAGAGCGGCTGAATGCGGCGGTCTCGAAAACCGTTTAACCACTTTGTGGTTACGAGGGTTCAAATCCCTCCCTCTCCGCCAGAAAATGCAGGGTCCGGTTCGCTTGTGAGCCGGGCCCTTTTTTGTTTGTGCTGTGCCCGGTTATACTCATGCGCATAACACGTGCGTAGGAGGTAGCCATGGCATACGTCGCAGATGGAAAGCCGCATTACATTTCGAGAAGCTGGGACATGCTCACGCGTGACAAGGGCTGGATCAAGGTCATCCTGTTGCTTGCTCTCGCGAGTTTCGTTCCGTTTGTGGGGCTGATTGGTCTCGTGGGTTATGGCCTTGAGTGGGCGCGTCTCACGGCGTGGGGTATCGACTCTTCGCCGAAGCAGCGCGGCGTGCGCATTGGGGAGTGCCTGGCGTCCGGCTGGCGTGCCCTCGTGGTGACTTTCGTGTGGATGTTTGTTTGGATGCTTGCAGCCGGCATCGTGAACTCCATTGCGGATGTCTTGCTCCCGGATGCCCTGGCGAGCTTGATTGGTTCCCTGCTTGTACTTGCCCAGCTCTTCTACATCCTCGTGATGTATGTCGCCGTGCTCCGCGCCGCGATCTACACCAAGATTTCTGCTGGTCTCAACCCCTCTCGCGTTCTCGAGATGGTGAAGCGAGCGCCGGGTGACCTGTTCTTCTTCGTCCTCATTCCGATTGTCGGCGGACTTATCGCCAGCGCTATCTGGATTTTCTTTATGCTGCTGGGAGGCGTCTCTGTCCTGCCCGAAATCATCAAGATGGCCCGAGCCGCTACGGGTAGCTTTGATGACGCCATGTTTATCAGGCACCTTACCGCGATGCTTCGCATCGTCATGCCTATTGCCGCGATTGCCGGATATCTGTCGTCCGTCGTGAATGCGGCGACCTCGCTTCTCTCGTACAACGCGGTTGGTCTCTGGATGAGGCAGTTTGACGTTGCCCGCTGGGGTGGCCCGAGCGACCCCCTTCCGCAGGCCGCCTCTCTTCCCACGTCTACGGTTCCGCCGACCACGCCCGGTGCCGGCGGTGGTTACCCCGCCCAGCAGCCGCCTGTGACATATGCGCCGCCTGCGAATCAGACCTATCAGGCGCCCGCTGCGCAGCCATATCAGCAGACAACGAGCCAGCCATACCAGGCGCCGGCGGCCCAACCGTATCAGGAGCCGGCGGGGCAGGCATGCCAGCAGACGATGGCTCCCGCGACCGTTCCCGTGCCATCGTCGCAGGATCCCGAGGCGTCAATGCCCGCCTCCGCCCAGATGGGAGCCGCTCCGGCTCAGGTTCCCATGCCCACCCAGGTGTCGGCTCCCACCGTCGCTTCGACGAACGTGACGCCTGCCCCGACCGCAGCGCCGGAGACGGAGGCTCAGCCGAGTGACGAGGTCATCGTTCCCCTCGTGCGCCCAAGAGGCGAAGAAGGAACTGGGGCCTCGGAATCATCGCCTACGGATAACCCCAACAACACCTCGCAGCAGTAGCTATTTCCAGAGCGTTTGGCTCAAGGCCCCTGGATGGATGAACCATTCGGGGGCCTTCTGTTGCGGCGAACGGCATGCATTTGCCTTCGAGAGGTCCTCGAGAATATCTCGCGCTTTCGATTTCCGCTTCTACCTGCGGTGTCAGGTATCTGTCGGGTTGGATGCCCATATTTGTCAGGTTCGGCTGTTAGCCTTGGAGCAAGAAAGGGGTCAGCGTGGGCCAAGTCAAATGCTGAACATGTGTGCGCTGTGTGCGGACAAACGGGCGTTTTGCGCCCGCACCTAACTGTAGGCGGCGCGGACGTGGTATGATTCCCCACCGAACCTTTCCTGTCTCGGGCGCAAACCTTCACGACCCGAGGCCACATGCCCAGAGGAGGTGACCACATGAAGGCTTATGAACTGCTGTTTTTTGTCGACCCGACGATCACTGATGAGACTCGCGCTGGTGTTATGAAGCGCATCGAAGTCGCCATCACCGAGAACGGCGGCGCCGTCGACAACGTCGATAACTGGGGCAAGCGCAAGCTCGCCTACGAGATCGACAAGCTCACTGAGGGTGATTACACCCTCGTCAACTTCCACGCTGACCCCACGCAGATCGCCGAGCTCGATCGCGTTCTCCGCATCAATGATGCTGTGAAGCGCCACATGATCGTGCGTCGTCCCGAGAACGAGTAAGTCAGTCATGGAAGCGGGCGTACAGTCCGCACGTGGAAGGTAGTGAGTATCGTGAGCATCAACCGAGTGAACATTACGGGCAACCTAACCAGGGATCCCGAGCTGCGCAGCACGCAGGGCGGCACGCAGGTGCTGCACTTGGGCGTGGCGGTCAACGATCGTCGTCGCAATCCGCAGACCGGCAACTGGGAGGACTACCCCAACTTCATCGACTGCGTGATGTTCGGCACCCGTGCCGAGGCGATTCAGCGCTACCTTACCAAGGGAACCAAGGTAGCCATCGAGGGTCGTCTGCGTTACAGCTCTTGGGAGCGTGACGGTCAGAAGCGTTCCAAGATCGAGGTCGTCATCGACGAGATCGAATTCATGAGCTCTCGTCAGGGCGGCAACGCCGGTGGTTACCAGCAACAGGGTGGCTATGCCCCCCAAGCTCCGCAGGCTCCCTACCAGGCCCCGCAGGCTCCACAGCCCGCGCCGGCCACCGTCCCCGTCGCCGCACCTCCCGCGGCGGATGTGTACGACGCGGACATCCCGTTCTAGGCCACCCAGGCCGGGCATCGTCCCAGCACCAGGTGGCTGGCGTACCCGCATCGCGGGTCACGTCGCCGAGAGAACCGGCGTCCGGCCGCAAGCCGGCCGCACGCCAACAGAAAGGTTTTGAGACATGGCTACTGAGTACCAGCGTCAGCCGCGTCGCAAGTACTGCCAGTTCTGCAAGGAGAACACTGAGTTCATCGACTACAAGGATACTCAGCTCCTTCGCAAGTACATGACCGACCGTGGCAAGATCAAGCCCCGTCGCGTCACTGGCGCCTGCACGCAGCACCAGCACGACATCGCCAACGCCATCAAGCGCGCTCGCGAGATGGCCCTTCTGCCGTACACCGTTTCCGTGGTGTCCAGCCGTGGTGGCCGTCGCGACCGCAGCTAAGTAAGGAGTGTCCATGAAAGTCATCCTTCTGGGTGAGCTCAAGGGCAAGGGCGGAGAGGGCGACGTCGTCGAGGTCGCCCAGGGGTTCGCTGAGAACTACCTGTTCCCCAACCGCATGGCCCTGCCGGCCACCAAGGGCAACATGAAGCAGCTCGAGGAGCGTCGTCACAACATCGCCAAGCGCGAGGAGAAGCGCATCGCCGATGCCGAGGCCCTGAAGGCCGCCCTCGACGGCAAGACCGTCCTCATCGACGCCAAGGTTGGAGATGAGGGCCAGCTCTTCGGTTCCGTCACCAACGTGATGGTCGCCGACGCCGTCAAGAACGAGCTCGGTGTCGAGGTCGATCGCAAGCGCATCGAGCTCAACCGCGCCATCAAGACCTCCGGTCTGCACACCGTCAAGGTGAGCCTGTACCGCGAGATCGCCGCTGAGCTTAACCTCCAGGTCGGCAAGCCGGCCGTCGAGGAGGTCGTCGAGGAGGCTCCCGAGGCTGAGGTTGTCGAGACCGAGGCTGTCGAGGAGAACCCCGAGGCCACCGAGGCTGCCGAGTAGGCGAGCCTCCTGCGCACCTTGGGTGCGTTAACATGCCTTAGCATGAGCAAGGACCCGCAGTTTCGACTGCGGGTCCTTTTTTCGACAGCAAACACGCAGGTATTCGTTCTGCTGTTGGGTTCGACGGGAACAATCAATTACAAAACCCCAGTTGAGCGCGGTGGCACCTTCCAAAAGGTATAAATAAGATACAGGCATCTACCTGCGTAATTACACAAAACACGAGGAAGAAGGCCTAATTCCTGACATCTTGTTCGTATTTTGGCCGCAATGCGAACACGTGTCCTGCAATGTTGATAACCTTTCGCCGAATCACGATAAAATTGTTGAAAAGTGTGAAAACTCGCATTCGTCGGGGTAAACGCCGGAAGCTCTCAACAATGCCCTGTTCATAGGCACTATGGTGTAAAAAACATGCTGCAAGTATTGCGATCATGGGCTAAGATGCACGGGCGCAACCGCTATGAACGTAACTTGAGATGACAGGGGAGGACTATGGACGAGATCGTGTATGACGCAGCGCCGTCACCGGCCGCGTTCGCCTCTATCAAGACCATGCCCTCAGACGTCGCTGCGGAGCGTTCCGTTCTCTCCGCAATGCTCCTCTCGCCCGAGGTGCTCGAGAACGCCCTTGTCGAACTCACGGAGGAAGACTTCTTCCTCGACGCAAACCGTATCATCTTCTCCGCCATGCGGACGATGTTCGAGCGCAGCAACCCAGTTGACCCCATCTCCCTCGCAGACTACCTCACGTCGACCGGCGAACTTGAGCGAGCCGGTGGTCTGCCTGCCCTTGCGCGCCTTGGCGAGGATTCCTTCTCCATCGCGAGCTGGCGTCACCATGCGGAGATGCTTCACCGCGACTCGACGCTCCGCCTGATGATTGATGCCTCGGCCAAGATCGCGACGCTCGCCGCCAACGCGCCGGAGGACACCAAGGAGGTCGTCGACAGCGCAGAGAAGATGCTGCTCGACGTCACCAACCGCGACATCAAGACGAGCTACGTCAAGATCGAGGATGCGATGGTGTCCCTTTACGACGAGCTCTCGCGTCTCTCGCAGGTTGGTAACGAGGCGGTTGGCATCCAGACGGGCTTCCCCGCGATGGATCGCATGTTCCTCGGCCTCCGCGCCGGCCAGATGATCGTCGTCGGTGCTCGCCCTGGCGTCGGCAAGACGTCGTTCGCCCTTAACCTCGCCATTCAGATGGCGCAGGGCGGCGCGTGCGTCTGCTTCTTCTCCCTCGAGATGAGCTCTGAGGAAATCGCCCAGCGCCTGCTCTCCACCTATTCGCAGGTGCCCCTCCAGAACATCCGCTCCGGCAAGATTGCGCCCGAGCAGTGGAACGACATCCTCCAGGCCACGCAAGACCTCTCGCAGCTTGACCTGTTGATCGATGACACCCCCGGCACCACGGTGACCGAGGTGCGCGCCAAGGCCCGCCGCATGCTCCGTAACAAGGAGAAGGGCGTCGTCATCCTCGACTACCTGCAGCTCGTCTCGCCTCCGCCCAACCGCCGCGCGGACTCGCGCGCGACGGAGGTCTCGGAGATGAGCCGTGGCATCAAGATCATGGCCAAGGACCTTGGCATTCCCGTCATCGCGCTGTCTCAGCTCTCGCGTAAGAACGAGGACCGCACGGGTCACCACGGCAAGCGCCCCCAGCTGTCTGACCTTCGCGAATCGGGCTCCATCGAGCAGGACGCAGACATCGTCATCCTGCTCGACCGTTCGATGACGGAGGACGAGGGCGCTCGTGAGGACCGCCCGGACTACGGCATCACGCAGTTCGTCGTCGCCAAGAACCGTTCCGGCCCTCTTGGCATCATCGACATGGCCTTCTTTGCCGAGAAGACCAAGTTCCTCGAGGTCGATACCCATCACGACGACGTGTAGAAGAAGGGCCCCGCTTAGCCGGGGTCCTTTTCTGTCGTATACTTAACAAGTTGGCTAAGCCGTAAGAGAAGGAGCTCTTCATGTCGGCAACTGTTCTGGTTGGTTCCCAGTGGGGCGACGAAGGCAAGGGTAAGGTCACCGACCTCGTCTCCGGTGATTTTGATTGCGTCTGCCGCTACCAGGGTGGCGCGAATGCCGGTCACACGGTTATCGCCAACGGCCACAAGCTCGCGCTTCACCAGATTCCCTCTGGCGTCATGTATGACGGTGTTCTGTCCGTCATCGGTAACGGCTGCATTGTTGACCCCTCCGTCATGCTTGAGGAGCTCGACACGCTCCAGGGTCAGGGCATTGACTGCGCTGGCCTGCGCGTCTCCGGCAACGCCCACATCGTCATGCCCTATCACAAGGACCTCGACGGTGCCCACGAGAAGAAGCTCGGCAAGAACCTCATCGGCACCACCAAGCGTGGCGTCGGCCCCTGCTACATGGACAAGATGAACCGCACCGGTCTTCGCGTCCAGGACATGCTCGACGAGAAGATCTTCCGTGAGAAGCTCGAGGCTGCCCTCGAGTACACGAACCCGATCCTCGAGAAGGTCTACGAGCTGCCCACCTACACCGTTGAGCAGATCTGCGAGACCTACCTCCCGTATGCCGAGCGCATCCGCCCCTACATCATCGAGAGCTCCAAGCTCCTCAACGAGCTCCTCGCTGACGGCAAGAACATCCTGTTCGAGGGCGCCCAGGCCACGATGCTCGACATCGACCACGGCACCTACCCGTTCGTGACCTCCTCCAACTGCACCGCCGGCGGCGCCGTCACCGGTTCGGGCGTTGGTCCCACCAACATCGATCGCGTCCTCGGCATCGCCAAGGCCTACCTCACGCGCGTTGGCTCTGGCCCGTTCCCCACGGAGCTCTCCGAGGACGAGGGCGTCGGCAAGTACCTCCTCGAGAAGGGTCACGAGTATGGCGTGACCACCGGCCGCAAGCGTCGTTGCGGTTGGTATGATGCCGTCGTCGTCAACTACGCCGCTCGCGTCAATGGCCTGACGGACCTTGCGATCACCAAGCTCGACGTCCTCGGCGGCCTCGACACCATCAAGATCTGCACCGCCTACGAGTGCGATGGCGTCGAGTACACCACCGTTCCCGAGCACCAGAGCGTCTTCTATCACGCCAAGCCCAAGTACATCGAGGTTCCCGGTTGGCAGGAGGACATCTCCGGTTGCCGCAGCTTCTATGATCTGCCGCGCGAGGCCAAGGATTACATCGACCTCATCGAGCAGCTCTCCGGCGTGAGGGTTTCCCTCATCGCCGTTGGCCCCGATCGCGAGCAGACGATCAACCGCCACTGGAAGTAAGCATTCCGGGCCCGCCAATTTCGGCGGGCCCTTTTTTATGTAAACACCGGACGGCGAGTATCCGTGTCGCCGTAAACACCGGACATTGAGCCTCGCGCTGCCACTCGGCTGCGCTGCTCGGCCCGGCAGATGGAAAGGACCAGCATGGACCACCAGTTTGAGATTGTGACCGATAGCACGTGCGATCTCCCCGTTGAGGAGCTTGCCGAGCTTGGTGTCGAGATGGTTCCTCTGCACGTCTTCGTTGGGGACAGCTGCCACCTCGACCAGATCGAGATCAAGCCCAAGGAGTTCTACGCCAAGATGACGGCGGCGGAAGAGCTGCCGCACAGCTCCCAGCCGTCCCCCTCGGCCTTTGCCACTGCCTTTGCGAAGCTTGCCGAGGCGGGTGCCAAGCAGGTTCTGTCCATCCATATCTCCGGCGCACTTTCCGGAACCGCGAACTCGGCCGCGCTTGCCGCTCAGGACAGCCCCGTGCCCGTCCGCGTGTGGGACACCAAGATCGGTACGTCCATGCAGGGCATTTACGTCAAGGAGGCCTGCCGCATGCGCGACGCCGGCGAGTCCCTCGACGACACCCTTACTCACCTCGAGAAACTACGCGAGCAGTCCTCTCTCGTCTTTGTGCTCGACACGCTCGAGAACATTGTCAAGAACGGCCGCTGCTCCCGCGCCAAGGGCCTCATGAGCGCGGTCCTCAACATCAAGGCCGTCCTCCACGTCACTGACGAGGGCACCCTCGAGCCCATCGCCAAGGGCCGCGGCATGCAGCGCGCGTATCAGGCCCTTGCGAAGATCGTCGAGGCCAAGTACGGCGCGGGCGCGAGGCTTACCGCGGCTTTCGCCACCTCTGACAACGAGGAGGGCTGCAAGGAGTGCCTCGAAGCCATCGAGAAGCGGGGCATCACCGTCGACCTCCAGGGCACTTACAGCGCCGGCCCGGTCATCTCGACGCACACCGGCATCGGCCTCGTGGCATTTTCCTGCGTTCCCACCGAGATGCTGTATCGCGGCTAACGTAACAAAGCGGACTAGAAATGGAGCGGCCGGGGCTATGTACCCGGCCGTTCGCGTTACGATAAGAGGGTTGGAACACTTACCAGGAAAGAGGAGCCCCATGTCCGGTACTGACACGATCGACATCCTGCTACTTGGTGCTGGCGGTCGCGAGCACGCGATGCTTCGTAAGCTCGCCGAGAGCCCGCGCGCGGGCAAGATCTGGGCGGCGCCCGGCAACGGCGGCATCCTCGCCGAGGCCGAGCTCGCGAACATCGACCAGAACGACCCCGCCGCCGTCGCCGGCTTTGCGACCGAGCATGGCGTTGGCCTCGTCGTGATTGGCCCTGAGGCTCCGCTCGTCTCCGGTGTCGCTGACGCCGTCCGCGCTGCGGGCGTCGCTTGCTTTGGCCCCTCTGGCGAGGCGGCCCAGATGGAGGGGTCGAAGGTCTTCGCCAAGGAGGTCATGGAGCGCGCCGGCGTTCCCACCGCCCGCTACAAGAGCTTTACCGAGGCCGATGCCGCCGAGGAGTACGTCCGCGAGCTCAACGGCCCTTGCGTCGTGAAGGCCGACGGCCTCGCCGCCGGCAAGGGCGTCATCGTCGCCCAGACGGTCGAGGAGGCCCTCGAGGGCGTTCGCGAGTGCTTCTCCGGCACCTTTGGCGAGGCTGGTTCGACCGTCGTCGTCGAAGAGATGCTGAAGGGCCCCGAGTGCTCCCTGCTCGCCCTCACTGACGGCACGACCGTCATCCCCCTCGCGAGCTCCCAGGACCACAAGCGTGCCCTCGAGGGTGACCTCGGTCCCAACACGGGTGGCATGGGCGTCTATTCCCCGGTGCCGTTCGTGACGCCCGAGGAGCACGAGGCCATGGTCGACATCGAGCGCCGCGTCGTCGCCCAGCTCAAGGCTGACGGCATCAACTACTCCGGCTGCCTCTACGGCGGCTTCATGCTCACGAAGGACGGCCCGAAGGTCCTCGAGTTCAACGCCCGTTTTGGCGATCCCGAGACCCAGGTCGTGCTTCCGCGCATGAAGGCCGACCTCGTTGATGTCTTCTGCCGCTGTGACAACGGCATGCTCGACCAGGCTGATGTCAGCTGGGATGACGATTGGGCCGTCTCCGTCGTTCTCACGAGCGCCGGCTATCCCGGCTCTTACGAGAAGGGCAAGGAGATCACCGGCATCGAGGACGCCGAGGCGCTCGAGGGCGTGACCGTCTATCACGCCGGCACCAAGCTTGAAGACGGCAAGCTCGTCACCAACGGTGGCCGCGTGCTCAACGTTACCGCCGTTGCCGATAGCTTCGAGGGCGCTCGCGAGCTCGCCTACAAGGCCTGCGAGCTCATCGACTTCGAGGGCAAGACCCTGCGCCACGACATCGGTGCCCGCGCCCTTCGCGGTCGCGACGCGTGGGAGGTGTAGCGATGGGCGAGAAGGAAGAGGGCCTTAACGAAGCTGTGGAGGCGTTCACCTTCGACGGCGCCCGCCGCACGCATGACCACACGAGCGGCGAGCCTGAGACGCGCCGCTTCGTCTGCGGCGATGACGATCCTCGTGACGCCACCCTCGCCGAGGTGCCCCTCAGCGAGGAGACGACCTGGACCGGCCGTATCTTCTCGGTGAGCCGCCTGCACGTGAAGCTTCCTGACGGTCGTGAGTCCGTCCGCGACATCGTGCGTCACCCGGGTGCCGTGGCCATCGTCGCCCTCACGAATGACGGACGCATCTGCCTGGTGCGTCAATACCGTACGGCCCTTGGTCGCGTGACGGTCGAGATTCCCGCCGGCAAGCTCGACCCGGGCGAGGACCCGCTCGACGCCGCCCATCGCGAGCTGACGGAGGAGACGGGCTTCGCCGCGGGCAAGATGGCCTACCTCACGAGCATCGCCAGCTCGGACGGCTTCACGGACGAGGTTATCCACCTCTATATGGCGACGGACCTCACCTTCGTCAAGAGTGACCCGGACGATGACGAGTTCATCAACGTTGACATGGTCGAGCTCGGCGAACTCGTGGACGCCGTCCTCGACGGTCGCGTCGAGGACGCGAAGACCGTCGTTGGCGCGCTCGCGTGCGACGCCGTCGCCCACAGGCTTACTCCCGAAGTCAAAACGGAGGACTAACGCAATGCAATCAACTGACGACGTGACGAGCGCCTCTGGCGACCACGCCGCATGCGAAAAGGACGCCGGCAAGAGCCTCTTCGCACGCTTCCTCTCTTATTACGAGGGGGAGATGCACCTCTTCGTGGCCGACCTCGTCTGTTCGCTGGCGGTTGCTGCGATCGACCTGTCGTTCCCCCAGATTCTGAGAATGGTTTCGAGGGGTCTCTTCCGCGAGGGGTCCGATGCCATTCTCGCTGCGCTTTGGATGCTCGCCGCGGGTCTCGTCTGCATGTACGCCATCCGCTTCGCGTGCCGCTACTTCGTGGCCTTTTGGGGTCACGTCATGGGCGCACGCATGGAGAGTCGCATGCGTGAGGACCTCTTCGATGCCTACGAACGCATGAGCTTCTCGTTCTTTGACAAGAACAAGTCGGGCGACCTCATGAGCCGCCTCGTATCGGACCTCTTCGACATCTGCGAGGCCGCGCACCACGGCCCGGAGTTCCTCCTTATCGGCATTGTCGAGGTCGTGGGTGCCTTCGTGATCCTGGCGACCATCAACGCGCCGCTCACGCTTGTCCTTGCCGTGATCACGGCCGCGCTCGTGGCGTACAACGCCTGGGCCAACGCGCACATGAAGGCGGTCTTTAGCGAAAACCGCGTGGGCATCTCGAACGTGAACGCCCGCGTCGAGGATTCCCTCGGCGGTATCCGCGTGGTGAAGGGCTTCGCCGCGGAGGACGTCGAGCGCGCCCGTTTCCGCAAGAGCAACGACGCGTATCTCGTCACGAAGGTCGACATGTATAGGGCGATGGGTCGCTACCAGGCCTCCATCTCCTGCATGATGGGCGGTCTCAACACGCTCGTCCTCGTCTATGGCGGATGGCTGATCGCGCAGGGCCAGATGCAGGCCGCCGACCTTGCGACCTACGCGCTCTATATCTCGATGCTCACCACGCCCATCGAGAACATTCTCAACTTCACGGAGACCTTCCAGAAAGCCATTGCGGGCTTCCGTCGCTTCATCGAGATCCTCGAGACGGTGCCCGACATCGTCGACGCGCCGGATGCCAAGCCGCTCGAGGTGAGCGCCGGTCACATCTGCTACTCGGACGTCCACTTCTCCTATGACGGAGAGGAGGAGGTCATCCGCGGCCTCGACCTCGATATCGCTCCGGGCGAGACCATCGCGCTCGTGGGACCGTCCGGTGGTGGTAAGTCGACCACCTGCAGCCTTCTCCCGCGCTTCTATGACGTGGCGGCAGGCTCGATTGAGATCGACGGACAGGACGTGCGTTCCGTCACGCAGAAGAGTCTTCGCGAGGCGGTGGGTATCGTTCAACAGGACGTCTACCTCTTCGACGGCACCATTGCGGAGAACATCGCCTATGGCAGGCCCGGAGCCACGGCGGAGGAGATTCGCGAGGCGGCCAGGCTCGCGAATGCGGACGCCTTTGTGAGCGCGATGCCCGACGGCTACGACACCCAGGTGGGCGAGCGCGGAGCCCGTCTCTCCGGCGGTCAGAAGCAGCGCATCGCCATCGCGCGCGTCTTCCTCAAGAATCCGAAGATTCTCGTGCTTGACGAGGCTACGAGCGCCCTCGACAACGAGAGCGAGCATGCCGTTCAGGAGTCCCTCGCGCGCCTTGCGAGCGGGCGCACCACGCTGGTCATCGCCCATAGGCTCTCGACCATCCGCGACGCGGACGAGATCGTTACCATCGCGAACGGCCGCGTGGCGGAACGCGGCACGCACGAGGAGCTCATGGCCCTCGATGGTACGTATGCGAGCTACTATCGCATGCAGTTTGGATCGAAGGCCGTGTAAATAGTGGTGCTACGGCCACATAGATGCGTTTGAGACGCGCCGGATCCCGTTCGGGTTCCGGCGCGTAGCTTTTGTCCTCTCTTCCGCCATATGTAGCTTGAGGGGAATTTGCCCGGCTAGAAGGGGGTCTGCCTATACTGGTTGCCACTGACTCGCGCCGCCCGGCGGCGAACCAAGCGGAGATGGATTCATGGCAAAGAAGGACAACAAGCAGACTGCTCCCACCCCGGACGAGGTCGAGGCCCTGTTCGCCGACGTCGACGAGACGGGCCACACCAACGCCTCCAAGGCTCGCAAGGAACATGGCCGTCGTCGCCAGAAGAAGGCTGCCGTCGATGTCGACCCGCTTTCTGGCGAGGACCCCTCCGGCTCAAACGTTGGCAAGACGATGTCCCGCGCGGCGTTCTTCGTCGTCGCGGCGCTGCTCGCCGTCGTGATCATCGCGCAGGTCTCGTGTGGCGTCATTCGCCGTGCCGGTACCGCACAGCTCGCCAACAAGGTCGATAATGCCTCGGTCACCTCGGCACTTCGCAACGGCGTCGAGTGGGGTGACGGCTTCACCCAGTTCCCGGAGGACTTCACGGTCCTCGAGGCAAACGAGGAGAGCGGCCGCATCGAGGTCACCGTCGTCGACACCGCGAGCAAGGATGAACTCGCCTGCCTCGCCGGCTCCCAGATTCAGGCGGCGGCCCTCTCGGTCAACGCCTTGCTCAACCCCAACATCACGCAGGTGGTCTACCACGTCGACGTGCACGTGAGCGAGACCGGCAAGTTCCAGCAGTCCACCTTCTTCGGCTTCCTCAAGCCCACGGGTAACGTCAAGCGCTTTGCGACCTTCATCTGGACGAAGAGCTCGTCGCCCAATGGCGGCTTCAACTTCAACTGCATGATCACCGGTCTTGACGAGACCGCCGCCGAGAATCTCCGCGACAAGGTGACGGTCCAGGGCAACCTGCTCGACGCGGTGCTTGGCAATCCGGCGACGACGGAGGCCGCCACGACTGCCGAGGCGTCGACCGAGGCCACCACGACGGAGACCGCCACCACCGAGGCTGCTGGCAAGTAGCTCCGGCTCTCATAGACACGAGAAGGCCGCCAGCGGGATGATTCGCTGGCGGCCTTGTTTGTTAGCCGGGACGCTTTGCGCGCGGGCACCCCCGGCGTTAATCGAGCAGCGCGGTGACCTCACCGAGGACAGACTCGAAGCTAACGCCACGCAGCTCGTAATCCGGCTGCGCCGGGGTGATGCGCATGGCGTCCCTGACGAGCGTGCCGGCGAATCGTACGGCCTCGACCACGGGCTTCCCGGCGAAGACCGCCGCCGTGAGGGCGCTCGCGAAGAGGTCTCCCGTGCCGTGGATCATGTAGGGAAGGAGCTCGCCGGTCACCTCGACGGGCGCGTCATCGGTGTCGCAGGCGACGTAGTTCCTGATGACGCTCTCGCCCTCGCGCACGACGCCCTTGATGACGACACACTTCGCGCCCATCTCGAGCAGGGAGGACGCCATACGAGCCACGAAGTTCTCGTCGACGTTCTGGCCCTCGTAGGGAAGGCCCGTCAGGATGGATGCCTCCGTGAGGTTGGGCGTGAGGAGGTCCGTACCGGCGACGAGCGCTCGCGTGGCCTCGCACATCTCGTCCGTGTAGGTGCGGTACTTCTTACCGCCGTCTCCCATGACCGGGTCGACGATGCGAAGCGCGCCCGGCTGCTCGCGCCAGAGCCTGCGGACATAGGAGACCTGCTCGGCAGAACCGAGGAACCCGGAGTAGATGCCGTCGAGCTCGATACCCTCCTTTGCCCAGGCGTCGAGATAGGCGCCAAGCAAGGGCGTGGTGTCATGCATGTAGAAGTCCGCAAACTTCGTGTGTGCCGAGAGGAGCGAGGTGGGAACTGCGCACACGTCGATGCCCGCGCAGGAGAGCACGGGTATGGCGATGCCAAGGGAACACTTGCCGTAACCGCACAAGTCGTGGACGGCGGCGACGCGGGGGAGGACGGGGCCTCGACGTTCATAGAGGACAAGGTCGCGGGCGCAGGTCATGGACTCTCCAGGTAGGTCGCGTACGAGATTGGGCGACGCGCCGCAAATCTCAGATAAATGATGCCATCACAGGATAGCCCTTCACGCTGCTTGTCCGCTATCGGGCTTATCGTGGTTATACTAGTAATTTGCGGCAAGCCCGCATCACATACAACCAACCAGAGGAGCGACACATGGCAGTGCAGCCACTTGTTGGAATCATCATGGGATCGAAGTCTGACATGCCGGTGATGGAGGCATGCACCAAGCAGCTTGACGAGCTTGGCGTCCCCTATGAGCTCGTGATCGCGAGCGCCCACCGTACGCCCGACAAGGTCCACGAGTGGGCCTCGAGCGCCGCGGACCGCGGAATCAAGGTCATCATCGCCGCAGCCGGCAAGGCCGCGCACCTGGGTGGCGTCGTCGCCGCCTTCACGCCGCTGCCCATCATCGGCGTCCCCATGAAGACGAGTGACCTCGGTGGCATGGACTCCCTCCTCTCGATGGTGCAGATGCCTTCCGGCGTCCCTGTCGCCTGCGTCGCCATCAACGGCGCGAAGAACGCCGCCATCTACGCCACGCAGATCCTCGGCGCCACCATGCCCGAGTGGCGCGAAAAGATGGTCGAGTTCAAGCGTGCCATGGCAGAGGCCTAGGCGGTAGTCTTCGTGTCTAGAGACGCATCGAGGGGAAAGCACTTCAAGACTGACGCGCAGCCCACGCAGACTCGTCGTCATGCCGCAGTCCAGCCGCTCCCGGCTGGTCCTAGGATGTCATCCTCACGTCGCACGGCAGCTCCTCGGCAGCAGAGGCAACCAAAACGCAAGGGCCGCAACGTGCTCTCCACGGTGCTGCTCGTCGTGGGCGTGGCCCTTCTCGTTACCGCCGGCGTGCTCTACGCGCGCGCCCAGGCGGAGTACGCCGCGAACGCCGCCAACAACGAGAAACTCGCCGCATATGCGACTGTCTCGGATGATCCGGCCGAAAGCGGCTGCCCGGTGAGCGTCGACTGGGATGGCCTGCGGGCCGTGAACGACGACATCACGGGCTGGCTGTACATTCCGGGCACGCATGTCGATTACCCCGTCTACCAGGGTGACACCAACAACGAGTACCTCCGCACGACGGCGTCTGGCGAGTACTCCGTCGGTGGCCAGATCTTCATGGACTGCGACAACGCCCGCCCCGGCCTCGTTGACCGTCAGACCATCATCTACGGGCACCACCTGAACGACGGGTCGATGTTCGCGGATATCGACGAGTTTGCGAACCAGGACGGCCTGAATTCCTTCTCGTCTATTTGGTACGTCACGCCTGATGCCGCCTACGAGCTGGAGCCCCTGCTCTTCTACAAGGCCGCGGCAACCGAGGCCGAGGCACGCTCCGTCGCCTTCGCGTCTGACGATGACTTCCACACCTACCTTAAGGGCCTTCTCGCCCGCGCGAGCGCGAGCGCGACGGACGCCGACTCGGCGGTGAATTCGGTCACGAAGGTGCTTACGCTCTGCACGTGTGACTACGAGAACAACTTTGGCAAAGGCAATGGGCGCGGCCTGCTCGTGTGCGCCCTCAAGAGTGAGATCCACCCCAACCAGAACAGCGAAAGCTAGCGAAGCGGAAGGTAACGAATGTCTGACTGCTCCATGATCGACGTCTGCGAGGCGACCCACGTGGTCGGCGTCGACTCCGGTGACAAGCCGGCGGGTCTCGAGGCGACCATGGGGGATGACTCCCTCCACGACGAGTGCGGCATCTTCGGTATCTGGGCTCCCGGTCGCGATGTCGCGCGCATGACCTACTTCGCGCTCCACGCCCTGCAGCACCGCGGCCAGGAGAGCGCGGGTATCGCCGTCGGCGATGGCAAGAGCGTGTTCGTGCGCAAGGACCTCGGCCTCGTCACGCAGGTCTTCACGGACTCCGACCTCTCCGCTCTTTCCGGTAAGGTCGCCGTGGGCCACGTCCGTTACGGCACCGCGGGCTCGAAGGGCTGGGAGAGTGCCCAGCCGCACCTTTCCGCCATCAACGAGGTCATCATTGCCCTCGCCCACAACGGCACGCTCGTGAACTTCGACCAGCTTCGCGTCGAGCTCATCAACATGGGCGTTCCCTTCCGCACCCAGACCGACTCCGAGGTCGCCGCGCGCCTCATCGGCTTCTTCACGGAGAAGAAGCACCAGCTCCGTAGTGGTATCGCTCATGCGATGGCCATGATGGAGGGCGGTTACGCCATGGCACTCGTCCGCGAGAACGCCCTCTATGCCTTCCGTGACCCCCGTGGCATCCGCCCGCTGTGCCTCGGCAAGCTCCCTAACGAGCAGGGTTGGTGCGTCGCCAGCGAGACCTGCGCCCTCGATATCGTGGGTGCAGAGTATGTTCGCGACGTTCGTCCCGGTGAGATCATCCGCATCTCTGACGACGGCATCTCTTGCGAGCAGGTGCTCGATCCGGAGCCTCGCGCGGAGTGCATCTTCGAGCACGTCTACTTCGCGCGCCCTGACACGCGCTTCCACGGCAAGAGCGTCTACTCGATGCGCTATCAGATGGGCGTTCAGCTCGCTCGCGAGTGCCCGGTCGACGCGGACCTCGTCATTGGCGTGCCCGATTCCGGCCTGCCGCCCGCGGAGGGCTTCGCCCATGAGCTCGGCCTGCCCTTTGGCGAGGGCCTCATCAAGAACCGCTACGTCGCCCGCACCTTCATCCAACCCACGCAGGAGCTGCGCGAGATGGGCGTCCGTCTCAAGCTCAACGCCCTTGCGGACAACGTCGCCGGCAAGCGCCTCGTTGTCATCGATGACTCGATCGTGCGCGGCACCACCTCCAAGCAGATCGTCCGCATGCTGAAGGACGCCGGCGCCGCCGAAGTCCACATGCGCATCAACTCGCCTGAGGTCATCTGGCCGTGCTTCTACGGTATCGACACGGACACGCAGGACCAGCTCATCTCCGCCCGCAAGGACGTCGATGAGATCTGCGAGTTCATCGGCGCGGACTCCCTTGGCTTCCTTTCCGTTGACGGCCTGCGCGCCTGTGTCCCGTCTCTCGCGGGGTGCGAGGGTTGCGCCGAGGGCTGCTCCGGCTACTGCGAGGCATGCTTCACCGGCTGCTATCCCGTCGAGATCCCCGCGAGCTTCTCGAAGGGCAAGTTCCTCGAGGGCTATAAGCCGCGCAACCTCAGCCGTGCGAGCGAGGCCTCGCAGATGGATATCCAGGACGTCGCCAAGAAGGAACTGTAGACAAGCCGCTCTCCCGGCAAGGTGCCGGGTGTGCGATCGAAGGCTCGAGGGTCCCAGGCCCGCGAAAGGACAGACATGAGCAACGAAAAGCACGTGACGTACGAGGACGCCGGCGTCTCCACCGCTGAGGGCGCTCGCGCGGTCGACGCCATCAAGGCGGCTGTGAAGGAGACCAACCGTCCTGAGGTCATCGGTGGCCTCGGCGGCTTTGGCGGCTGCTTCTCCGCGGCCGCGTTCAAGGACATGGAAGACCCCGTGATGGTCTCCGGCACCGATGGCGTGGGCACCAAGCTCGCTATCGCCCAGCTGCTCGATCGTCACGACACCGTGGGTGAGGACCTCGTCGCGATGTGCGTCGATGACGTCGTGCCCATCGGCGCCGAGCCGCTGTTCTTCCTCGACTACGTTGCTATCGGCAAGCTTCGCGCCGAGCACGTCGCTGAGATTGTTAAGGGCATCGCTAACGGCTGCAAGAAGAGTGGCTGCGCCCTCGTCGGCGGCGAGATGGCCGAGCATCCCGGCGTCATGAACCCGGACGACTATGACCTCGCCGGTTTCGTCGTGGGCGTCGTCGACCGACCGAAGATGATCGGTCCCGAGAAGGTCAAGGCCGGAGACGTCATCCTTGGCCTCGCCAGCTCCGGCATCCACTCGAACGGCTACTCGCTCGTCCGCAAGGTCGCCATCGAGGGCAAGACCGTCGAGGAGCTCGAGGCCTATAACGAGGAGCTCGGCGAGTCCGTGGCTGACGCTGTCATGCGCCCGACCACCATCTACGCCGGCCAGCTCATCCGCGCCCTGCATGCCGGCGCGCCCATTCACGCCATGGCCCACATCACTGGCGGCGGCATCACCGAGAACCTCAACCGCGCGCTTCCCGCGGACGTCGACGCCCTGGTCTATCGCGGCGGCGAGGCTGGCCCCGCCTGGAGCATCCCGCCCATCATCGGCTACGTGAGCCGCCTTGCTGGCCTCTCTCTCGACGAGGCCTACAAGACCTTCAACATGGGCGTTGGCATGAGCATCATCTGCGCTCCCGAGGACGTCGACGCCGTGACGGCCGCCCTTAAGGCCGAGGGTCTCGACCCGTTCCTCATGGGCGAGTGCGTCGCCGGTTCCGGCGAGGTCCTCTACCGCGACGACGCCGAGTAGGGGGGTAGCATGAGCGAACCCCTCAAGATTGGCGTCCTGATCTCCGGCAGCGGCACGAACCTGCAGGCCATCATCGACCGCATCAACGACGGTAGCCTGAACGCGAGCGTCGAGCTCGTGATCTCGAGCCGCCCCGACGCCTACGGCCTCAAGCGCGCCGAGGCGGCGGGCGTCGATTCCTTCACGCTCTCCAAGGAGTTCTACAAGGAGAACGACGATCCCGACGATTTCATCGCCAGGATGTTCCGCGAGCGTGGCTGCGAGTACATCATCATGGCCGGCTACATGCGCATGGTCCATGCGTCGCTACTCGACGCCTTCCCCAACCGCGTCGTGAACCTGCACCCGGCGCTCCTGCCGAGCTTCCGTGGCGCGCACGCCATCCAGGACGCGTTCGACCGCGGCGTGAAGGTCACGGGCGTCACGGTTCACTTTGCCAACGAGGAGTACGACAAGGGCCCGATCATCGCCCAGCGTGCGCTGGCGGTTGAGGAGGGCTGGGACGTCGACACCCTCGAAGCCCACATCCACGAGATCGAGCACGAGCTCTATCCCGAGGTCATCGGCTGGCTCGCGGACGGTCGCGTTCATGTTCGCGAGAACAACACCGTGGCGATTGATCCGGCGTAGGGCATCCGCCGCAACGGGTTCATCACGACGGGTTCGCCGCAACGGGTTCACCGAACTAGCTTAATGAAGAGGTCCCGGTCACTTCTCGTTTACGAGGGTGGCCGGGACCTTTTGTTGCGTGCCGTGGCTGCCTGGGTGTCAGGGTGCGTCTGCGCGCGTGGCGCTGCGTCGCTTGCCCCCTACCTGCGCTTTAGCACTGCGACCGTCTCCGCGTGCTTGGTGTGCGGGAACATGTCCACCACGTCAAGCCGCTCCACCTCATAGCCGCCGGCGAGGAACTGTTCGAGGTCACGGCGCTGGGTCACGGGGTTGCAGCTCACGTAGACGACGCGTTCGGGTGCGAGCCCAAGCACACCGTTGATGAACGTGGGCGTCGAACCCGCGCGGGGCGGGTCCATGAGGACGACGTCGAAGCCCGCGCGGTCGCCACGGGCGACGTCCTTCATGTAGGCGGTCGCATCCGCGCAGACGAAGCGGCAGCGGTCCTCGAGGTTGTTGCGGCGGGCGTTCTTGCGCGCGTCGCCGACGGCGCCGTCCACCTGCTCCACGCCCACGACCTCGAGGCCGGGGACCTGGCGCGCCGCGCACATGCCGATGGTGCCGATACCGCAGTAGGCGTCGAGCACGCGCATGCCGCTCTCGAGCCCCGCGCCGTTGATGGCGAGGGAGTAGAGCACCTCGGTCTGGGAGGGGTTCGTCTGGTAGAACGAGGTGGGCCCAATCTCGAACTCGCAGCCGAGGAGTTCGTCGACCATCTTGCCGCCGCCAAAGAGCGGGCGGGACTCGTGGCCGAGGATCGCGTTCGTACGACGCTGGTTGACGTTCTGCGCCATCGCGGTGACGAAGGGTGCCCTCGCGCGCACGCGCTGGACGAACTCTCTCTCGCGCGCGATGCCCCTGCCGTTCGTCACGACGGTGAGCAGGCACTCGTCGGTCGCGTAGCCCATGCGCACTACGGCGTGACGGAGAAGCCCGCGGCCGCGGTCCTCGTCATAGGCGGGGATGCGCAGGTCCTCGGCGGCGCGAGCCACGGCGTTCAGGGCCTGGCGCGCGCGGGGCGCCTCGACCAGGCAGTTGGCGCACGGGACGATGCGGTGCGTTCCCCTGGCATAGAACCCCGAGCGCACGCGGCCGTGCGGGCCGGGGGCGAAAGGCGTCGCCGCCTTGTGGCGGTAGCGGACGGGCTCCTCGCCGTCCTCGTCCATGCCATAGACCGCAAGGCCATCGATGACGTCCGCCGGGAGGATATCCGAGAAGAGCTCGACCACGGCCTCGCGCTTGCGCTTGAGCTGGATGGGGTAGGGCACTGCCAGCCACTCGCATCCGCCGCAACTCTTGGCGATCGGGCAGGTGTACGTCTTGAACCCCATGCGTCTCCTCATCTTGCAATTCGCCCTGATGGCGAAGCGGTTACATTCTGGCAAAACGGGAGTGTTACCGTAGCTCCCTAACTTGGGCGCGCCCGCGCCCACTACGAAAGGATACGACATGGCATACATCCGCAAGGTCGGCATCATTGGTCAGGGTCACGTGGGCGCGCACGTCGCGAACGCCCTTCTCATGCAGGGTCTTGCGGACGAGCTCTATCTCTGCGACATCAACGAGCAGAAGCTGACGAGCGAGGTCCAGGACTTCACGGACGCTCTGTCGTTCTATCCCCGTAACTGCAAGATCGTCGCCTGTGGTGCCGAGTACGAGAAGCTCGCCGGCTGCGACGTCATCGTGAACGCCGCCGGTGACGTCTCCGCTGCCGCCAAGGACCGCGACGGCGAGCTCTTCGTTACCTCCGAGATCGCCCGCACCTTTATCGCTCGCGTCGCCGATGCCGGCTTCGACGGCGTCTGGGTCTCCATCTCCAACCCCTGCGACGTCATCTGTACCGAGATCTGGCGCCTCTCCGGCTGCGACCCCAGGCGCATCGTCGGCTCCGGTACCGCCCTGGACTCCGGCCGCCTGCGCAACGCCATCTCCAAGCGCGTCGGCCTCGACCAGCACTCAATCAACGCCTATATGCTCGGCGAGCACGGCGCGTCCCAGTTCGCCGCCATGTCCTGCGTGAGCTTCGGCTGCAAGACGCTCGCTGATCTCGCCGCCGAGCAGCCCGAGCGCTTCGGCTTCGACCGGGCCGAGTGCGAGGCCGAGGCCCGCCACGGCGGCTACGTTACCTACGCCGGCAAGCAGTGCACCGAGTACGCGGTCGCTAACGCCGCCGTCCGTCTCGTCCAGGCCGTCCTTGGCAATGAGCACTACGTGACCTGCTGCTCGACGCTGCTCACCGGTGAGCACGGCGAGGAGGACATCTTCTCGTCCATCCCGTGCGTCGTGGGCGTGAACGGTGTCGAGGAGACCTTCGAGCTGCCGCTCGACGCGCGCGAGCAGGCCGCCTTCCACGCGAGCTGCGAGCACATCCGCGGCAACATCGCCCAGCTCGGCAGCTGGTGGAACGACGAGGCCCGCGTGTAACTAGGCGCTCCCGGCGCGGAGCCATGACGCCCGCCCTTGCCTTGCGATAACTGAAGAGATGTAGTTTGCCCGGCAGGCTTGCGTCTGCCGGGCTTTTCTTTTGCGTCGGGTCTCGGCGTTGGCGCCATGGCTTGCATTGGGTCTCGGCGCTGGCGTGGGCCTTGCGGCGGGGCGTGGTGGGTCGCTATGTCTTGCATCGAGGCTCGGCGTTGGCGTGGGCCGTGCGACGCGCGCGTCGTGCCATTGCGCGTGACCCATCATCCGCGACGCACATGACTTTGGACAGCATTCTGTCCCCAAATATGCATATAAGCTATATTTCCGCAGGTAGATAGCTTCTTTTAGCAAACTATAAGCCGGAGCTGTCTATTTGACGCCCTTCGGGGCCACCGTAAATGTAGTTTGACGGCTCCGCGCGATCGGCGCGCAAGCGCTGGGGAGAGGAGCTTGTATGAAATCGAACGGCCACGCGAGCCGCTCGTGGCGTCGCCGTCTGTTTGCGGTAGCCGCTACGGTCATGCTCGCGCTTGGGATTGCGACGCCCACCGCGGCGCTGGCGGAGAACGCCGGCAGCGTGGTTGATAGGACGCCCGCCCACAGCAAGACCATCAAGGACAACGGTGACGGTACGTATGACCTCACGTTGTCAGTGACCGGCGACACCGAGCAGTCCTCGTCCGCCAAGCCGGTGGACGTCGTGTTCGTCGTTGACGTGTCTTCGAGCATGAACGACACGGTGAGCGGTTGGCGCGGCAAGAGCCGCATGAAGGCCGCGCACGATGCCGCTGCCTCCCTCGCGAACAGCCTGCTCACCGGCGAGAACGCCAACAAGCAGATTCAGGTCTCCGTCGTGACGTTTGGCACGAACGCCCAGGTTGCCACGGGCTTCACGAGCGACCCGAGCGTCGTCGCCAACGCTGTCCCGACGAATGCCAAGAGGAACCAGGGCACGAACTGGGAGGGCGGCCTCAAGCTCGCGAACGCCCAGACGAGTGGCCGCGAGGGCGCTGAGAAGCACATTGTGTTCCTCTCCGACGGCAACCCGACGTACCGCGTGAGCCCCATGGGCTATACGCCGGAGGACGAGGGTGGCTGGTTCGGCTATGGTCGGGTCGACCACAAGGAAAACGACATTTACGGCCTCGGTAACGTCGACACCTATGACGGTCGTTGCTACGCCGCCGCCAAGGCTGAGGCCAACCGCCGCAACGGCGCCAACCTGTTTGTCGTGAGCGTCGCCAAGGACGCCGACAAGATGCAGTCCTTCGCGACTGACACCACTGGCACCTTCCTCGACGGCACCACGGCTGACAACCTCGCCTCTGCGTTCTCGCAGATCGGCCAGGTCATCACCAAGTCCGCCGGCTACAAGGATGTCAAGATCGTCGACCAGCTCACGCAGTGGGTCGAGGGCACGGCCGCGGACGGCTCCATCGAGAATGCCCGCTATGCCAAGAACGGTGAGGCATGGAACGGCGCTCCTCCTGCTACCATCAACGGCGGCAACCTCAGCTGGGATCTTTCTGGGCTCGGTACGCTCGAGAAGGGCGTCACCTACTCCGTGACGTTCACCATTCGCCCCAGCGACGCGGCCAAGGCTGAGGTTGCTGCGGCTGGCGAGGCTAAGACCTTCGAGACGAACGTGGACGCTGCGAGCTACGTCGAGTACAAGACCGTCCAGACGCAGACTGGTCAGGGCGACATCGTCTCCGATGCTAAGACGGCCAACTTCGACGTCCCGACGATCGAGCTCGCCGCTCCTGCGTCCGTCACTGTTAAGGGTGCCGATAGCCTCGTCGGCCACAAGACGCTCATCGGCCGTGCTCTCGCCGCTGACGAGTTCAAGTTCACGATTTCCGCCGATGGTGCACCGCTTCCTGCCGAGACGACCGTCTCTAACGACGCCGCCGGCTACTTCCACTTCGGCGACATCACTTTCACCAAGACGGGCACCTATCTCTACGAGGTGGCCGAGGACACCAGCAACCTTTCCGCTGTTGGCGTCAGCCCCAAGACACTTCCCAAGACCGTCGAGATTGACGTGACCTACGAGCAGGGCGCTCTCAAGGCGAACGTTAGGCTTCCCGAGGGCGGCCTCGAGTTCGTCAACGAGTACGGCCCGAAGAACGACGCCACGGTTTCCCTGACCGGCAACAAGACCATCGCCGCCGACGACGGCCTCAATGCCCCGGCGCTCAATGGTGATGACTACTGGTTCACCCTTGCCCCTGTTACCGTGGGTGCCCCCATGCCCGCCAACATGACCGAGACGGTCGTCTCCAACGACGCTCACGGCGACTTCAGCTTCGGCGACCTCACCTTCACCAAGACCGACCTTGGCGGAGAGATGAGCAAGACGTTCGAGTACACCGTTACCGAGAGCGGCTCCAAGCCCGGCGTTACTAACGACGACGCCCACATCGTCAAGGTCACCGTCACCGATGACGGCGAGGGCAACCTCACCGCCACCACCGATGGCGACCTCAACTTCGTGAACAAATACTCCGCCAAGGACGTCTACTTCAACGTGTTGCAGAACGTCTCCGTCACGAAGAAGCTCGATGGCCGTGACCTCAAGCAGGGCGAGTTCGACTTCGAGCTCGTCGAGGGCAATAAGGTCGTCGACACCGCCACCAACGCGGCCGATGGCTCCGTGGTCTTTAAGGCCCAGCAGCACTACGCCGAGCCTGGCACGCACGTCTACACGGTTCGCGAGGTCCAGGGCGACGCCGCCGGCGTCAGCTATGACCCGAAGACCTATACGGTTACCGTGAACGTCAAGGACAACGGCGAGGGCCAGCTTGACGCGAGTACCGAGGGTGCGAGCGAGATCGTGTTCAACAACACTTACGCTGCCGCTCCCGCGACCGTGAACCTCGCGGCCACGAAGGTCCTCGAGGGCGCTGACCTCTCCGATGGCCAGTTCACCTTCGAGCTCCTCAACAACGGCGACGTCATGGACCGTGCCACCAACGACGCCAAGGGCAACGTCGCCTTCCGCGAGCTCACCCTCAAGCAGGCCGGCACCTACACCTTCACCATGCATGAGGTCGACGGCGACGTCGAGGGCATGACCTACGACAACTCCGAGTACACGGTCAAGGTTACGGTTGGCGACAAGGGCGAGGGTCAGCTCGTGGCAACCGTCGAGGGCAACAACCCGACCTTCACCAACAGCTACACTGCTCCCGCCGCTAAGCCCAGCGAGCCCGAGCAGCCCGCGAAGCAGCTTCCCCAGACGGGTGACACCAACAACGCGACGCTCCCCATCGTGTTTGTCGTCGCCGCCGTTGTCTGCATTGCTGCTGGCGTGACCGTGAGCCGCAAGAGGAAGTAACCTCGAAGCTCGAAAATAGCGTTTGAACCACGAGCCCGGTAGGCATTTCGCCTGCCGGGCTCTCATTTTGCGCCGGATTTGAGCCTCACAAATTGAGGGATAGCGAAGGTGAGCAGCCACTCGGGCCGCGGGTGCGTAGCGCTTGTTCATCTGGCATCGTGCCGCGGGTCGCAACGCGCTTGTTCACGATGTCGCGAGAGCGCAGCACCCGATACTCTGCTATCGATAAATATGCATGTCACGCATAGCGAGCATGCGTTCACGTGGCAGAAAAAAGTACGCACCCGGGCTATCACTCCCTAAATATGCATATAAGCGATATTTTGCCTGGTTACGCGCGCATATACCTAACTTCTACAGAGGGGATGCCCTTCTTTCTTTCTCATAACGCATGAGCATGAGTAGCGCGACGTAGGCATCCGCCACCTGATGGGTGAGAGGAGCCTTAAATGAAGATGAACAAATCGCACCTCGCTGTGGGATGTGGTCGCGTGGCCGCAGCCGTGATCGCGGCTGGCCTTGCGGCCTCTCTCGGCGTGCTTGCGCCTTCCGTCGCCGTTGCCGATGAGGCGCCCGCGACTACGCTCGAGGCGACCACGCAGCTAGATCCCGCTGCCCAGTCTGCCGAGGAGCCTGAGGCCGACACGGATGTCGCCGCCACTGCGCCCGTCACGCTTGCAGCGGAGGATACTGCTGACGATCAGCCCGCCGCAGGTACGGAGACGCCGGTCGCCAACCCCGTTGCCAAGATCGGCAACAAGACCTACGCGTCTTTTGACGAGGCTGTTGCCGATGCCGAGGATGGCGCAACCATCGAGCTTCTCCAGGATGCCGTGACGAAGGGGCTCAATCTGAAAGGCGACCTCACCATCGACGGTGGTGCCGACAAGCATAGCCTGACCTTCAACGACAAGGGCATTGCCGTCTGGGAGCATGCTTTGACGTTTAAGAACGTCGATGCGAGTATGAGCCGCGTTGGCTCTACGCCCTATGGCGAGTGGAATTGGATGTCTATCTGCGCGAGCAAAGGTGGCTCACTTGCGCTTGATGCGGCCACACTCACCATGGACGGTACCGGTACTGCCAGCAACGTGCATGCCATCTACTTCTGCAGCAACAACAAGCTGAACATTACGAATGGCTCGAACCTCACGATCAAAAACTACAAGCAGGACGCCCTCGAGTGGGACGGCGGCGACGGTCACTACAACGTGAACATCACGGGAGGCTCTACCTATACCTCCGACCATAACCGTTCTGGCTTCACGGGCACCTTCGGCGTCACGATTGACGGCTCTCATGTGAACGTCGTGAACTCTACCGGTAATGGATCGAACGGCTCCCACTTCAATATCGTGAATGGTTCCGTTGTAGACTTCTCTGGCAACGGTTCTCACGGCCTTTCTGCCGGCAATCTCACTGTCGATAACTCTACGGTGACTGCCGACAACAACGCCCTTACAGGCATCATCTTTACCGGCGAGGGCGAGTTCAAGAATGGTGCCAATGTACAGATTTCTGGCACGCGCGGAACGAGCTACTGGAGCGCCGGCATGCGCCTCAAGGCGAAGGGTGCTAGCCTCAATGTCGATGCCGCCTCAACAGTGTCCATTACCGGCAATAAGGTTACGGGTCTCTTCCTCGATGCAGGTTCGGAGGCGACGTTTGCCAAAGGCGCCAATCTCACCATTACCGGCAACGACGCTTCTTCGGCGAACTGCTCTGCCAAGATGAAGCTCGCGCAGATGGGTGGCGGTGTTGTAGTGCGTGGCGGATCGAGCCTCACGCTTCCTGCCTCTGCTGTGATTGACAACAACAACGCTGCTCTTGCTGGCGATGACCTGTATGTCGAGGAGGGTGGCACCCTCACTTTTGGCGCCACTCACAATAACGCCCTCACCGAGTTCGACGGCTGTGGCCACGATATCGACGGCTGGTATGGCGACGCTGCTGCAACCCGTTGGTCCGCACACGGTGAGATCAAACACGTTGCCGCTGTCCAGCCGGGCACTTCTCTTGTCGCCAAAGAGGACGCCATCGCCCTCAAGGCGGCGCACGGCCTCGTGAGCGTCGACTACAAGTACGTTGGCGATGCTCCCGAGGGCGCCAAGGTTCCCGATACCGATACTGACCTCGAGCTTGGAGCCGCCTATACGGCCAAGGCTCCGGAGTCCATCGACGGCTACACCTTCGATGGCTGGTACACCGACGAGGCCTGCACCGCCAAGTGGAATGACGGTGACGCCCTGACCGGCTCCATGACGCTTTACGGCAAGTGGACTAAGAACCCCGCGGCCCCGACAACCCCGGATGCGGGCAACAAGACGCCTGACAAGAAGCTGCCCCAGACCGGCGACACGACGTCCGCGGCACTCCCGGCCCTTCTCGCAGGCGGCTCTCTCGCCGCACTTGGCGCGGGCATCGCGCTGCGCCGTCGCGAGCACTAGAGACCTTGTGGGCCGTCGCCTGGATATGTGGGCGACGGCCTTTTTCGACGAGCAGAGATTGGATGGAAACGAGATGACAAAGAGGGCCAAGGTGAGTGCCGTCGCGGGAGTGCGTCTCAATGAGCGCGAGCTTGCGATCCTCAAGCGAATCGCGGACGGCGACGGGACGCATGTCCTGAGCATCAACGGGCTGGCTCGCGACTTCTCGTGCAGCGAGGGGACGATTAGGAACTCCATCCACTCCCTTGAGCACAAGGACCTCGTTTCGGTTCGGGCACGTTACCTGCGCAACGGCGGTCAGCTCGAAAACGAGTACGAACTCACGGGCGAGGGCGAGCGCGTCGTGAAGGTGGACTCCGAGTTGGATTGAACGTTTGGCCGGCATATGGGCGCCTTTTATAAATGTCAACAACCGCCGTTACGCTGCGTAACGTATCGTATGGATAACGAGCGGGTCTACATGCGAAGGACCTGCTTGTTAGTGCGGTTTGGAGGCTCATTCAAAAAAAAGTGCGGGGGGGGGGGCGTCACCGGCCAAAGGCCTCGCGCGCCCCGAAGCATACTGGTCCTCAGCACCAACGAAAGGTTGGTGAGTACCGATGAGCCAAAAACGCTACAAAGAAGATGAGCTGATGTACAGGGTCGGGCGAACCTTTGCTGAGGCTCGCGCCGAGGCGAACCTCACGCAGGGGAGGTTGCGAAGATCTGCGGCATCCACCAATCCAGTCTGAGCCGGCTCGAGCAGGGTAATGGCAATGCAACCATCGCCACACTCGAGTCTGTCGCCAACGCCCTCGGCTGCCGCATCGAGGTGAGGCTGACCCACCCGACGGTTCGCAAGGAGTAGGGCACTCACTGGGGAGTGCTCCTCTGCCGGATGCCGTTGTTTGTGCCATTCGCCACGCTTCATGCCCCGCTCGCCAGACACGCTGGCGGGTGGGGCTTTTTTGTCCAGATGTTTGGGTACGGTAAATCCAACGAATGCCGTGGCGTGCGTATGGGCACCCCGACGCCCATCCAGCCAACGGTCTGGGTGGGTCGCGCGCGGCGATTTTCCCTTTCCGTTGGGCCACGTGGACCTCAACGGAGGGAGTCATCATGAGCGAGAAGATCAGGAACGTTGCCCTCGTGGGCCAAGGCGGCGTGGGCAAGACCATGCTCGCGGAGGCCATGCTTCATCTCTCGGGCGTTACCAGTCGCCTGGGTGGCCACAAGGGCACCAAGCCCACGCTCGACTACGACCCTGAGGAAGAGAAGCGCTCCTTCTCGATCAAGCTCGCCATGGCGCCCGTCTCTTGGGGCGGCGCGCGCCTGAACGTCATTGACGCCCCCTGCTATCCGGACTTCATCGGTGACGCGTACGCTGCCATGTCCGCCGTCGAGACGGCCATCTTCGTCGTTGACGCCGCGGGAGACCCGGGTGCCGTTACCACCCGCCTGTGGTATGCCGCCGAGGACCTCTCCCTCGCCCGCGCCGTCTTCGTCAACCGCATCGACCGCTCCGAGGCCAAGTATGACGCCACGCTTGCCGCGCTCCAGGAGCGCTTCGGCCAGCGCCTCGGCGCCGTCACGCTGCCGTGGGGTGTTGGTGAGGACTTCAAGGGCATCATCGATGTCATCCGCATGAAGGCTCGTCATCTTGATGGCGCGGGCAAGCCCGCCGAGTGCGACATCCCCGCGGAGTACGCGGACGCCGCCGAGGAGGCTCGCGCCCACCTGTGCGAGCTTGTCGTCGAGGCGGATGACGAGCTCATGCTCAAGTACCTCGAGGGTGACGGTCAGCTTACCCAGGAGGAGCTCGAGGGCCTGCTCGCCAAGGCCATTGCGGAGCGCATCTTCGTGCCCGTCTTCGCCGGCTCTTGCACCGCCGAGGAGGGCGTCACGAGTCTGATGGATGACATCGCGACCTACTTCCCGAGCGCGAGCGACTTCGGCTCCGTGCCCCTGGTGAACGGCGATTATCTCGACATCGACGAGGGCGATGACCGTCCGGTCGCCTTCGTCTTCAAGGTCCTGAATGACCCGCAGAACGGTCGCCTTGCCCTGGCGAAGGTGCTCGCCGGCACGGTCAAGCCGGGCCTCGAGCTCATCTGCGCCCGCACCCGCAAGCCCGAGCGTCTGGCCCATATCTATCGCATGGTTGGCCGCGACATGTCCGAGGTTCCGTCCGCTGCCGCCGGCGACATCGTCGTCGTGCCGAAGATTGCCGCCATGGCCGGTGACACCCTCTCCGTCACGGGCAAGGTCGAGGCTGCGGCCTTCCGCTTCCCCAACTCCCTCTACCGGGTCGCCATCGAGCCGGACAAGCGCGGCACGGAGGACAAGCTCTATAGCTTCCTCGAGAAGAGCTGCGACGCAGACCCGACGATGTCCGTCTCCCGCAACGAGGACACCGGCCAGACTGTCATCTCCGCCATCGGAGAGGCCCAGGTCTCAGTCCTGCTCGATCGCATGGCCGCCCGCGCGGGCGTCACGGCCCACATCGTGCCGATGCGCGTGCCCTATCGCGAGACCATCCGCCGCACCGCGAGCGCCCAGGGTCGCCACAAGAAGCAGACTGGTGGCGCCGGTCAGTACGGTGATTGCTGGCTGCGCCTCGAGCCCAACCCGGGCGCGGGCTACGAGTTCGTTGACGAGGTCGTCGGCGGCCGCATCCCCAAGGGCCTCATCCCTGCGGTCGACAAGGGAGTCCAGGAGACCATGCGCGAGGGCGTCGTCGCCGGCTACCCGATGATCGACGTGCGCGTAGCTTGCTATGACGGCAGCTATCACTCCGTTGACTCGAACGAGATGGCTTTCAAGTCCGCCGCCCGTCTTGGCTTCCTGAAGGCCGCGGAGCAGGCGGAGCCTGTCGTGCTCGAGCCCATGGCCAAGCTCATGGTGACCGTTCCGGAGGACTACGCGGGCTCCATCATGGGTGACGTTTCGGCGTCTCGCGGTCGCGTCGAGGGTATGGAGGCCGGCGAGCGTGGCACCACTGTCATCCAGGCTCGCGTCCCGTACGCGGAGGTCGTCGATTACGCCACGCGCCTGCGCTCGCTCTCCCGCGGCACGGGTGAGTTCGCGCTCGAGATCGATGGCTACGAGCAGGTTCCGTATGACGTCCAGGCAAAGCTTGCGGAGGAGTGGCAGAACCGCCGCAACGTTGGTAGGTAGTCTCTAGCTTCCAGGGGGCACCGTGTAAGGCGAGGTCGTAACGGGGGTTGCGGCCTCGCCTTTTGTTTGCAGATGCGATGCGCTGGCTGCACGTTGTCCGCCGCAGCGGGGGTCGCGGCCTCGCCTTTTGTTAGGGATCGGCCATGCTCCAAGCATAAGCATCCAAGCTGGGTATACTAAAAGGACTGTGCCGGCCGTTGCTGGTATAAGTGCCGGGACGGACCCGGCACCTGCCGGAGGCGTCCGGCGAATTAAGAGCGAGGAGCCCATGAACGCCAAGAGCGATACCGGAGACTGCCACAGTAGCAGCTCCCTTTCCTGCCAAACCTCCAGCTTGAGGGAGGTGGGATCATGGGCGTAGCACTCAGCATCATTCTCACGCTGCTTCTCACGCTCGCAAACGGTTATTTCTCAATGTCAGAGGCGGCGCTCGTCGCCGCGAAGCGTGCCGTGCTGGAGCATGACGCTGACGAGGGGGACCGTAAGGCGAAGGTGGCGCTCGAGCTCTCGGGCGATTCCAGCCAGTTCCTCGCGGCGATCCAGGTCGCCATCACGCTCGTGGGATTCTTCTCCGCGATGGTCGCTTCCACCACGCTGTCAGATCCGCTGGCATCGTGGGTCATCTCCCTCGGCGCGCCCGCTGCCCCCACGCAGGCCATCGCGCCGATCGTCATCACGGTGATCGTCTCCTATGTCTCCGTCGTGATGGGCGAGCTCGTTCCCAAGCGCATTGCGCTTGCGAACGCGGAGGAAGTCTCGAAGAGCGTCGCGCCCTTCCTGCGCACGTTCTCCAGGGTGGTCGCACCCCTCGTGTGGCTCACGGCTAAATCCTCGGACGGCCTCTCCAAGATCTTGGGCATCAAGTCTGCGGACGACCGACAGGATGTCTCCGAAGAGGAGATTCGCTATATGGTGACCGACGCCGACGATCTCTCTGACAAAGAGAAGTCGATGATCCACGAGATCTTCGACCTTGGCGACACAATCGCCCGCGAGGTCATGGTCCCGCGCGTTGATCTCACTGCCGTCGAGGACACCGAGACCCTGTCTGACGTCCTCAGACTTATGCGCCGCACCGGCTATTCCCGCATCCCCGTCTACCATGAGGATGTCGACCGTATCGTGGGCATCGCCCACATCAAGGACCTTCTCGCGCCCATCGTCGACAAGGACGAGGCGGACCGTGCCGTGGGTGCCTACGTCCGTGCCCCGATCTTCGTGCCGGACACGAAGGACATCATCCCGCTTCTCTCGGAGATGCAGAGCAGCCATGACCAGATGGCCATCGTCGTGGACGAGTACGGCGGAACCGCCGGCGTCATCACGATCGAGGACATCGTCGAGGAGGTCGTGGGCGAGATCGAGGACGAGTTCGACCCGGACAACAAGTACCTCACGCGCCTGTCCGAGCGAGAGTGGCTGGTTGACGGTCGCTTCTCGATTGATGACGCGCGCGACCTGGGCTGGCCCATCCCTGACTCGGACGAGTTCGAGACCGTTGCCGGCTTCGTGCTCGACCTTGCGGATTCCGTGCCCAGCCCCGGTGAGGTCTTCACCGTCGATGGCTATACCTTCCGCGTCCAGTCCCTGCGCGGCCGCCGCATCGCGCTTCTCCGCGTGACCGCGCCGGAGACCCCTGCCGAGGACGATGAGGAAGACGCGGAGGAGGACTAGCCGTTCGCGGATGCATAGAATCGGCAAGCAAACGCATACGTCTGTGACCTGCGAATTTATGGGGATTCTTCATTAACGCTTCATAAAACGGGTGCCGTTCGCCAGCGGGCGGGCGGCACCTTGCATATTTAAGATAAAATAGCCTTCTGATGCCGCACGTGGGCATCAAAGCTTGCAGCCGGATGCTGCAGCATCGGGGTATTGAACACCAAACACGACCACGCCTCGATCATACGCAGGGATGCTGTTCTTTCGAGCTCCCCCGAGGCGGAGGACGCGCTTGGCAAAACGCGTGAATAAGACGAGGCGCTTTAGGGTTGTGCCGCTCACGGTGACGTTGGGCGTTGCAATCATGGTGGCCGTCGTCTTTGCCGTCACTCACGTTGGTCCCGCCCGCGCGGCGATTGGCGCTGATGACGTGGCGGCTATCGGAGTTGGCGACCTGTCCTCGACGGCGCAGCTCTCCAGCGATGCCGCGGGCAAGTTCGCTGAGGCGGAGACCCCCGCCACCACCACTGATCTCACCAGCTCTTCCACTCGTACCGGCTATGTGGTCAAGACCATTGGTCCCTCTGAGGCCGGTTCTGTCTCCGCCGGCGTCGCCATGGACGGCGATAACGTCGTCGTCACCCGCGACGAAGGCTGGCAGCAGGGCACCGCTTCTGCATACACGCTCGCCTGCAACGACGGCTATGACGCCACGGCTTCCGGCACCAAGCTTACCGAGAACAGCATGACCGTTGCCGTTCCCTCCAGTCGCTCCGATCTTCTCGGCCGCACGGTCGAGATTTATTACAACGGCATGACCGTTACCGCCAAGGTCACCGATACGGGCGGCTTCGCTCCTCTCGGTCGTGATCTTGACCTCGCAGGTGGCGTTTGGCGCGCTTTTGGCGCAACCTCCACGGATAACTGGGGCGTTCGCACCGTCAGCTATCGTTTCCTGTAGGGGAGATGGCGTCGGGGCTCTTTCTGCCCGACGGCCACATAAGAGTCATTAATCCGTGCCATCCGCCTGACGCCGTCGGGCGGATGTCTTTTTATCGGCTACCATTGCAGCATGGGCGCGCCGCAGGGGCGCGACAACGGAGGGAACCAAAGCATGGCTCAGCTCATCGAAATCAAGCGCGTTGCGGTTTCGCCGCAGCACTTCACGGCCCGCGTGCGCATCGCCAACGGTGGCCCGCTCACCACGGACGAGGACCTGATCGGCACCACCCACGTCTATAACCTCCTGCCGGAGATCATCAATCACGCATGCCTTGGTGATGCGGGAGAGACCTTCAAGGAGGCCATGGGTGCCACCGAGGTCGCCCACCTGCTTGAGCACGTGACTATCGAGCTCATCGCTCGCACCGGCCTCGCCGGCGACATCTCGTGCGGCCGCACCTGGGAGGTCACGGGCGAGCCTCGCACCTATGACGTGCAGCTTTCCTGTCCGGATGACGTCCTCGTTGCCTCTGCTCTTTCGAGTGCGGCGTGGATCTTGCAGTGGGCCTATGCGGGCGCGGTTGACCCCAAGCCTGACGTTGAGGCCATCGTCTCCGGCATTCGTGAGCTCGTGGAGCACGCTGAGGAGATTGCCAGCCGCGAGGCCGCGGAGGACGCTGCCGCCAAGGAGGCCGCTGAGCCCGAGGGCGTTGCCGATCAAGAGGGCGATTGTGCTGATACCGCGTCTACCGAGAACGAGGAAGCATAACCGCCTGCGTGGGTATAATCGCCTACAACGACCGAATAGCCGTGCGTCCGCGTGTGCGGAGCGCCTAAGGAGGCAACAATGAGCAAGGGTGCAGTTGGATTTGTCCTTGGCAGCGTCTTTGGTGCTGCGGTGGGTGCCGCTGCCGGCATGATGCTGGCTCCGCGCTCCGGCGCAGAGAGCCGCGCCATGGCTGCGGATGCCATGAATGACGCGTGGGACGCCGCCGCTGACGCTTACGAGAAGGGCGGCAACGCCGTCGCCGATCGCCTGAACAACATCCGTCCGTCCGTCGATGCCACGACTGACGAGCTCCGTGCCAAGATCGATCTTGCCCGCGAGCGCATGGATCAGCTCCGCAACACCATCTCTGACAACGTCGCCGTCGCCGCTGACAACGTGACCGCCGCCGTCTCTGATGTCGCCGAGAAGGTTGGCGCCGCCGTTCCTCAGGCTCCCGCTGCCGAGGCCGCGGACGTCCGCGTCGAGGACGCCGCCGAGGATGCTGAGGGCACCGAGGAGTAGGTCTCGGTCATAGAAGTAAGAAGACACGGGGCGCCGGCGGTCAACCGCGGGCGCCCCGTCGCGTGCTTGGGCTCAGGCGCGCCCATAGATAGCCGGGGGTATTGATGGCAAAGCAGATGATGGCCAAGCTCGTTGGCTCACGCGTCTACGTGCGCGGAAAGCAGACCAAGAAGCAGAAGAAGAACGATCAGCCAGCTGATCCCAAGAAGATCGGCAAGGTGCACAACCTCGTCTTCTCCGCGGATAGCCGCGTCGTTGTCGGCGTGATGCTCAAGCGCCCGGACATCGCGGGCATGGTCAAGCAGGACGACCGCTTCATTCCGCTTGACGCGCTCAAGTTCGTTGACGCGGGCGTCATCTGCCGTGGCGAGAAGGATGATTTCGACAAGGACGCCTGCAAGCGCCTGAGCCTCGACCTCGACCATTGCATCATCTGGGGTGGTGCGGACGTCTACTGCGAGTCCGGAAAGTTCCTCGGCTATGTCATGGACGCCAGCGTCGACGTGGAGACGGGCGAGGTCGATTGCTTCTGCGCCCAGGAAGGCTCCGCGGCCTCTTCGCTCGTGGGCACCTTTGACATCCCGGCGGCGTGGGTCGTCCGCTATGACCGCGGGCGCATGATCGTGAAGGACCAGGCTGCGAAAATCGAGCTTTCCGGTGGCCTCGCCGGTAAGGCGGGCGAGGGCTATGCTGCCGCCAAGGAAGGTGCGAAGCAGGCTGCTTCCAAGGCCGGAGCCGCTGCCTCGGTCGCCGTCGACAAGGGAAGCCATGGGCTTGGCAGGGTGATTGGCAAGGCCAAGGTTGGCGTTCAACATGCGGTGGAGGACTTCCAGGAGGCTTCCGGTGCGGACGGCGCGGCACGGACCGGCAAGGCTGCGGCAAACACGGCTGCAGGAGATGCTTCGGCAGCCGCCGGAAATAGGGTAGCGCACGCCACGCCCACGTCCGATAATGGTCAGAAGGCTGCTCGCGTCGTTGGGGAGCAGCTTGGCAAGACCAAGGGCATGTTTTCCGGCTTTCTGCGCGAGTTCAAGGACGCGAGCAAGTAACGGCGTGCCCGCATTCCCGAACGAACGGAAACGACATGTCCTATGACCAGAATCCCTACGGCGATCAGCGCCGCGGCGACGACCGTCGTCGCGCTCGCGACTCGCGCGCCGGGGGCTATGACTCGTATCAGCGCGCCGGTGGTGAAGGCTACCGTGGCCAGCGTCCTGCCGGTGACTACCGCAGCCAGAGGCCTTCCTCTGATGCCTATGGCAGGACGGGGAGCTACGGGGCTGGTGCTGGCGCTCGTGGCTACGCCAGCGATCCGCGCGCCCCTCGTGGAGATGCGTATGCCCGCGACCGCCGTGCCGGAGGGTACTCATCTGGTGTGACCTCTCCGCGTACGGGCGGTTCTTCTCGTAAGCGGAGCGCGTCTCGAGACGGGCGACCTGCGGCGTCTCGTCAGCCTGGCCGCTATCAGGATGCCCCGCAGCTGGGTGGCGGGGATCGTCGTCGTGCGTCTGGCTCGTATGCGCGTCAGGGCGCTGGCAACCGCTATTCCACGCCGGCGGGCGGGCGCTCGAGCTCGCGTGGCCGTGGCCAGGCAGGCCGCCGGTCCGCGAACGGCCGCGGCGGCGCACCCAAGATTGGGATGCCCAGACTTACTACCAGCGCGTTTAGCGCCCATAGCCGCGGTGGTATGCCCGCCAGCGGCGCGCGCCGCGTTGACTTCGCCGGTGCCCGCCCCGCGATCATTGGCATTGCGTGCGTTGCCATCTGCGCGATTGTCGGCATTCTTTTGTGGTCGAATCGCAAGGTCGACATCAAGCTCAATGGCGAGGACTTTAGCGTCCGCGTGAACAGTACGTGCGAGCAGGTCATCTCCGCTGCCGAGCTCTCGCCCAAGGCGGGCAACCTCGTCTCGGTCTCTGGCAAGAACCTGGAGGACGGCGCCGGCTATGCCTTCACGGCGACCCTCGGGGGCAACGAGCTCTCTTCCGAAGACGCCGCGGCGTACCGCGTGACCGGCGGCGACGAGCTTGAGATCACCGACGGCGGGGACCGCATGGAGGACTACGACGTCCAGGTGATGCAGGAGAGCCCGAAGCTCGAGATGGGCGGCGACGCCTGGGGCAACATCACCTATGTCTCCCAGTGGCCGAAGCCCGGCTCGTACGAGATGCGTACCGGTAAGCGCTCGGGCGAGACGGCCCGTGGCGACACGCTTGAGGAGACCCAGAACGCCGTCATCACCGTGCACCAGATTGCGCCCGATGACGGCAAGAAGCTCGTCGCCCTCACCTTCGACGATGGTCCCGCGGAGAAATACACCGAGGCTTACCTCGATATTCTTGACAAGTACAACATTCACGCCACGTTCTATAACCTTGGCCAGAACATCGAGGCGTATCCGGATATCGCCAAGAAGGTCATCGACCAGGGCAGTGAGATCCAGAGCCACACCTACCAGCACGCACAGCTCACCAAGCTCGATGCCTCGGCGTTGCAGAACGAGTTCTCAAGCGCCTTCCAGGATATTAAGGACAACGCTGGTACCGATACCACGGCGTTCCGTCCGCCTTATGGCGACTTCAACGAGAATGCCTGGCTCAACTCGGGTGGTCTCGCCAGCGTGAGCGTGCTGTGGAACCAGGACTCGCTTGACTGGAAGCGTCCCGGTGCGGATGCGATCGTCCAGAACTCCCTCAAGGGCATTACCTCGGGAAGCATCATTCTCATGCATGATGGCGGCGGCAACCGCGACCAGGACGTCGAGGCGCTCCCGACCATCATCGAGACCCTCCAAGGGGAGGGCTATGAGTTCGTCACCGTGACGGAGCTCATGAAGAGCGACAGCTCCATTCCCGAGGACATCGCGTCCGGTAACGCGACGATGCCGGAGGGTTGCGTCTGGCCCACGGAGATCAAGGGCGATGACGACGATGCGACGACTGCCGCCACCACCGCGGCGGCAAGCGGAGACGGCTCGGGCGAGGACTAGGAGCCACCGGCGCTCGGGTGGCTTGGGCGCGCCGGGCGGATGCGTGCGGCGCGCGAACGGAGCCACTTGCGGGCGTGCCTGACTGGGAATGAGCCACTCGAGGGCGTGCCCGCTTGGGAACGAGCCGCTCGCGGGCGTGCCTGGCAGCAGCTTTTTTGGGCAAGGTAGTCGCCCCTTACCCTCAGCTGACGTTTTGCGTGTACAATTGGCGGCGCTAGGGCCTCGATGGCCCGGCGCCGCCGGCTTAGTTTCGGCGGTGGTGCGGCATGTTCGCCGTGCCTCTATCCAAAGAGAAGGGTCATTGATGAAACCTCGACCTGTGAGTCGATGACCCCGTGTGACGTGCTTCAAACGGACGCGCCGCATGGGGTGTCCGAGCCTCGGCGCCGTCGCCTGAGAGCGTCTCGCGCGGGTGGCTAAGGTTGCGATCGCTTTGGTCGCAAGCGCGAAGGAGCACAAATGATTTATCTGTCCCAGCTTCTGGGAAATCCAGTTCTTGACGCCAACGGCGAGAAGATCGGCGTCGTCAATGACCT
This sequence comes from uncultured Coriobacteriaceae bacterium, assembly GCA_900552935.1. GTDB lineage: Bacteria > Actinomycetota > Coriobacteriia > Coriobacteriales > Atopobiaceae > Parolsenella. The sequence goes on along the minus strand of USBN01000001.1, from coordinate 35,293 downwards.
CGGCATCGCCACGCGCGAGGTCTTTCCCCGCGTTACTTCGCTCGCATTCCGCGGCCCCGGCAAGACGCCGTTCATGATTTCGTGGCGCAAGTACGTCGACTCCTTCGATGACGGCGAGGTTAGGCTCGCGGTTCCGGCGACGGATATCCGCTTCTCCTACCTGCAGCCGGACGAGGTCCTCATCGCGCGCGACCTCCTCAACAAACAGATCGTCGACACGCGCGGCATGCGAGTCGTCCGCGTGAACGACCTCAAGCTCTCCGACACGAGCCAGAGCCAGCTGCGCCTCCTTGGTGCCGAGGTGGGCGCTCGTGGCATTCTCCGCGCACTGTCTCCCGCCCTCGAGCGCCTGGCCGTTCGTGCTGCCCACGCTTTTGGTGATGAGATTCCCGAGAAGATCATCGCGTGGAACTACATGGATCTCATCGATCGAGACCTTTCGAGCGTGAAGCTCTCCGTCTCGCACCAGACGCTCGATGACCTGCACCCCGCTGACGTCGCGGACATCATCGAGCAGCTTGACCCGCGCCTGCGTGGTCAGGTCTTTGCCCAGCTGGATGACGCCCAAGCCGCCGAGGCAATCGCGGAGCTCGATGACGACGAGATGGCCGCGAGGATCATGGACAACATGGAAGACGCCGACGCGTCGCGCATGCTGTCCGAGATGGACCCAGACGACGCCGCCGAGCTCGTGGGAGAGCTCGACTATGAGCGCGCCGAGAAGCTCCTGCGCCTCATGGGCATCAAGGAGCAGCGCGCTATTCGACAGCTGCTGGGCTATAAGGACGACACTGCGGGTCGAATCATGACCTCGGAGTTCGTTGCCTTGCCGCGCGACACCACCGTCGCCGAGGTCGTCGACCGCATGCGTGCGCTCCCGGAGGACTTCGAGCCCGTCAACTACATCTACGTGACCGATGACGAGGAAAAGCTCGCCGGGGTCGTCCCCGTGCGCCGCCTGTTCGTCTCGCAGCCCGAGGACACCATTGGCAAGCTTGCCAGCGATGACGCGGTTCTTACCGCCAGGCCGGATGACGACCAGGAGGACGTCGCCGAGGACATCGCCAAGTACAACCTGCTTGCTATGCCCGTCGTCGATGAGAACAGCGGTAAGATTCTCGGCATCGTCACGGTCGATGACGCGCTCGACGTTCTTGAGGAAGAGCACGAGGAGGACCTGCGCATTGCGGGTGGCTCGACCAACACCTCTGATTCCGGCGAGAGTTCGGGCGAGTTCCTGCGCTTCCTCCGCAACCAGATGTGGTTCTTCTTCTGGGCGATTGCCGGTCTTGCGCTCGCGCTCCTTCTCGGCCCGGAGATTGGCATTGCCGTCTCTGTGGGTGCGCCCGTCGCGCTTGTTGCGGCTAGCGAGATGATTCGCTACGTGACCGGCTTCTTCATCGAGTATGACGAGGATGACGAGGACGCGCCGTCCATCGGCGGCTTTGCCGTCAAGGGTCTCGCGATCGGTGTGGTTTGGGCCGCCATCGTTCTTCTCGTCATCGTGGGCGTGAACGGCGTTCTCTCGACCGCGAGCGAGGGTCTTGGTGCCGTTGTGTTTGAGCTGCTTCGCGGCTTCGAGGCGGCTGCGGCCGTGATTGTGCTGAGTTTCGCCACGGCGCCCGCGTACCTCAAGTTCCTCCGTCAGCGCGATGCCAATGGCGCGGATACGAGTGGCCTGGCTCTCCAGATTGCCGCTTTGACGATCGCCCTCGTCGTATTCGTTGTGGTTGCCTTCCTGCTGACCACGCCCATCATGGGATAGCGCGCATGGCGAACCAACGTGACTGCATAGGGGGAGAGGCCGCGTGAGGTCCTTCAAAGCGTGGCGCAACCTTCGAGGTGTTCGAGCCGTAGGCGCCGACACCTCCACCACCTCGCCCATCCGCAAGCCGCTTAAAGCGGCGCTCGTTCTCGGCGCGATGGGGCCGGGCCTCTTGACCGCCCTCGCCGGCATGGACGCCGGCGGTGTGGCGACCTTCTCGAACGCCGGTGCCGTCTTTGGCTATGAGCAGCTGTGGAGTATCCCGGTGATGTGCTTCCTGCTCATCGTCGTGCAGGAGACCGCCGCGCGCATGGGCTGCGTCACGGGCAAGGGCTTTGCGGCGCTCATTCGTGAGCAGTATGGCGTGCGCCTTTCTGCGTTCGCGATGCTGGCGCTCATCATCTCCAATACGGCGGTTACGCTGTCTGAGTTCGCGGGCATTGCCTCAGGTATGCAGCTGTTTGGCGTTCCGCCCATCGTGAGCGTGCCCATTGCCGCCATCGCCGTGTGGCTCTTGGGCATGAGCGGGTCCTACAAGCGCATCGAGAAGATTCTCCTCGCTATTGGCTGCGTGTTCGTGACGTACGTCGCGGCGAGCTTCATGGTGGGGCCGGATTGGGGCGTGGTGCTCCACTCCACGTTTCTGCCGCAGGTCAACGTGACGCCCGCATACGTGAGCCTGCTGGTGGCCAACATCGGCACCACCATCTCGCCGTACATGATCTTCATGGGCCAAGGCAACGTCGTGGAGAAGAACTGCGACGCCGATGACCTGCCCTATCAGCGTATCGATACCGTGAGCGGTGCCGTGGTGGCGCAGCTCATCGCTTTCTTCATCGTGGTCTGCACGGGTAGCGTGCTGCACCCGGCGGGAATCGAGGTCAACTCGGCCGAGGCCGCTGCCCGCGCGCTGGCGCCGCTTGCCGGCCCGTATGCCGAGGTCCTGTTTGGCGTGGGTCTCGTGGGTGCGAGCTTCCTTGCCGCGTGCGTGCTGCCGGGCATCACCTCGAGCGCCGTGTGCGAGGCCTTTGGCTGGGAGCGCGGTCAGGACAAGAGCTGGGCCGAGGCCCCGGCGTATCGCGGCATGGTCACGGCGATTACGCTGCTCTCCGCGATTGTTGTCGTCATGCCCAACGTGGACCTCTTCGGCATCATGATGATTGCGCAGGTCATCAACGGCGTGCTGCTGCCGGTCCTTCTCGTCTTCATGGTGCGCATTGCCGACGACCGTCACGTCATGGGCGCCTACGCCAACAGCCGTCTCTGGACCACGCTGACCTGGTTCATCGTGGTTGTCGTCGCGATTCTCACCGTCGTGATGTTCGTGCTGCAGGCCATGGGCTACTAGCAGCACTTTCGCCGCCGCGGCCGCCGCGCGGCCGTCCCCAACGCGCCCGCCCCCAACGCGTCCGCCCCTCTCGTTCTTTCGCCGAGACATGCACTTTTTCGAGATGTGGGGCCGATTCGCCCTCAATAACTCGAATACTTGCATGTCTCGAGGGGCTTCTCGTTTGCCAGCGTGCAGCCAGGCGGACACTAATGAATTTCGCTGGTGCTGCCGGCCAGTTTCAATATCGGACGTCCCAACGTCGTCGCAGCTAAACGTGACGCGCATCTTCTTGTTTGAATTCGATTGGCGCAAAATCGCCAAAACGTGTTGGGTTGCTGTCTGATTCGCGTTTGAACGCGCGGGCCTTTTTTCACTTTCTCGAGCTTGCCGTGATTCTTCCATCCATGCTCTTGCCCATACGGTGCGGAGGGGGCGTCCATGGGGAGTAGCACTCGGGAAAAGCGGTGTGTCAGTGAAAGGCTCAACGGTTTGTTTGAGCTTGCGGAGCGAGACGGGCGTTGCCTTGCCGGGGATGCCCCGTGGCTCGCGTCGGCTCTTGGCGTGAGGACCAAGAATGGCGGCGTTATTCGGGTGCGGCGAGGCCTCTATGCCCGCACGTCTTACTGGACGGACTTGAGTCCGATTGAAAGGCACCTTCATGTCGCTCGTGCGCTCGCGCGCGAGCATCCGGATTGGGTTTTCTGCAGGATGACGGCTGCCATGGCGCTGGGTCTATCCATGACGTACGCGCGCCATGATTTCGAAGGGCTGCCAATCGAGATTGCGGCACCTTCGGAGGCGCATTGCGGCGAGCGAAATGGCATCCGCATGTTGCCACGTTTGGGTTCCGATACCGTCTGGCGAGCTTCGGGCCTGCTTGTTGCTTCGCCAGCGCAAACGGTATTCGACTGCGTCCGCTGCTTGCCGTTTGACGAGTCGCTGGCAATGGCGGACTCGGCCCTCCACATGAGGCTGATGGAGGTGGGCGAGTTTGCGGAGCTTGTTGCTGGTTCCGATCGAGCGAGGGGAATCAGAAACGCTCGTCGCGTCCTCGCGTGTATGGATGGCCGTGCGGAGAGTGGCGGAGAGTCTATGGTTCGCGCGCGCATGATTGAGCTTGGCTACAAGGAGCCGGAACTACAGGTTGAGTTTCCCAATCCGCTCGAGCCCGGGCACACGTATCGTGCTGACATGCTTATCCGATGCGGCAAGAGGCTGGTCGTTGTTGAGCTCGATGGTAAGTGCAAGTACGAGGACCCCGAGATGCTTGTCGGAAGGACTCCGCTCAGAGTCCTGCTCGACGAGCGCCAGCGCGAAGCGCTGCTCACGTCGCACGGAGTCGAGGTGATGCGCCTGCGCTACGAGGACGTGATGGACGAGGGGCGCTTCAAGAGGCTGATGGATGCGTATCGGATTCCGCGAGCGGCACGTTGAAAGTGCGTTGCGGCGAAGGTGGTTGGCGAGACACGCACTTCCTCGAGATGTCGGAGCCGAATCGGCGCCATAGCTCGAGAAAGTGTATGTCTCGGCATGTGTGGGCGGGCCCGGGCGGGCCGGCGCGGGTTGCTGGCGGCAGGCCGGTGTGGGTTGCTGGCGGCTGGCGGCAGGCGGCGGTCGCGGCCCCGCGCGGGCCGCGACGCGCTAGATTTCGAGGTAGTCGAGGCCTTCGGCGGCGAAGCGCTGGCGGAGCTCGTCCATGATAGCTACGCTGGCGCGGGCACCGATGCGCTCGGCTCCGGCGGCGACCATGGCGAGCATCGTCTCGGCATCGCGGATCTTGCCGGCGGCCTTTACCTTGACGTTGGGGCCGACATTCTCGCGCATGAGACGCACGTCATCGACGGTGGCGCCGCCGGTGGAAAAGCCCGTGCTTGTCTTGACGAACGTGGGCTCGACCTCGCGTGCAATCTCGCAGAGCTTGAGCTTCTCGTCTCGCGTGAGCAGGCAGTTCTCGAAGATGACCTTCGAGGGGACGAGGACGCCGCGGCGATCGGTCTCCTCGCGGCAGACGTCGACGATCGAGCGCATCTCCTCGGTCACGTAAGTCCAGTTACTCTCCTTGACTTCGGTGAGATTAACAACGTAGTCGATCTCGTCCGCGCCGGCGGCGAGGGCATCTTTGGTCTCGAAGGTCTTGCAGGCAATGGAAGTCTGGCCGAGAGGAAAGCCAATCGCGGCGCCAACGTGGATGTCGGTGCCTTCGAGCATGGCGTGGCAGCGAGCGCTCTGGCCAGAGTTGATGGCGACCATGCAGAAGTGATTTTCGAGCGCCTCGTCGCAGAGTTTGCGCATGTCGGCGTCGGTGGCGTCCGGCTGGAGGTTCGTGTGGTCGAAGAGTCGGGCGAAGTCATCGAGCGTATAGCGTTTGGTCATGGAGCACTCCAATCGACGAAGAGACACGTGAATACAGCCACCTTATAACGTTACAATACGTATTAAAGCTGGCACGTCGCTTCTTCTCGGCGAGCGGTGCAAGACTAGCGATGTTATTGTCCGAAAAGTGTTCTGGCTGGTTAGGCGTTACTATAAAAGGACGAATGCATGCCGTTGGACCAGCGTCTCGTTGGGGGCGTGGCGGTGCCCCGGCAGCGTGCCGAACATTTCATTGCTGCGTGGGCGGCATGACAATCAGGCGACCCGGGAGGTGCGGGACATATGACAAAGCAAGTGATGACATCGTCGCTTATGCCCCTGTACCTGCAAGTTGTTGGCAATATCAAGTACGCCATCGATTCCGGTAAGTATAAGGTCGGCGACAAGATCCCCACCGAGGCTGAGCTTGGTGAGCAGTACGGCGTGAGCCGCATCACCGTGAGGCGTGCCGTGAGCGAACTCGTTGAGGCCGGATACCTCGTGAAGCAGCAAGGGCGCGGAACGTTCGTCAAGAGCTCGCGCGATCTCATGATGGTGCAGCGCAGGACGGGCCTCGAGGCCCAGAGCTTTAGCGAGGCCTGTCGCAACAGCGGCTACGCTCCCGGTTCAATCGAGACGGAGCACTGCGTTCGCGAGGCGGCTCCGGATGAGTGCGCATTCCTCGGCCTTTCCGAGGGTGACGAGGTCATCTCTTTCACGCGAGTCTGCCTTGCGGACTCGACGCCCATCATGATCGAGACGAACGTGTTTCCGAGGGCGGGGTTCGAGTTCCTCGTAGATGCGAAGCTCGGCGGCATTTCGCTGTACAAGTTGATTGAGGAGAAGGCCGGCAAAGTTCCCCACATGGTGGGCGAGTGTCGAATCAGTTCCACTCGTGCCGACGTTGTGCTCGCGGATGTGCTGAACGTTTCCGCCGGCGAGCCACTCTTCGTGTTCACGGCGCAATATAACGATCAGGACGAGAAGCCGCTCTACATGGGTGTTCAGCGCGTCGTGGGATCCCGTTACACCTTCGCGTTCTAGCGACTCCGCCTCCGAAACTAGCCGTCTAACAGCGAGCTTGAAAGCCGCGCAGAAACCCTGGGCATCGCGACGTCCAGGGCTTTTCTCCACCCAGCGTTATCGATAACGAATATAACGATATATAACGTTTGCCGGTTGTCTCATACCGTTCACCCCGGTTGGCTGGTCACATGGCCCCGGGGCGTCTATGGTGAAGCTGTCGTTTAACGATATATGACGTTTCGCGAATGGTAACAAGCGAAGACGACACTTGGTAACAGGCCGAAGCGACACTTGGATGGCAGTCGGAGCTAGGTGAGGATGCGTCAAAAGCGGTGCGCGGCGCGTTTGGAGCCAGGGCGAAGCAATGAAGGACGCGGACAGGCACGGGGCGAGGTGAAGATGACGAACGTGACGGCAGAAGACAGGACGGGTGGCTGCGCCGACCTCTTTCTTACGGCTCTGTGCTGGAGCTTCGTCGGACTCTTCACGAGGTCTAACGCTTGCTCCGCATGGCTCACTTCTGCCGTGGCCTCGCTGTCCGGCCTGCTCTTTCTCCTCGTTGTCGTACGTCCCACTCTCAGGTTCACCAAGCGCGCTGTGCTCGTTGGCCTTGCGAACTGCGTGATGAGCTTAACGTTTGTGTTCGCAAACAAGCTCACCTCCGTGGGCAATGCGATTGTCCTGCAGTACAGCTCGACGATCTTCGTCATCATCTACGAGTCGATTGAGCGCCGTCACCTCCCCCACGCCTCGAAGATCGGCGTTGTGGCGACGGCGTTTGCCGGCATGCTGCTGTTCTTCTTTGATGAGCTTACGGCCGAGGGAATGCTGGGCAATCTCCTCTCGATCGCCTCGGGCGCATTCTTTGGTCTCGTGTTCTTCATGAACGCCAAGCCAGGCGCCCTTCCCATGCCCTCTTCGCTCGTGGGGTTTGCCGTGCCCTCGCTCGGCTTCCTTGTCGTCGCGCCCGAGGTTCCACCGTCTCTCTTATGAACTGGGCGCTCATGCTTTGCCAGGGCATCGTGTGCTCTGGAGTCTCGAGCATCTTCTACGCCCGCGGCATTCGCCGTGTTCCTGCGTTCAGCGCGAACATGATCTGCATGAGCGAGGTCATTCTCGCGCCGACCTGGGCGTTTCTCGCCTTTGGCGAATCCTTCGGGCGCTTCGCCTTCATAGGCGCCGTGCTGATTGTGGGAAGCATCGTCATCAACCTCGTTCTCGATAGTCGTGTGACGTGCGAGGACGAGGGTCCCGCTGGGCATATATTGCCCTGTGAGGGGTGCGAAAGCACCCGGTGAACTAACCAGGGAGAACGGAGAGCATCATGGCAGAAGCAGGAATCGTTTGGACGCGCATCGATAACCGTCTCGTCCACGGCCAGGTGGGAAACGCCTGGGTGGGCGCCACCGGTGCCAATCTCGTCATTGTCGCTGATGACGCGGCGGCCGAGGACAAGGTCCAGCAGCAGCTCATGAAGATGACGGCGGAGTCCGCAGGTTGCGACATCAAGTTCTTCACGCTCGATCACACCATTGACGTCTTCTCTCGTAAGACCCCGAAGAAGTCGATCCTGCTCGTGGCCCATGACCCCGCGGCCGTTCGCAAGCTCGTCGAGGGGGGCGTGCCCATCAAGAGCGTGAACGTTGGCAACATGCACGCTGACGGCAAGAAGACCGTCTACCACGAGTCTCACGTCTATGTGGACGATCGGGACCTCGCCGATTTCGACGCCATCAAGGCGGCTGGCGTTGACCTCTTCATCCAGATTCTCCCCACCGACCGCAAGACCGAGATTTAGGAGGCGATGCTTGCGTAGCTAGACGATTGCACGTGCCTGTTTGGAAGAAAGGAAGGAAAGCATGGAGATTACCCTTGTACAAGGCCTGCTTCTCGCGCTCGTCGCATTTATCTGTGCGCTAGACCAGGTCTTCGAGGCGTTCTATTGGTTCCGTCCGCTGGTCGTGTCGTTCTTTGCCGGCATCATGCTGGGCGACATGCAGCTGGGCATCGCCTGCGGTGCCGTGGCCGAGCTGAGCTATCTCGGTCTGCTCACCGTCGGAGGAACCGTCCCGCCTGACCCGCTGATGGCCGGCCTGATGACCGTGGTCATCGCCTACACCACTGGCCAGTCTGCTGAGGCGGCCCTCGGCCTGTCCCTGCCGTTCGCCCTCCTCGCGCAGTGGCTCGGCATCTTCTTCAACACCGTGTACGTCTCCGTCGCCCACAAGTGCGACGCCTGCGCCGCGGCTGGCGACGCGAAGGCCCTTAACCGCACCGTCTGGGGCGCCCTCATCCTGAAGGCTGGCGCCGTGGCGCTGCTCGCGTTCCTCTGCTCCTTCGCCCTCCAGGCTCCGCTTCAGGCCTTTGTTAACACCTTCCCCGTCTGGCTCGTCCACGGCTTCGAGGTTGCTGGCGGCATCCTGCCCGCGGTCGGCCTTGGCCTCCTGCTCATGGTCATGCTCAAGAGCAGCAACATCGCCTACCTCTTCCTCGGCTTCATCATGGCCACGTTCATGAACCTCCCGAACGTCCTGCCCATCGCCATTGCCGCGGTGTGCCTTGCTTACATCAACTTCGTGCATGAGAAGAAGGGTGACGACGCCATTGCCCTCGCCACCTCCTCGCACAGCGACACCGATGGGAGCGACGACGATGACGACATCTAACGAGACCACCGAGCGCAAGCTCACCCGCAACGATCTTTACAAGCTCGGCATCCGCTCCATCGCGATGCAGTCCGGCTTCAGCTTCGAGCGCATGCAGGCCCCTGGCTTCACCATGTCGATGATGCCCACCTTCGAGAAGCTCTACGGCGACTCCAAGGAGGATATGGTCGAGTTCATGACCTACAACATGGAGTTCATGAACACCGAGATGCACATGGGCACCTTCCTCATGGGCCTCATCCTCTCCATGGAGGAGAAGCACGAGGACCGCAAGCTCATCGCCGGCATCCGTAACGGCCTGTTCGGACCGCTCGCCGGCCTGGGCGACGCCATCTTCTGGTTTACCCTCCTGCCGATCTCTGCCGCCATCTGCTGCTCCCTCGCGCAGAACGGCTCCCCGCTCGGCCCGATCCTCTATATGCTCATCTGGGGCTTCTCGGCCATCTCCCGCATCTGGTTCGCTGAGCTCGGCTACAACCTTGGCTCGAAGTTCATCGACAAGATCAGTGAGAACACCAAGTACGTCACCGAGGCTGCTGGCATTCTCGGCACGATGGTCGTGGGCGGCCTGATCCCGTCCTACGTCTCCCTCGCCTTCAGCGAGGAGCTCGTCTTTGGCATCGGCGGCACCACGGTGCAGAGCGTCTTCGATGGCGTGCTGCCCAACATGCTCCCGCTCGCCCTGGTCTTCTTCATCTACTGGCTCTTCAAGAAGAAGGTCAACGTCATCGCGATCATTCTCGGAATCATCGCGTTCGGCATCCTTATGTCGTTCCTGGGCTGGATGTAGTCCGGTCTAGTAACACCCTGGTTAGGGGAGGGACCTTCGGGTCCCTCCCTGTGGGGTCCTTCCTGCGACGCCCCGTCTCGGGCGAGCCGTCGCAGGGCGGACCGATGGGGCATCGGTCTTGCTCGTGCGGGCGCATCCGGAAGCGCTCGCGTGCCCCCTTCTGCAAATACGTCAACTACCTTGGAGGTTAAAGGTCCATGGCAGAAATGGTCACATTCAACGAGGAGACGATCCTTGCCCAGGGTGAGGCGATCTATAGCCGTCGCGCCGAGATCGAGGCGATGGCGGATGCCGTCACCGAGAAGGGCTTCTCCGGTATTCTCATTTCCTCCTCCGGCGGTTCCCAGGCCATGCTCGCTCCGTTCTCCGCGATGATCGACGAGCTGAGCGACATCCCCTGGCGCTCCGTCCTCTCCGCCGAGCTCGTGCTCACCGGCTGCAACATGGTGGACGAGAAGACCCTCGTTCTCATGACCAGCAAGTCCGGCGACACCACCGAGACCCTTGCCGCCGCCCGCTGGCTCAAGGAGCGTGGCTGCACGATCTTCTCCGTCATCGGCAAGGCGGACTCTCCGCTCGAGGAGGTCTCTGACTTCAGCTTCGTCTACGGCGACGGTCGTCCGCAGGAGCTCATCGTCTACCTGTTCCTGGGCCGCCTGCTTCACAACGCCGGCTGCTTCGACGCCTATCCCACCTTTGCCGACGAGCTCGCCAACCTCGTTCCGGGTCTCGTCTCCGTGCGCAAGCAGTTCGATGCCCGAGCTCGTGCCTACTGCGAGCGCTATCACGACGCGCCTTATCACATCTGGGTCTCCTCTGGTGACATCTGGCCCACCTGCTACGCCTATGCCATGTGCGTGCTCGAGGAGAGCCAGTGGATTCGCACTAAGAGCGTCTCGAGCCCCGAGTTCTTCCATGGCACGCTCGAGCTCCTCGAGAAGGACGTGCCCCTCACGCTGCTCGTGGGCGAGGGTTCCACGCGCGCCCTGGATCTTCGCGTGAAGGATTTCGCCGAGAAGGTCACCGATGAGCTCACCGTCATCGACGCCGCCGGGTTCGACATGCCCGGCATTTCCGCCGAGACCCGCCACTGGCTTGGCCCCGTCGTGATGAACGCCGCCCTCCAGCGCATCTCCAAGAATATGGAGGACATCACCGGCCACTCGCTCGACATCCGTCGCTACTACCGCAAGCTGGAGTACTAATGAAGGTCCTCGGCCTGGGAGACAACGTCTTCGACTCCTACGACAATCTCGGCATCGCCTATCCCGGCGGCAACGCCGTGAACGTTGCCGTGAGTGCGTCGCGCCTCGGGCACGAGGCGAGCTACCTTGGCCGTGTGGCGGATGACCTCTGGGGAGAGCGCCTGCTCGGCGCGCTCAAGGCAGAGCACGTGGACGCGGGCGCCTGCGAGATCGTCCCCGGCGGCACGACCAAGGTCTGCCATCAGGACCGCATTGATGGCGAGCGCCACTTCAAAGGCGTCGAGCTGGGGGAGGCCTGGCCGGGAGCTCCCGTGCCGAGTGGCCCTGCCGTTGAGTGCGCCTGCGGGTTCGACGCCATCCTCACGAGCTGCAACGCGAAGGTCGACGATTGGCTGCCCCTGCTCGACGGGCGTCGGGGCGTTCTCTCCTATGACTTCGGCGAGAAGGACAAGTACCGCACGCCTGAGAACCTCGCCAAGATAGCCCCCCATATCGATTTGGCGCAGTTCTCGATGAGTGACACCGACCAGGCGGCCATTGACGAGTTTCTTGCCGGCTGGCAGTTCGATTGCCCCGTGCTCGTTACGAGAGGCAGCCTGCCGCCGCTTCTCTCTTGGGACGGAGGACGGGTCCAGGGAGTCGCCGCTGCGGGCGACGCCGTGGACACGATGGGCGCGGGCGACTCATTCGTGACGGCGCTCGTGACCTCCCTCGTCGAGAGGGGCTGGCGTCGAGGCGCGGCCCTGCCTGAGGCGAGCCGGCTCGAGGACGCGCTTGCCGCCGCCGCCGCGCACGCCGCGAGGATGTGCCAGGTTGAAGGTGCCTTTGGCCATGCCGCGCGCGATGGCGAGGTTCGTGCCGTCGTCTTTGACATGGATGGCGTGATCATCGAGTCCGAGCCGCTTTACCTCGCGATCATCGATGATTTCCTTACGAGCCGCGGCGCTACCAAGCTCACCGAGGAAGACCGCAACGCGATGTACGGCTGCACGACCCAGATTCAGAACATGACCATCGCTAAGCACCTCGGCGAGACCGCGGAAGAGATTGCGCCTGCCGTCACGGCGTACTTCGCTGCGCATCGCATCGACTATCGCGAAGCCCTCATTCCCGGTATCCGCGAACTGCTTGCGTGGCTGCATGAGGAGGGTATCGCCGTTGGCCTCGCTTCCTCAAGCTCCATGCCGGAGATTCGCCAGATGCTCGACGAGTGCGAGCTTGGGCATGCATTTGACGCTGTCGTCACGGGCGATGACTTCGAGGAGTCCAAACCCAACCCGGAGATCTACCTCCACACGTTTGGCGAGCTTGGCTGCCAGCCGGGCGAGGCGGTTGTCGTGGAGGATTCCGAATATGGCATCACCGCCGGTAGGCGAGCGGGCGCTGAGGTGGTTGCCCTTTGCAAGACGCATGGCAACATCAGCGATCGCGATGCTACGCTGGCATTCGATACGCACCAGGAAATTCTCGAGTATCTCAAGAGAAGGATTGGAGAGTTCAAATGATCGGTTTGATCGTTGCGGGCCACGGCCATTTCGCGACCGGCCTCAAGAGCGCGCTTGCCCTTCTCGGCGGCGAGCCGAGTGACTTCGTCGCCGTCGATTTCCCCGACGGCGACACCACCGAGGACCTCGCCGCGAAGCTGACGGCGGCGCTCGATGAGCTTGCCGGCTGCGAAGGCGTTCTTGTCTGCTGTGACCTTCTCGGCGGGTCACCCTTCAAGGCCGCCGTGGTGCTTGCGCAGGGTCGCGACGACGTCCGTGTTATCGCTGGTACCAACCTGCCTCTTCTTGTCGAGACGCATCTCACGCGTGCCGGCTTTGACTCCGCCGATGCCCTCGCGGACGCTGCGATTGCCTCCGGCCATGCCTCGCTCGTGAAGTTCGAAATGCCTGCGAGCGCCAGCGACGATGACGACGAGGATGACGACATCTAAGTAGCGCTTTGTCCTTCAGGCCAAACTAAGACTCCAAGGGAAGGGAACGGATATGTCCGAAGAGAACCGTCCAACCATGCTCACCTACATCGAGGAGACTCCGGCTCAGCTCGCCGCTAACATCGAGAACCGCCAGGCGCTCGTCGGTGGCCTCGTCGATGCCTATGTCGATGGCGGCTACCACAACATCTGGATCATTGCGTGCGGCTCCAGCTCCAACGCCTCTCAGTGCGCCAAGCCGTTCATGATGAAGTATCTCGACGCTGACGTGCAGGTTGTGCCGCCCAACACGTTCATCGCCTACAAGGATCGCCTCGCGGAGGACGACTTCGTCTTCGTGGTTTCCCAGAGCGGTTGCTCCACCAACTCCATCGAGGCACTCGACAAGCTTCGCGCGATGGGCCGCAAGGCCGTTGGCCTTACCGGCAACCTCGAGTCCGACTTCAAGGACCACGCCGACGTCCTCGTTGATTATGGTGTGGGCGAGGAGTACGTGGGATACGTCACGAAGGGCGTGACCACGCTCGTCGAGTTCCTCATGCTGTTCGCCGTCGAGGCCGGTGCTAAGCGCGGCGTCGTCTCCGCCGAGGCCCACGACGCGGTTATCGCCGAGATGGAGAAGTGCCCCGAGCGCCACGTTGCCTTCCAGAAGCAGGTCCACGAGTTCTATGACCGCAACAAGGCTGCGCTCACTTCGATGACGGTCGCCTACTCCTGCGGCTTCGCCCAGGGCTATGGCATCGCCTGCGAGGGCGCTCTCAAGATTGGCGAGACCATCCAGATTCCGAGCTTCGCCTATGAGGCGGAGGAGTTCAACCATGGTCCCAACCTGCAGCTCACGCCCAACTACACGCTGTTCTTCATCGATGACCTCGGCAAGACGTCCGATCGTCTCGTCCAGCTCGCTCGCGCCTCCCGCAGCGTGAGCGACCGTGTCTTCGTGGTCACGAACAACCCCGAGGTCGACGACGCGCATGCGTTGCGTCTGCCCGAGGATATCGAGGAGCCGCTGCTCATGCCGCTCTACGTACTGCCGCTGTTCCAGATCCTGGCGTATCGCGCGACGACCGACCTTCACAAGTGGGAGAAGCACCCCATGTTCGACAACTTCAGGAAGATTTGCGAGTCCAAGACGGCTTCCATCTCGAAGATCATGCCTTTCGAATAGGTTTTGCTAGAGTGTCTTCTGCTTCGCGCCCGAGCGCCGCGTTCTGGCGCGGTGGGGCGGCGAGCTTGGCAATGTTGATTTGAGCTGGTGGGGCGTCGGCGTGTCCGGCGCCCCGTCTGTATCCGGGAGAAGGCATATGTATAGGTTTGCGCAGCGTAGGATGGGGATTGTGGCGGCTGTGATTATCGCGGCCCTTGCCATCGTGATCTTTGCGGTGTTTCCGGGCATCTATGCGGACCCGAAGGGTGGCCCAATCTCCGCGCTGCTGATGGTCGTTGCCGCGACTGCCGTTGCCTACCTGGTGCTGCGTTTCGCGGCAGTCCGCGCGGAGGCCGTGCTCGTAGCACTTCGCGTGCGTCGCGGCAAGATCGCCCTCGCGCGCATCGACAGGATCGAGGAGCTGGGCGAGGCGCGCGACATCTGCTTGATGCCGCATCGTCTTTGCGCGTTCGAGACCGAGGTGTTCGTGCCGGGTGACGAGAGCTTCTCGTGCCGCATCGTGGAGGACATCGACAAGAGATTCGAGGTCAAGACGCCCGCCTGGGTGTATGTCACCTACGAGGGCGAAGCCGCGCAGGATCGTGTTGGAATCGTTCCCACCTCCGTGCTGTTCGCCACGCCGAGCCTCGAGCCCGTAGTGCGCGAGCTCGAGAAGCGCTGCCATCCTGCCTACGTCGAGGTCTCCCGCGGCCTTCATGGCCTCGCGATGGCGCCGTTCAAGCGCAAGGGCTAGCGAGCAAGCCGGCGACGGGAGAGCTGGCGGGCGTGCCGGCAGGGCGCACTGGCGGCAAAACCTACCTCTTGTAAGGAATCCGGGCCAAAAACGGGGCCAATTCGTTACAAGAGGTAGGTTTTGTGCTCGCGGGGCGCACCGGCCGCGCCGCGCGCCGGCCACGGCGGTCGCGCCGCAAGCCGTCCACGTCTCGGCGCTACATCACCGTGAGGCCCGTGGCGCGGAGGAGCTCGACGGCGTCCGGACGGACCTCGTCGCAGATGGCGAGGTCGAAGTCGTCGAGTGTGGCGTAGCGGTAGGTGCCCGCGTGGCCGAGCTTGTCTGTGTCGCAGAGCAGCACGTTTACCTCGGCGCGGGCCATTGCGGCCTGCTTGGCGGGGACGTCTTCCATGTCGAGCGTGAGCACGTCGCCAGCCTCGGCCTCGACGCCCACGGCACCCATGAATGCGGCGTCGAAGCGGTACGGGTCGAGCGCACTTGCGGCGAGGTTGCCGACAAACCCGTTGTACTCCGCGTCATACGAGCCGCCAGGGCAGAAGGTACGCACGTTGGTGCCGGAGCTGGCGGCGCGCAGCACGTCAACGGAGCTCGAGACGACGGTGAGCGAGAGGTCGCCCGCGCCCACGAGCTGGGCGAGGAGGATGTTCGAGGAGGAGAAGTCGAGGTAGACGGTCTGCCTGGGCTTGAGCATCGCGAACGCCTTTGCGGCGATGGCCTGCTTCTCTGGGCGGAGGAGGTCGACGCGCTCCGCGACGACGCGGTTTACCTCGGGGTCAATTCGCGTGGCTCCGCCGTAGACCTTGCGGCAGCGACCCTCGGCGACAAGCCTGCGAAGGTCTTTGCGGATGCAATCCTCCGTCACGTCGAACTTCTCCGCGAGGGCGGAGACGGTGACGTGACCCTCCCGCTCGATGAGCCGGGCTATCGCCTCTTGGCGTGCTTCGAGAAACATCCGCTCTCCGTCTCACTTCGTTCGAGTTCGTAGCTTGCGCCCAAATCATACCATCCAAATTATGCCGAATACGGACAAACTACGATAGAATAAGAGAAAATGCTTGCAAATCAATAATCGCAGAAGTAATCTGAGCGCAGAGAATGGCGTCGTCGCGAGGCGTCGCAAAAGGAATCATGCGAGGGCCGGAAGCGCGCGCTGCGCGTGACGGCCTCGCAAAAAACGACCGCACGCGGTCAGTCGAAGGGACTGCTCATGGAACTCATCATCGATACCGCCAACCTCGACGAGATCAAGAAGCTCGACGCCCTGCTCAACGTCGACGGCGTGACCACCAACCCCACGATCATCACGCGCAGCGGCAAGACTCCCGAGGTCGTCCTCCCCGAGATCATCGAGTATCTTCGCCCGGACCAGAAGCTCTTCGTCCAGGTCGTCTCCGAGGATTACGACGGCATCATGGAGGAGGCCCGCTACATCAACGGCCTTCGCCCGGAGAACACCTACGCCAAGATCCCCGTCACCCGCGATGGCCTTAAGGCCGTGAAGGATGCCCACAACGAGGGCCTCGGCGTTCTCGCCACGGCGATCTTCTCGCCTGAGTCCGCCTTCCTCGCCGCCCTCAACGGCGCTGACTACCTCGCTCCCTACGTGAACCGCATGTCCAACTACGGCGACGGCATCCAGCAGGTCGCGGACCTCATCGAGATGCTCGCCGTGCAGGGCCTCGACACGAAGGTCATGGCCGCGTCGCTGCACAACACCAACCAGGTGCACGAGCTCATCCTCGCGGGCATTCAGGCGATCACCTTCCCGCCGGCGATCCTCAACTCGATGATCGACCAGCCGGGCACCGTGGGTGCCGTGCACGACTTCACCGCTTCGTGGGAGAAGAACTACGGCCGCACCACGCTGAGGGCGTAGCTCACGGATTCTCAAAGGGCTCCAGCTGACGGATTCCCAACGGCGGCGGGCGTCCGTCGTTCCCTGCTCAGACAGCTTCGCCGGTGGCGAAGAACTCGCAGGGAACGACGGTTGCCCGCCGCCTTCTGTATCTCTGTTGGTTGGCCCGTTACCATCGCGAGGCAATCCTCCCGTGTGGTCGAGGGTGCTCACGGGCGGTTAAATCGGCTCTTTAGCTGCCGGTTGAGATGGGTGCGAAGGGTGGCTGCTATTCGCTTCGCATGAGGCGCGATGCGCCGGGATGCTATTCGCTAACAGAGGACGGGGGTGCCGGTGGAGGCGATGGCAGTGAGGATGTCGCGGTTGGTGGAGTCCGTGATGATGGCGCTGAAGTCAGACACGGAGGCGTAGCGGTAGCCCCTGTGGACGGCGAACTTGCCCTCCTCGGCGAGGAGGAAGCAGTAGGAGGCGTTCTTGAGGACCTGCTCGTTGACGCGGCCGTCGTCGACGGAGGTCGCGAGCACCGCGCTCTTAGCGAGATCGACGCCGCAGGTACCGATGAACGCCTTCGAGAACAGCAGTGGCTCGAGAAGGCTGATCGTGGCGGGGCCCGTGAAACCGTTGAGGGGCACGTTGAGGTAGCCACCCGTGGCAAGTGTCGTGACCTTGGGGTTCCTGGCGAGACGGGGGAGGACGTCAATCATGTTCGTGGTCACGATGAGGCGTTTGTCGCTCGAGGCGATCATGTCTGCAAGATAGAGGTTCGTGCGGGAGACGCCGAGGAAGATGGCGTCGCCGTCGTTGATCTCGAGGAACGCACGCGCGGCGACGGCGCGGCGGCCGTCATCCTCGGCATCGCGCTGGAGCGCGACGGTCGCCGCCACGCTGTCGTGCGGCTGCGTCTGCGCAACCGGACCGTCGACCTTGAGGGCGCCACCGTACTCGCGCTTGATCTTGCCCTCATTCTGAAGGACCTTGAGGTCCTTGCGGATGCTGTCAACGCTGACGGCAAAGCGCTTGGCGAGGTCATCCACGGTGGCAAAGCCCGTGGAATTCACAATGCTGATGATCTCTTTGCGGCGCTCTTTCGGGAACAACGTAGACTCCGGTGGGGGTGGGGGCGGACTAATGATGCTTAGACTTACATAATAGGGCCGAAATCGTATCGCCCACATCTAAAGAAAATATGCTACATGCCTCCAACGCAATGCCTCGTTACTGCAAAACTCGAGGTAAAGTTATTTACTTACGCATGCAGAGAGCGTAACGAATCAATTATTGAACAGAGCTGATCCTACCGTTCGCCGCCAAATACCTACCGTAAGCGGGAAGCAGGATGGGCAAAACAGGAAAAACCAGGAAATCGGAAGCCCAAATCTCTCCTGTCGTGTACAATTGGTGAAGAATATGAATGGAACTATGCCTTTTTAGTGCAGAAAGGGGTTTGTCCATGGCCGGTATGGAGGACATGCTCAAGCGCGAGAACGTGCAGATCATCGAGAAGGTCTCTGATTGGGAGGAGTCCGTCCACGTCGCGGTGCAGCCGCTCGTCGACCAGGGCTACGTCAAGAGCGACTACATCGACGGCATCATCTCGAACGCCAAGGAGTTTGGCCCCTACTTCGTGATCTGCCCCGATCTCGCCCTTCTTCATGCCCGCCCCGAGCAGGGCGTCATCAAGCAGCAGCTTGCCGTCACCGTGCTTCGCGAGCCCGTCCGCTTCAAGGAGGAGGGCCCGGATGTCCGCCTGCTCGTGACGCTCGCCGCTGAGGACGCCGACTCTCACATTGAGGTCATGCGCTCGCTCGCCGTTATGTTCAGTGATCCCGCCAACATCACCAAGATTGCCGAGGCCAAGGACGCGGATGAGGTTTACGCCGATTTCGTCGCCCCTGCCGAGGCATAACTTCTTGATTTTGGCGATCGCGCCGCGCGGAGTGTCCGCAGCCACGAACCGCGGCATTTATAGGAAGTAAGTTGGAAGGAAAGGAAGGAAAGAATGGCTGTTATTAACTTTATCGTCAGCATTCTGTCCGAGCCGGCGCTGCTAGTCGGCCTCCTTGCTCTCGTGGGTCTCGCCCTCCAGGGCAAGGCTATCGAGGATATCGTTATGGGCACCGTGAAGACCGTCGTCGGCTTCCTCGTGCTCTCTGCTGGTGCTAGCTACCTGCAGACTGGTTCCCTGCTCGCCTTCGGTGAGCTGTTCAACTACGCCTTCCACATGCAGGGCGTCGTCCCGAACAACGAGGCCGTCGTTTCCATGGCCCTCGCCCAGTTCGGCTCTGACTCCGCTCTGATCATGTGCGTCGGCATGGTTCTGAACATCTTGCTTGCCCGCTTCTCTCGCATGCACTACATCTTCCTCACCGGTCACCACACGCTGTACATGGCTTGCATGCTCGCCGTCGTGCTCAGCATCGGTGGCCTCGAGGGCCCGATGCTCATCATCGGCGGTGGCTGCGTCCTCGCCATGATCATGGTTCTCTCCCCGGCTTACTGCCAGCCCACCTTCCGCAAGGTGACTGGTGCTGGTGACGCCGTGGGCTTCGGCCACTTCGGCGGCATCGGCTACGCCATTGCCGGCCAGGTTGGCAAGCTCTTCAAGGGCGGCAAGTCCACCGAGGACATCAACTTCCCGAAGCGTCTCATCTTCCTGCGTGACACCACCGTCGCCATCTCCATGACGATGATGATCTTCTTCCTCATCGTGACCGGTGTTGCTGTTGCCAACGGCATCCTCGATGCTGACCCGACGCAGTTCTCCAACCTTAACGTCCTCCTCAACGTTGGTACCGAGACCACGAGCAACTGGATCGTCTGGGCCCTCGAGTCCGGCATGGCCTTCGCTGGTGGCGTCTACATCGTTCTTTCCGGCGTCCGTCTGATCGTCGGCGAGATCGTCCCCGCCTTCAAGGGCATCTCCGAGAAGCTCGTCCCTGGCGCCATCCCCTCCATCGACTGCCCGGTCTGCTTCCCGTACGCTCCTAACGCGGTCATCATCGGCTTCCTTGTCTCCTTCGTTGGCGGCATCGTGGGCCTCCTCATCCTCATGGCCATCGACGCCAACCTCGCTCCCGTTGCCCTGATTCTCCCCGGCGTTGTCCCGCACTTCTTCTGCGGCGCTTCCGCTGGTGTCTTCGGCAACGCTGAGGGCGGTCTCAAGGGCTGCGTCGCCGGTGCTTTCGTCCACGGCCTGCTCATCACCTTCCTGCCTGCCATCTGCATGCCCGTCTTCACGGCTCTGGGCTTCACCTCCACTACCTTCTCTGATGCTGACTTCTCCTGGCTCGGCATCGTGTTCGGTAACCTCGCTCAGGCCACCCCTGGCATGCCGCTGTTCGTCATCTGCCTCCTTTGCTTCATCGTGCCGATCGTTTACAACTTCGTCGCCCCGAAGCCCAAGGCTGCTGTTGCCGAGTAGCATCTGCTGCGGAGGGTTAGCGACCAACATGGCGCTTTAGCTCGTGTTATCCGTCTAACCCTTTAATAGTGTCACTTACCGGTTGCGGGGTTGGGGCTGCGGCTTCGGCCCCGCAATTGGGTAATATCTGATATGCGCGGGCATCCGCGTATCGCCAACAAGCGGCTGGCCCTCCGGCCAATCGCGATATGAAAAGAGGAAACATGGAAGTCCGCAGCATTATGTGCGCTTGTGGTTCTGGCCTCGGCACCAGCCTTATGGTCCAGATGAACATCGAGAGCGTCCTCAAGGAGCTCGGCAAGAGCGACATCACCGTCGGTCACACCACCACCTCCGATGTCACTCCTGAGACGGCTGACCTCTTCGTCGTCGGCCGTGATCTTGCTGACTTCATCAAGGGCGTTCCTGATGAGCGCAAGGTCGTTCTTACCAACATCGTTGACAAGAACGAGCTCAAGGAGAAGCTGGTCGCTGCTCTCGAGCAGTAAGCATCTCCGCGCCTCACGGGCGCATACCATCAAATTTGATGGAATCCTTTCCAGAGGAACTGGCCCGGCGCTGTCGCGTGGCGAAAGCTGGCGGCGGCCCGGGCCTTTCATTTGGATATGAGCTCTGGTGCTACAAAAGTTATCTCGCGGTTGGTCGCGCGCCAGTCTTCAGCAAAGCAAATCTGCCTTTGAAGCCAGGCACACCTTTGGCGTGTCTCGCTTTGTAGGCAGAGCGCCTGCGGGCGCTAAGCAAGGGAGGAACCATGGAACTTAACCGCATGATCGACCACACGCTGCTTAAGGCCAACGCCACGCGCGCTCAGATCGAGGAGCTCTGCGACGAGGCTCTGGAGTACAACTTCGCCTCTGTCTGCGTGAACACCTGCTGGGTACCGCTTGCCCACGAGAAGCTGGCCGGCAGCGAGGTTAACACGTGCTGCGTCGTCGGCTTCCCCCTCGGTGCCATGCTGACCGAGGCCAAGGCCGCTGAGACTCGCCTTGCCGTCGAGGCGGGCGCTGACGAGGTCGACATGGTCATCAACATCGGTTGGCTGCTCGATGGCGAGTACGACGCTGTCCGCGACGACATCGCCGCCGTTGTGAAGGCTGCTGACGGCAAGTGCGTGAAGGTCATCATCGAGGCCTGCCTGCTCGCGGACGAGCAGAAGGTCAAGGCTTGCGAACTCTCCGTCGAGGCTGGAGCGACCTTCGTGAAGACGAGCACGGGCTTCTCCACCGGTGGCGCTACCGTGGCCGATGTCGCCCTTATGCGCAAGACCGTGGGCGACCGCTGCCTGGTCAAGGCCGCCGGTGGCATCCACACCGCTGACGAGGCCCGCGCCATGGTCGAGGCCGGGGCCGACCGTCTCGGCTGCAGCGCCGGAATCCAGATCATGGCCGGCTGCTAACGGATCCCCAAGCGGCGGGGCGAGGGGAAGGCATCGAGGCATGCTCGCGCGCGTTGCGCGCTTCGAAAATGCCTCTCAACCTTCCCCTCGCCCCGCCGCGCCCGTTACAGCGCTTTCCATTCGCTTCTTAAGTGCAAGTTGAAAGATGAAGCCAAGGGAAACGTCTCGACTACGTAGAGGAAGGCCCCATTCCATTGAGGAGCATTTTTCGAGCGCAAAGCGCGAGAATGCGACGAAATGGGATGGGGCCTTCCGGCCTATATGTGGGCGAGACTAGAACTGTACCCGGGGTGCGGTGGCGTCAGCCTCGGAAATCTCGAAACCCTTCCTGGGCGTGCGGCCGCCGGCGAAAAGGCTGCCGGGGAAGGTCTGGATGGCGTTGTTGAACATGAGGACGCAGTCGTTGTAGCTCTGGCGGGCGTAGACGATCTTGTTCTCGGTCTCTTCAAGCTGCGCCTGGAGCTGCTGGAAGTTGGCATTGGCCTTCAGGTCGGGGTAGCTCTCGGAAAGGGCGAAGAGCTGGCGGAGGGCGCCGGTGAGCTGACTGTTGGCGGCCATGACATCCTCGGGCGTGGCTGCGGCGGCAACGCCGTTGCGAGCGGCGATGACGGCCTCGAGCGTGCCGGATTCGTGCGAAGCGTAGCCTTTGACGGTCTCGACGAGGTTGGGGATGAGGTCTGCGCGGCGCTTGAGCTGGGCGTTAATCTGATCCCAGGCATTGTCGCAGCGATTGGAAGCGCGAACGATGTCGTTGCTCATCTTGATGCAGAAGAGCGCGACGGCAATCGCGATGACGACGATGGCGATAATGGCAGGCATGGTGTCTCCTTGCAGTAATGTCGCTTCCTGCGACGTTTGGTATGGAGTATACCCAGGTGCCATGGCGGCCGAGCGTGGACCGGCTCGGGATTTGGCCCGGCGCGGCGCTGGTCATTCCGGGGTAAGCAAAAGCGGGGCAGCGACACTACCGTCGCCGCCCCGCTTGCTGTCAAATGGCGGAGGAGGAGAGATTCGAACTCTCGAGACGGACGAGCCGCCCAACGGTTTTCAAGACCGCCGCATTCAACCGCTCTGCCACTCCTCCGAGCAGAAGAACATTCTACCGAACACGAGGCTTTCGTGTCGGGCACGATGCCTCTAGTACTCGGGGTTCGGGTCCTCGACCTTGTCGACCTCCTGGAAGGGGGCGAGGGTGGAGACCATCTTGATGGGCTCGTCATACGGGTTGTTCACGAAGTGGACCTCACCCGGGCCAATGTGAATGAAGTCTCCGGCGGACAGCGTGTGCACGACGCCGTCGACCACGATGTCGACCTTGCCCTCGAGGATGAAGAAGTTCTCCTCCATGATGTTGTGGTGGTGGGCCTGGAAGTTCTGGTGGGGCTGGAACTGTACCAGCGCGAAGTTCATGCGCGGGCCCTTCATGAGGTACTTGGGGCCGGAATCACCGAAGCGATACTCGAAGTCGTTCTCGTTGACGACGAAGGTCTCTGCCATGTTCTACTCCTTTTACTCACCCAGGTGCTGGGCGTGCGGACTGGGACTAATTGGGCGTGCGGACTGGGACTAATTGATACGCGAGCGTGCGCGGTCGGACTGCTGGCGGGCAAACGCTCGCGCCTGCCCGATGGGCGGATCGGCGCCGCGGTGGCGCATAGCTGCGAGCCACCGCGGCGTGCGAGGACGTTACAGGCCGGGGGCGCGCCACATGCTCTTGGTCACACCGGCCTCGCTCAGCGCAAACTGGGCCTTGTAGACCTCGCACCACGTCTTGTAAAGCTCCTCGTAGACGGCGGCGTTTTCGGGGTTGGGCTCAAAGGTTCGCTCGAACTTGACGACCCGCTTGGCACCCTCGGAGACACTCGGGTAGATGCCCACGCCGGTGCCGGCGATGATGGCGGCACCAAGGGCGGTGGCCTCCTTCACCACGGGGACCTTGACCGTCTTGCCCGTGACATCGGCGACGATCTGGCTCCAGAGAGGGCTCTTTGAGGCGCCGCCGGCGAACATGAGCTCGTCGGGTTCGTTACCTGTGGCCTCTCGGACGAGGTCGATGTGACCACGGACGAGCAGCGCCGTGTTTTCGAGGATGGCGCGGTAGAAGGTGTACTTGTTGAACTTCTCCGGCTCGAGCTCGAAGTTGGTGAAGGTGGGCGAGGAGTGCGTCCAGTGGATGTAGTTCATGACGTCGCTGAAGCAGCAGAGCATGCCGTAGGAGCCCGCGGGGACCTTCTCGGCGTGCTCGTTCATGACGTCATAGACGTCGCGGCCCTCGGCCTTGGCCTGCTCCTTCTCCGCCTGGCAGAAGCCGTCGCGGAACCAGCGCATGACGAGGCCCGGCTTGAAGGCGAGCGCCTCGTACTGCCAGACGCCCGGGGTGGCGTGGCAGTTTACGCGCACGCGGCACTGCGGGTCGGTGGCAGCGTTGTCGGTGTTGAACTCGTACTGCCAGAAGCTGCCGCCAAAGACGCCGGCCTGGTTGGGGAGGCAGGCACCCACGCCGATCATGCCAAGCTGGCAGTCGCCGCCGCCAACGATGACGGGCGTGCCCTCGGCGAGGCCGGTGTCAGCGGCGCCCTTGGCGTTGACGTGGCCGGCGAGCTCGCCGCTCTCCTTGACCGCGCCGAAGATGTCGGTGCGCAGGCCGCAGCGCTCGGCGATGGTCGGGTCCCAGTTGCGGGTCTCGAGGCTCATGATGCCGGTGGTCGAGCCGTTGGAGGGCTCGACGGCCAGCTCGCCGGTGAGCTTGTAGATGAGCCAGTCGTTGAACATGCCGATGCGGGCGGTCTTCTCGTAGATCTCGGGCATCTTGTTCTTGACCCACAGCAGGCGCGGGAGGGCGCCGAGGGCGTAGGTCTGGCCGCTCTCGCGGTAGAGCTCCGCCTCAAGCTCCGGGTTCATGGCGATGAGTTCGCCCACCTCGTCGTTTGAGCGGGCGTCGACGTTGGCGCAAGCCCAAATCTCGTTGCCCTCCTCGTCATAGAGGAGGATGCCCTCGCGCATGCAGGTGGTCGAGACGGCGGCGATGTCCGAGGCATCGATGCCCGTCTCGGCGAGAACCTCGCTCACGCAGGCGCGGGCAAGCTCCCAGTTGGTTACCCAGTCGAAGTCCATGCTGCCGGGCCAACGGGGATCCTCGTTGTGGGTCCACTCCTTCTGGACACAGCCCACCTGGTCGCCTTCGGTGGAGAAGATGACAGCGCGCACGCTGCCGGTTCCCGCGTCCATTGCCATCAGGTACTTTGCCATGGCGTACATCTCCTAGCTCTTGGTCGAATACTCGAGGAGTTCCTTTGCCGTTTGTTCGTCCGTGACGAGGACGTTGAAATAACCGTGCGTGAGGGCCGCGTGCATGGCGGGCACCTTTACGGAGCCTCCCGCCGCGCCGATGACGTTGCGCATGCTCTGGAGCTTGTCGAGGCTCGAGCTGACGATGCGGTCCTCGATGGAGGTGCCAACGGGATTGCCATCTGCGTCGATGAAGTGGTTGAGGATGTCTCCCACGGCGCCCTGCATCTTGAGGAGCGCGAAGTCCGTCTTGGAGAGGATGCCGTTGCGGATGATCGTGGCGTCCTCATCCATGCTTCCCACGCCCACGACGGTCATGTCCGCGTGGGAGGTCATACGGAAGACGTCCTGGATCGCCGGCTCCTTGAGGAGCTGGTCCCTGAGCTCGGCGGAGGAGAGGATCAGGGGCGAGGGCACGAGATAGAGGTGCATCGCGAAGACCTCGGAGCTCACCTTGGGCAGGTAGTAGCTCACGCCGCCCGTGAGGCTCGCGACGTTGATGTCCGAGCGTCGGCTCGAGGCGAGGTTGTCGAGAATGAGGCCCGTCATGTCGCCATAGCCGATGTTGAGGAAGCCGTCCGCGCGCAGGTGGTCCGCGATGTAGACGGAGGCCGCCTGGGCGATGCTCTGCGTGAGGTCCGCGGTGTGGGCGGGCGTGGGCACGACGAAGGCGTCCTCGAGGCCGAAGTGGCCAATCAGCTCGCGCTCGACTTCCATGCGGGCGCGGTCATCCTCGCGGAACAGGAAGCGGATGACCCCGGTGGCGCGCGCTTCGTCGAGAAGGCGAATGACCTTGGCCCTACTCACGCCCAGAAGTTGTGAGATCTGCTGCTGGGTGTAGTTCTCCATGTAGTAGTACCAGGTTGCCTTGAGCATCAACTGGTAGTCTGCATCGGCCATGTGCCGCCCCCTCTCCTCGTGCGCGCCTCTCTGCCGCATGGCCACTCCCGTGCCGCGCGGCCGCTTTCATGTGGGGCTCTGAATGAGCCCTTAAAAGCGAACAAATGTTGAAGCAACCAACAAAAGTACGCTTTTGCTATACCCCTCGCATAAGGGAGAGTCAATCGAATGCGATGGTAATTCCCGCGAGAGGTCTGAACTCCTAGGCGAACAGCACCAATGGGATGCTGGCGCGTAAATAATCGCATTTATATGGGGTGTAATCCGCGTGAAACAAAGCTGCTGCGTGAAATGCAAATCTGTCCGCAATATGTTGGGCCTGGTTGGTGGGTCGCCACAAGCCTGTTATGGCGACACTTGATTGCTTACAATTCTGGACAATCGTCCACCTCGTGAGCAAATTACCGTTCGTTGGCCAATTTCTACCGTTCGGTCTCCACGTCATTTGGCGGGCGGACTCGAATGGATACCGTCTTAGGCGTATCGAAGTATTTCGTTGCTGACTGTGTCATTTGTCCAAAGGGGAGGGAATCGAATGACCAACGATACCCAGACGACGCCCATGACGGGCGCCACGCATGCCCTCCGCGAGGTTGTCGAGGACATCCAGAGCCGTGACACGCTTCTGTCAGTGCACGACATCTATAAGTCCTTCGGAACCAACGCGGTCCTGAAGGGCATTAGCCTGGAGGTCCGTCCGGGCGAGGTGCTCGCACTCATCGGAGGTAACGGCGCTGGTAAGTCGACGCTCATGAAGATCATCATGGGCATCTACTCGGCTGATAGCGGAGAGATCGAGATCGGCGGAGACAAGGTTGACATCTCCAACCCTAAGGCCGCTCTCGCCCACAGCATCTATATGGTTCCGCAGGAGCCCATGCTGTTCCCGAACATGACCGTGCGCGAGAACATCACGATTGGCTTCAACGAGAAGCCCTCCGTGCTGTCCGAGCGTCTCGAGAAGGTCATGGATACCACGGGTTGGCACATGGACCTCGACCGCAAGGCCCTCACGCTCTCCATCGCGGAGCAGGGCATGGTCGAGATTCTCCGTGGCCTCATGCGCGACCCCGAGGTGCTCATCCTCGACGAGCCCACCTCGGCACTCACCTTCGACGAGGTCCAGAGCCTGTTCAACTGCGTGCATGAGCTGCAGAAGAAGAACATTGGCATCGTCTACATCACCCACCGTCTGGCCGAGGTCTTCGAGCTCGCCACGACGGTCGCCATTCTCCGCGACGGCATCGTTGCCATGCAGGGCAGCGTGAAGGAATTCACGCGCGAGGACCTCGTCCGCGGCCTGCTTCCGCCCGATGCCGGCAACATCGAGAAGGAGAAGGTTGTCGCGTCTGACGTTATCGACTACGACGCGAGGCCCGTTCTCGAGCTCAAGGACTTCAGCGGCTATGGCTTCGCCGATGTCAACCTCAAGGTCTACCCCGGCGAGATCGTGGGCATGGCTGGCGTCGTGGGCGCCGGCCGCACCGAGATGGCGACCACCATCTTCGGCCGCGACAAGGTGCTGGGCGGCAAGGTGCTCCTCGACGGTCGCGACATCACGGGCATGAAGACGCCTGACGTCATCAACGCCGGCGTTAACTACCTGCCCGAGGACCGCTTCGCCGACGCCCTCTTCCGCATTCGCGATGTCTCCGAGAACACGACGAGCTCGCTGCTCTGCGGCAAGAAGATCGGCAGCTTCCTGCTCAACTCCAAGAAGGCTGACGAGATCAGCCAGGGCTACGTCAATGACTTCCGCACCAAGGTAACGGGCCTCGACCAGGAGGTTGGCGGCCTTTCCGGCGGCAATCAGCAGAAGATCATCATCGGCCGTATCTTCGCGACCGAGCCCAAGCTCGTCATCCTCGACGAGCCCACCCGCGGCATCGACGCCGCGGCTCGTGGCGACGTCTACGCCGTGCTCCAAGAGCTCCGCAAGACCGGGGTTTCGATTCTTCTCATCTCCTCTGACATGGAGGAGGTCGTCGAGCTCGCCGACCGCGCCGTGGTCATGTTCCAGGGCCGCATCAACAGCGAGTTCAAGAAGGCGGATATCACGCAGGACAACCTCATGGCCGCCGCCTTTGGCGTCTCCGGCGACAAGGAGGCGGTGTCGGCATGAGCCTAAACCGCCAGATCGAAGAGACCCGTTCGGATAGCGACCAGAGGAAAGAGGTGTAATCGATGGAGAAGGTAAAGAAGCTTTTTAAGGCGCGCGAGCTCACCAGCCTGATCTTCCTCATCGCGCTGTTTGCCATCGTTGGCTTCATGAACCCGATGTTCTTGAGCCCGTCCAACGTCTCCGCGTGCTTCAACACGTCCGTCGTCTACACGCTTATTGCAGTTGGTATGGCCTTCGTCCTGTTCATTGGTGAGATCGATGTTTCCGTCGGCTCGAACCTTGGCCTCGTCGCCGCCGTCGTCGGCACGTTCCTGCGCGACGGGCAGTCGCTCGTGGTCGCAATCGTCGTCGCCATCATCATTGGCGTCGTCATCGGCCTCATCAACGGTTGGGGCGTCTGCATCATGGGTGCGCCATCGCTGATCTTCACCCTCGGCGTCAACGGCATCCTGCGCGGCATCATCTACCTGTACACGAATGGTGCCTGGGTTGAGAACCTGCCCAAGTCCTTCAAGGACTTCTCGTCCGTTACGCTGGTTGGCCCCCTGACGGTCTACTACTGCGCCGTCATCGCGCTCGTCATCATCATCCACCTCATCCTCACCCGTACGCGTCAGGGCCGTTACTTCGTGGCCGTGGGCGACAACGCCCAGGGTGCTACGCTCGTCGGCCTGCCCACGCTCAAGACGAAGATGCTCGCCTACGTGATCTGCGCGGTCATGGCTTCCATCGGTGGCGTGATCTTCTGCAGCCGCATCGGCTTCGTCACCCCGATGAGCGGCAATGGCTATGAGATGAAGGCCATCGCGGCCTGCGTCCTCGGTGGTATCTCGCTCGCCGGCGGCGTCGGCTCCGTGATCGGCTCTGCCATCGGCGCCGTCATCATGGCTTCGATCTCCTACCTGCTCGTCTTCATGGGTTTCTCGTCCAACTACGACAACGCGATCACCGGTATCATCCTGCTCGTCATCGTCGTCGTCGACGCCGTGATCCAGCACCGCTCGCTCGTCAACAACCGTCACGCGAGGCTTGCTGCCCGCGTCTCCGCCTCGGCTCCCGCTGCGGAGGCCCCTGCTGCGGATGCCAACGCCGAGAAGGGCGGTGAGCAGTAATGGATAAGCTCAAGAAGGTGCTTACCCGCGGCCAGTCCGCCTGGAACATCCTGCTCGTGGTTCTTATCGTCCTGGAGTTCGCCATCTTTGGCGGTGCCAACCCCAAGTTCCTGCGTCCGGCACTCCTCTTCACCAGCATCAACGACAACCTTGCCGTGTTCATCCTGTCGCTCTTTGTCACGCTCGTCATGTGCACTGGCGGCATCGACATTCAGGTTGCCTCGCTCGTTGGCCTCACGTCGATCATCATCGGCGTATCCTGGCAGGACTTCGGCTTGTCCATCTGGGCCGCCGTTGCGCTCGCTACCGTCGTCGTCTGCCTCTGTGGCGCGCTCTCTGGCTTCCTGATTGGCTATTGCGGCGTACAAGCGATGGTCATTACCCTGGGCGGTAGCTTCCTGTACTCCGGCCTCGCCCTGCTCGTCTCCACGCTTTCCAGCACCGCCTCGTACGAGTCCATCGGAGGCTTCCCCGACGAGTTCAAATTCATCGCGAACTACAAGGCCGGCGGCGAGATCCCGTTCCAGATCATCATCTATGTTGTCATGCTCGTGGTCGCTTACATCCTGCTTCACAAGACCAAGTATGGCCGCAAGGTGATACTCACCGGCGTAAACCCCTCGGCTGCCGAATATTCGGGCATTAATACGCGTAGGGTGATAATGTCCACGTATGTCCTGAGCGCGCTCGCCGCTGCCATCGCCGGCACCGTTCTCACCGCGTACCTCGGCACCGCTAAGTCCGATCTCGGTGGCGATCTCACGATGGACATCATCACGGCCGTCGTCCTCGGAGGCACGCTCTCCACGGGCGGCAAGGGATCGATCATCGGAACCGCCCTGGCATCTCTCGCCATCGCGTTCCTTCGCTTCGGTCTCCCGCTCTGCTTCAAGATCGGCACCCAGTACCTCGACATTCCGGTTGGTGTCCTGCTTGTCGCGGTCATCGTTGGGCGTTCTGCGGCGACAAACACGGGAATCGTCCCGTGGCTGCGCTCGCTGTTTGCAAGGAAGGGTAGTTCGGAGGCAAGTGCCCAATAATGGGCAAGATAAGGGAGGTTCGTTAGTTATGAAGAACATGACTCGTCGCGGATTCCTGAAGGTTGCCGGTGCTGGCGCCGCCGTCGCAGGCCTTGGCCTGGCCGGCTGTGGTGGTTCTGGTTCCGCCGCCACCACCGCTGCCGCCAGCGGTGCTGCCGAGGGCGGAGACATCACCGGCAAGACCGTCGCCTTCATCCCGAAGGTGACCGGCAACGCCTTCTTCGAGTCCGCCAACGACGGCGCTCAGAAGTACGCCAAGGACTGGGGCATCACCGTTGACTACATCGGCGATTCCACCGCTTCCGCGTCCGCTCAGGTCGCCGTCATCAACCAGGCCGTCGCCAATGGCGTCGACGCCCTCTGCATCTCCACGGTTGACGCCGCTGGTGTGTCTGACGCCCTGAAGAAGGCCACGGACGCCGGTATTGTCGTCACCACCTGGGACTCCGACGCCCAGGTCGAGGACCGTACCCTCATGGTTTCCCAGGGCACCCCTGAGATCCTCGGTCAGATGCTCGTCGATATGTCCGTCGATGGCCTCAAGGAGCGCGGCAAGGATCCCTCTGCCGACGAGATCACCTACGTCTGGCACTACTCTCAGGCCACCGTCACCGACCAGAACTCCTGGCAGGTTGCCGCTGAGGCCATCATCCAGAAGGATTACCCGAACTGGAAGAAGGTCGCTGACAACTACTACAGCAACCAGGACGCCGAGCTCGCCATCACGACCGGCGAGGCCGTTCTCGACGCTTACCCCGACATTGACCTGATCATCTGCAACGACTCCACCGCTCTCCCCGGCCAGCTCCAGGCCGCCGAGAACAAGGGCTACGACGCCACGAAGATTACGATCACGGGCTTCGCTTCCCCGCAGTCCATCAAGAGCTACTGCGAGCACGGCACCATCTACAACTGGGGCCTCTGGGACTGCGCCGTCCAGGGCGCCATGGGCTGCTACGTCGCTGCCTACCTCGCCGCTGGCAACACCGTCAAGGTTGGCGACACCATCTCCATCCCGAGTATCGGTGACGTCACCGTCGAGGCCAACGACTCCATCTCCGAGGGCGCTGAGACGCTCGACGAGAACAACGGCGTCGTGCTCCTGCCCGAGCGCCTCGTCTTCACCAAGGACAACATGAACGACTACAGCTTCTAAGCTGTCGCTTCGCTCCTTGCAAGGGGGGGCGTCGCCGCTCGGCGGCGTCCCCGTTTGCCCCGCGTGAGGTCGTTCGCCTGGCGACTCGCGCACGCTCTCACGCGGGGCACACACGAGTGGGGACATTGTCGTCCGATACCACGGAGGCTCCGCCTCATGCTTGCGCAGCGCATTCGCTGGCGCGGGCCGCATCTGTCAAATCGCTACCATACTGGCGACCTCCCGCGGGGGCGTGGGAGGCGAACGAGGAAAGGAATCCACCTATGGCTGATCTGGATGGACTGAAGGTCGCTCACGACTACCACGTCGACACCCCGTTTGCGAACGACAAGGGCTTCTACGTCAAGGGCGCCAACAGCCTTGACTGGGGCATGAAGAAGCATCTCTCCAACATCTTCAACCCCAAGAGCGGCAACACCGTCATGTTCGCCTTCGACCACGGCTACTTCATGGGCGCCACCGCCGGTCTCGAGCGTCTTGACCTGCTCCTGCCGAAGCTCGCCCCCTACGTCGACTGCTTCATGGGCACCCGCGGTGCCATTCGCTCCTGCGTCCCGCCCGAGATCACGAAGGGCATCGCCCTCCGCACCACCTCCGGCTCCTCCATGCTCCAGGCTGATCTCTCCCATGAGGTCATCGCTGTGGACGTCGAGGACGCCATCCGTATGAACGCCGACTGCATGGCCGTTCAGACCTTCATCGGTGGCGACGGCCAGCTGTCCTCCATCGACAACCTGAGCCAGACCATCAACGCCGGCTTCCGCTACAGCATCCCGACGCTCGGCGTCTGCGCCGTGGGCAAGGACATGGAGCGCACCCCGCGCTTCTTCAAGCTCGCGACCCGCATCATCGCCGAGATGGGCTGCCAGATGGTCAAGACCTATGACTGCGATGACTTCGAGGAGGTCGTGGCTGCCTGCCCCGTGCCCATCGTCGTCGCCGGTGGCAAGAAGCTTCCCGAGAAGGACGCCCTGCACCTTGCCTACGACGTCATCCGCAAGGGTGCCCACGGCGTTGACATGGGCCGTAACATCTTCCAGTCCACGCACCCCATCGAGATGGCCCAGTGCGTCAACAAGATCGTCCACGAGGGCATGACCGACGTCGAGGCTTGGGAGATGTTCCAGGACATCGCCAAGTAGCACGGCTTTCGCGCCCGCCGCATATGCGAGTGACGCTAGCTAGCTCTTTCATACGCGACCTCTAGCCTCAAGCGAAAGGTCGCCTCCCGCGCCCGGGTCCAGTTCCTCCCCTTCCACTGGATCCGGGCGCATTGGGTATGCTGTAGGTTCGACAACCGCCATGCGGCGGCTAAGGCGGACGAGGGGAGCGCCATGACGGACGAGGATTACATGCGCCTGGCGCTTGATGAGGCGCGCTTGGCAGCCGAGGAGGGCGAGGTGCCCATCGGCGCCGTCGTCGTGTGCGATGGCGAGGTCGTGGCGCGGGCGCATAATCGTCGCGAGACCGATCGTGACCCCTCGGCTCACGCGGAGTTCTCCGCCATGTGCGCTGCTGCCCGAGTGCTTGACCGCTGGCGCCTTACGGGTTGCACCGTTTACGTGACGCTCGAGCCCTGCATCATGTGCGCAGGTCTTATGGTCAACTCGCGCATCGATAAGTGCGTCTATGGCGCGCCGGACCCAAAGGGCGGTGCGCTTGGCACCCTCTTCGACGTAAGCCATGACGAGAGGCTTAACCACGAGTTTGAGGTGAGGCCCGGAGTGCTTGAGCAGGAGTGCGCGGACGAGTTGAGGACGTTCTTCCGAGAGAGGCGCGCCAAGAAGAAGGCGGCGTCTGTCGCGAGCGGGATGGCCACAAGCGAGGCCTGACCGCGTGGCTGGATCGCCTGTTCGACAACCTCGGCGTAAGAGTATGAGAAAGGGCCATCGACCTGCGTCGATGGCCCTGCTATTGCGTGTCGTTCGTTTCGTGTCCCGCGTCGCCTAGAAGTGTCTTCCGTAGCGGCCGCCACGAGGGCCGCGGCCGCGACCGCGTGAGCCACTGAAGAGACTGCGGGTGGGCTTGGAGGTGCTGCGGCGCTCGTTGGGAACGATGCGGCCCTCAGAGTACGAGAATCCCTCGAGGTCAAAGAGGGGAATGAGCTTCTTGGTGAAGTACTCGATCTCTCGAAGCGGGGTCACCTCGTCTGGCGCCATGAAGGTGTAGGCCTGTCCCGCGGCGCCGGCGCGGCCCGTGCGGCCGATGCGGTGGACGTAATCCTCCGGGTCCATGGGCACGTCGAAGTTCACGACGGCGTCAATGCCGGAGACGTCGATGCCGCGGCTCATGACGTCCGTGGCGACGAGCACGCGAATCTTGCCATCGCGAAAGCGCTCGAGCGCCTTCTCGCGAGCCTTCTGCGGGCGGTCTGCGTGCATGACATCGACCTTGATCCCACTCTTCTTCAGGGTGCCGCACACGCCGTCGACGCGCATCTTGGTGCGGCAGAAGACGAGCACGCGCTCGAAGCTCTCCTGCTTCATGAGGGCCTCGAGCAGCGAGATCTTGTCGCCCTGGGTGACGGGGCAAAGGTGCTCGTCAACCGTGGCGGCCGTCTCGCCGACGCGGGCAATCTCGACCACGACCGGGTCTGGAAGCATGGCGTCGACCGTGCCCTTGATGCTGGGCGGGATGGTCGCGGAGAACAGGAGCGTCTGGCGCTTCTCGGGGCAGGCCTTCACGATGCGACGGACGCTCGGCCAGAAGCCCATGTCGAGCATGCGGTCGGCCTCGTCGAGAACGAGGACCTGGACCTCGGAGAGGCTCACGTGGTCATGCTCCATGAGGTCGATGAGGCGGCCGGGGGTGGCGACGAGGAGGTCACAGCCCTTCTCAAGCGCACGAATCTGCTTGTCGAACTTGGCGCCGCCCATCACGACGACGGTCGACTGGCCGGTCTGCGCGCAGACCTCCTTCGTGACGTCTTCGATCTGCGCCGCGAGCTCGCGCGTGGGCGTGATGACGAGGGCGCGGGGCTTCTTGGGCGAGGCCTTGCCCTTCGTCTCGGCGATGCGCTGGAGCGTCGGCAGGGTGAAGGCGCAGGTCTTGCCCGTGCCGGTCTGCGCGCTGGCGAGTACGTCTCTGCTGTCGAGGACGGCGGGGATGGCAGCTGCCTGGACGGGAGTTGGCTCTGTGAAGCCGAGGGCGTTGACCCCGGCGAGAATCTGCTCGTTTAGCCCGAGCTCGGCAAATGAAGTAGTCATAGCTGCAAGTATGCAGCAACGCCCCCGTCTCTGCACGCGAGACGGGGGCGTTGGTCCCATCATATGGGGCTGATGCCTCTTAGAACACCGGGATGACGGAGCCCTTGTAGGTGTCCTCGATGAACTTGCGGGCGGTGTCCGAGGTGAGGGCCTTCAGGAGGGCTTGGGTCTTCTCGGAGTCTTCGTCGCCATTGCGGACGGCGACGATGTTGGCGTAGGTCTGGGCGGCCTCGGAGTCGGCACCCTCGCTGGCGAGGGTGGCGGAGGTGTCAAGGCCGGCGGAGAGCGCGTAGTTGCCGTTGATCACGCCGAAGTCGACGTCCTGGAGGGAGCGGGGAACGGCAGCGGCCTCAACCTCGACGAGCTCGACGTTGTGCGGGTTCTCGACGATGTCGTTGGCGGTGGCCTCGAGGCCCACGCCGTCGGTGAGCTTGATCACGCCCTGGTCCTGGAGCAGCAGCAGCGCGCGAGCCTCGTTGGTGGCGTCGGAGGGAACGGCGATCTTGGCGCCGTCGGGCACGTTGGTGATGTCGGAGCTCTTGCCGGCGTAGAGACCCATCGGCTCGAAGTGGATGGCGCCAGCGCTCGCGAGGTCAGTGCCGTTCTCGGTGTTGTAGTTCTCCAGGTAGGGGAGGTGCTGGAAGTAGTTGGCGTCCAGGTCGCCCTCGGAGAGCGCGACGTTGGGCTGGACATAGTCGCTGTACTCGACGACCTTCAGCTCGTAGCCCTGGGCCTCAAGCTCGGGCTTGATGGCCTCGAGGATCTCTGCGTGGGGCGAGGGGGAGGCGCCGACGGTGATGACGTTGTCGGAGGCGGCGCTGGAAGA